>DASZXN010000516.1:0-29592 GCA_035545875.1 Phototrophicaceae bacterium
GTTCAGGTGACTTCTGAGCATCAGAATGTTAGATAGCCACCCGCCACGCACACTGGCAGCTTCGCGGTTGTTCAGGTTCAACGCCCCATAACCGAAAATCAGGTAAGCTGCCGTCAGCAAGCCAACCGCTAGATAAACGACCAACCAGCGTAGCCATCGGCGTGGCTGCTGGAACAAGAGCACGAGCAGCGTCAGCCCACAAGGGATCAACGCAAAAACCGCCTCGTATTTGGCATAAGTCACGATGATTCCTGCGACCAGGCTGCCCAGCAGCCAAAGCGGGGATCTGGTCTTCCAGGCGCGAATGGCTGTTACAAGCGCCAGCGCACAAGCCAGATACACCAATGGATCAGGAATAGCCAGACTGTTGTAATTCACAACCAAAGGCGACAGCGCCCAAACACTTCCGGCGAAAGCCGCTGCAATCGAACCGCCTAATTCCCAACCCAGCAGCATGATCACAAACGCCGTTAAGCCTCCGAAGATCGCCGAGAGCAGGCGTGTATAGTAAAAGTATTCTGAGGGGAAAATCCAGGGGCGCGGCCAATGCGCTTCAACTGCTTCCTGGACAAGCATATTGACCCAGATGTATAACGGCGGATACCCAGCTAACCACTCTGGCACAACAGGAACAGCTTCAACACCCCGCCAGTCACGAGCCAACAGATACATATTCGATTCGTCGTTATAGTCCAGAAAAGGCAGGTAACGATCAAAGGTCAGGAGGCGAACGCCAAAGGCGAGTACTACAATCACGCCTAAAACCAATAAAGTACGGTTCAAGTTGATCGCAGAGGTTTTGATATATATTTGTACTTGTTCAGCGGCTTTAGCGATAGTCATACTCACATTCCTGTTGAATCGGCATAAGTATAACATGGCGCCTCGATACGTCTGGCAGGGTCATCGCATCAAATTTCTGTTTGGGTCATAAAAGGTGACCGGGGTTTCGTAGGGACGGCATGAATGCCGTCCGCTACAACGGACGCGATCCATCGCGTCCCTACGATTCCTGATGACCCTGTGTGACTTTCAAGCTCATTTTGATGCGATGACCCTGTACATCTGGAGTTGGCTCTCGAATTTCTGCTGTGACTGCGTTACCCTGTCACCAGACAAATTCACAGGGACAAATTCATGCGGCTGATTCTCTTTGACATCGACTGTACGCTGCTGCTGACCAGAGGCGCAGGCCGCGAGGCCAATCGGCTGGCGATGCTGGAAGTCTTTGGCACGGTCGGCGCGCTGCACGCGCACAAATTCGGCGGCAAAACCGACTGGCAAACGCTGGCTGAACTGCTCACCGTCCAGGGTATCAGCCACACGGAAATCGAGCGGCAGATGCCGATCTACAGCGAGGCGATGGCGCGGCACCTGGGCAATATCCTGCCGGATTTCGAGATGATTGTCATGCCCGGCGCGCATGAACTGATCAAGGCGCTGCACGCACGCCCGGATGTGGCGCTCGGCATTGTCACCGGAAATGTGCCGGGATCAGCGGAAGTGAAGCTGCGCGCAGCGGGCTTCGATCCGGCCATGTTCCCGATTGGCGCGTTCGGCAACGAGTCGATTGATCGCAATCGGCTGCCCGCGTTGGCGATTGCCCGCGCGACCGAGTATTACCACACGCCGTTTCTACCGCAGGACGTGATCGTGGTCGGCGACACACCTGCCGATATTGCCTGTGCGCGGGCGGTCGGCGCGGTGGCGGTCGCCGTTGAGACCGGCTTCTGCGAGCCGGGTGAACTGGAAGCCGCGCAGCCGGATTATCTCCTGCATGATCTGACCGAATTTGACCGCGTTCCGATCTAGGAGAACTGTTATGTTCGTCACCTGCAACCGTATCCCCGTTAACCCTGAGCACGCCGCTGCGTTTGAAGAGCGCTTCGGCAGCCGCGCCGGACAAGTCGATCAGATGCCGGGGTTTGTCTCGTTTCACCTGCTCAAGCCGAAGAACCCGACCGACCCTTACGTGGTGATGACCTTTTGGGAGAGTGAAGCGCATTTCAAGGCATGGACAGAATCGCCGGCATTCCGCGAAGGTCATGCCCGCTCCGGCACGCTGCCGCCAGACACGTTCGCGGGTCGGCCTGTACTGGAATTGTACGAAGTAGTTGCGCCTACAGCCACGACCTAGTGCGCCGTAGATTAAGAATCGGATAATTCTTCTCGATTTGATAGCATCCTCTGTAATTTGCGTCATAATAAAATGATTGCCCGGAGGACATGCGCATGTCGTCTATTCTGACGCTCAACGGCGGCTCGTCGTCGCTCAAATTCGCCCTCTTTGAGGACGGCGAACCTGTTAAACGACTGTATTCCGGTCAGGTCGAGCGGATCGGCTCCAGCAGTTCGACGCTCCGGCTGGTCGATCACCGCACCAACAGCAAAGAGGAAACGCCGCTGGAAGCCACGAATCACGGGGCGGTGATCGCACCGCTGCTCGACAGGCTGAAGGCGAAAACCAGCCTCGACGATCTGGTCGGCGTCGGGCATCGTATCGTTCACGGCGGCGAGCGCTATCGGCAGCCTTCCTGGATCAGCGATGCGCTGCTGAACTATCTCCAACGGATCACGCCGTATGATCCCGAACATTTGCCCAGCGAAATCGCCATTATCCGCGCGATTCAGCAGCAGTTTCCCAAGCTCAGGCAGGCAGCCTGCTTCGACACCGCGTTTCACGGCGACATGCCGATAGTCGCCCGGCTGCTGCCGATCCCCCGGCGCTATTTTCGTCAGGGGGTGCAGCGCTACGGCTTTCACGGCCTGTCGTACACGTATCTGATGAGCGAACTCCAGCGGATTTCCCCTGACGAAGCGAGCGGTCGCGTGATCTTGGCGCACCTCGGCAATGGCGCGAGCATGGCGGCTGTACGGGATGGCAAAAGCATCGACACGAGCATGGCCTTCACGCCGACGGCGGGGCTGGTGATGGGCACGCGCACGGGCGACATCGATCCCGGCGCGGCGGTCTATCTGGCACGAACCGAAAATATGTCGCCACAGCAGTTTTATCAAATGGCGAACTTCGAGTCGGGGATGCTGGGCGTTTCGGAAGCGAGCGCCGACATGCGCGACTTACTGGGGCGGGAACTGGCGGATACCCAGGCGGCAGAAGCGGTCAGCCTGTTCTGCTACAGCGCCAGGAAGATGATCGGCGCTTATGCCGCTGCGTTAAGCGGGCTGGATACGCTGGTATTCGCGGGTGGAATTGGCGAAAACTCGGCGGCGGTGCGCGCGCGCATCTGTGAAGGGCTGGAATTTCTGGGAATCAGGCTGGACAGCGAGCAGAACGACGCCAATGCCGACAACATTTCATCGGCGGAAAGCCGCGTTCACGTCCGCGTGATCCATACCGACGAAGAACTTCAAATCGCTCAGACGGTCAAGGAGTTACTGGGATGATTCAGCTTGATCACGTGGAAACACTCGCGCCGGATTTGCTGCGCAGGATGGATGCGTGGTGGCGCGCCGCCAATTATCTGTCGGTCGGGCAGATTTACCTGTACGACAACCCGCTGCTCAAGTTGCCGCTCAAGCGCGAGCAGATCAAGCCGCGTTTGCTCGGTCACTTCGGCACGACGCCCGGCCTGAACTTCATCTACGTCCACCTCAACCGCCTGATCAACGAGAACGACCTCAACATGATCTACATCTGTGGGCCGGGGCATGGTGGGCCGGGGATGGTCGCTAACGCCTACCTCGAAGGGACGTACAGCGAAGTTTACCCGCACATCTCCGAAGATGAGATCGGGCTGAAGCGGCTGTTCAAGCAGTTCTCGTTCCCCGGCGGCATCCCCTCGCACGACGCACCGGAAACGCCGGGATCGATTCACGAGGGCGGCGAACTGGGCTATTCGCTGGCGCACGCTTACGGCGCGGCCTTCGATAACCCTGATCTGATCGTCACCTGCGTCGTCGGTGATGGCGAAGCGGAAACCGGGCCAGCAGCGACCGGATGGCATGGCAACAAGTTCCTGAATCCGGTACATGACGGTGCGGTGCTGCCGATTCTGCACCTGAACGGCTACAAGATCGCCGGGCCGACGGTACTGGCGCGTATCCCGCCGGATGAACTCGACCTGCTGATGCGCGGCTACGGCTACAAGCCCTACTGGGTGCGCAGCGACGGCGCGGATCACGAAGCGGCGCATCAGTTGATGGCAGCAACGCTCAACGAGGTGCTGAAAGAAATCCGCGCCATTCAGCAGGACGCGCGCACGAACGGCTTTCAGCAGCGCCCGCTCTGGCCGATGATCATCATGCAGACGCCGAAGGGCTGGACAGGCCCCAAAGTAGTCGATGGACAGCAAATTGAGGGGACGTTCCGCGCCCATCAAGTGCCGATGGAGGACATGGATAAGCCGGAGCACATCCGCATCCTCGACGACTGGATGAAAAGCTATCAGCCGGAAGAACTGTTCGATGAGAAGGGCAAGTTTCAGGCGGAGTACGCGGCGCTGGCTCCCAAAGGCGAACGCCGGATGAGCGCGAACCCGAACGCCAACGGCGGCCTGCTGCTGAAAGCGCTCGAACTGCCGGACATCAACGACTACGCCGTCGAAGTCAAGCAGCCGGGCGGCGCTCAGGGTGAAGCGACGCGGGTACTCGGTCAATACCTGCGCGACGTGCTGACGATGAGCGACGAGCAGCGCAATTTCCGTGTGTTCGGCCCCGATGAGACTTCATCGAACCGCCTGACGGCGCTGTGGGACGTGACGAGCCGCACCTCGACAGCGGAAGTCTATGATTACGACGATCACGTCTCGCCGGATGGTCGGGTGATGGAAGTCCTGAGCGAGCATCAATGCGAGGGCTGGCTGGAAGGCTATCTGCTGACCGGGCGGCACGGCTTCTTTTCGAGCTACGAGGCGTTCATTCACATCGTCGATTCGATGTTCAACCAGCACGCCAAATGGCTGGGCGTGACCCGGCACATCCCCTGGCGGCGACCGATTGCCTCGCTGAATCTGCTGCTGACCTCGCACGTCTGGCGGCAGGATCACAACGGTTTCACGCACCAAGACCCCGGCTTCCTCGATATTGTCGCCAACAAGAAAGCCGAAGTCACGCGGATTTATCTGCCGCCGGACGCAAACACGCTGCTCTCGGTGACGGATCACTGTCTGCGCAGCCGCGACTACATCAACGTGATCGTCGCGGGGAAACAACCCGCATGGCAGTGGCTCGACATGGACGCGGCGGTCAAGCATCGCAAAGCCGGACTGAGCATCTGGGAGTGGGCGAGCAATGATCAGGACGCCGAGCCGGACGTAGTGATGGCCTGCGCGGGCGACATCCCGACAATGGAGACGCTGGCGGCGGTGCAATATCTCTGGCAGGCGTTCCCGAACCTGAAAATCCGCACGATCAACGTGATCGACCTGTTCCGCTTGCAGTCGAACACCGAGCATCCGCACGGGTTAGAGGACGAGGAGTTCGACAGCCTGTTCACCAAGAACAAGCCCGTGATCTTCGCCTTTCACGGCTATCCGGGGCTGGTGCATAAGCTGACGTACAAGCGCACCAATCACGAGAACTTCCACGTGCACGGCTACAAGGAACAGGGCACGACGACCACGCCGTTCGATATGGTCGTGCTGAACGAACTGGATCGCTTCCATCTGGTGATGAGCGTGATCGACGCGCTGCCGGAAATCGGGCCACAGGCGGCGCACGTCAAGCAGGCGCTTCAGTTCAAGCTGATCGAGCATCAGCAGTATGTGACGCAGTACGGGGAAGATTTGCCGGAAGTGCGCGACTGGCAGTGGGGGAAGTAGAGAAAAAGATTCAACGCAAAGGCGCAAAGACGCAAAGGAAATCAGGAAATAAAGAAGGGCATTCAGTTGAACGCCCCTAGAGACCCTCTATCCCCGACCCTTTCTCCCACGCAAGCGGGTGCCCGAACAAGTTCGGGGAAAAAGGGAGAAAAGCAAACCTCCCCTCAGCCCCGCTCCTATGGAGGGGGCTGAGGGGCGACAGCAGCCGAAGTTGGATCGTTTTTCTCCCTCAAGGGCAGGTCTGAGACCTGCCCCTACAGCGCATTTACGGCGGATAACAAAAAACGCGGAGCGGGCTGGGGTGACAGTCCGTTCCGCGTTCTCTTTTCTCTTGTTGGCGGACACTGCTGTCCATAAGCGACTTACGTCACCACGACGGAATTGTCACCGCTGTAGGGATTGGGAACGTAGCGATCCGCTTTCCAATCGTTGTGCCATTCGTTGTTATTGACGAGATAGCGGAACTGGTATTCACGGCCTTTTTCGAGCGTGAGCGTTAGCTCGAAACTGCCGTCCTCGTTCCGCTGCATCAAATGCGATTTCTCGTCCCAGTTATTGAAATCGCCGACGAGGTAAACCGTCTCGCCCTGCACCGATGAAGGGAGAGAAAAGGTCACCTCGACCTGGTTCCCTTGGCTGTCTTTTTTAATCAGCATGATTTGAGCTTTCCACACGAGACGCTGCGAAACTGCGAAGGCGGTTGAATCCCGCTAAACTCACCACTGATATAAGTCGCTCAGACGAGCGCGAAGGGGTCGTCTGAGCGACCAATCCGGTGCCAGTGGCGAGGTTTTCCCTCTCGCTCCTGCTTATTTGCTTTTCTTCTTTTCGTGCTTCTGCTTGTTGACGGTCGCATAGGCGATGCGTTCGGCATCTTCCTTCGAATGCCCGCGCTGCTGCTCGCTCTGCTCGATATGCTCGGCCTGACGATCTTCCTTCTGGGTGAAACGGCCACCCTGTCCATTCTTCGCTGGCATGATTACTTCTCCCTGTTGTTAATACGTATTGTTATATTAACATCAATCGGAGGCGAAGGCATGAGAGTTTCCTAAGACCTCACTGCAAGCGTCAGGGTCATCGCATCAAATTTCCGTTTGGGTCATAAAAGGTGAATGGGGTTTCGTAGGGACGGCATGAATGCCGTCCGCTACAACGGACGCGATGGATCGCGTCCCTACGATTCCTGATGACCCTGTGTGACTTTCAATCGCATCTTGATGCGATGACCCGGCTGCAAGCGGGAGCGCGTGAGTGCAAACCCGGTTTCTGTGTTACACTAATTTACGGTTTCCCGGAGACAAGGACGGCACCAAATAAGCACTTTTGACGACTTAAGGTATTGAATCTTCGTCCGCGCATCGTAAAGACGACGTTGCTGAACCTGATTTATGTGTGAATACCCTGATGATCGTCAGCTATGACCTTCGTGATGGCGAGCCAACCTCGCCGGGCGAGCCAGCCTCGCTCAGAATTTCACGCTGCCTGTGTGATTCGTGCTGTCCGGCGATCACGGTTGACATCGTGGATACCCATTGTCGGCTATCCTCCGTTTAGAACGGGAGCAGGCAGTCTCACGGCTGTCGTACCCCGTTCTATTTATTTCGAGCTTATTCGAGGAGTTGGCATCAGCGCAGATACGGAACCAGTCTTGACGAGCAGCTTTACGATCACAGAGGGGACGGCGCGGGGATCACGTCAGGCGTGTTCCATTCGAAAAAGTCCCATTGGTCGCGCCAGCGCGGACGGGCAGGATGAACCTGCGTCCCGGCGCGTTTTCAACGTAATTCGTGTTGACCATCATTTATCTGTTTTTCTGGAGGATAAGCTATGCCTCATGTAACCGAAGAACTCGTCCACCTCGCCTATGCCGCGATTGAGTCCGGTGACCGCGCCGAGATGGAAAAATACTGGGATCCCAATATGCGCTGGCTCGCTCCCGGCCATAACGCCGTATCCGGCTGGCACTATGGGCTGGACGGCTTCCTGAACTTCATGGGAATGGTCGGCGCGCTTTCGAACAACAGCTTCAATATGCAGCGTACCATTGTCATGATTTCCGATGAATATTCGGGCGACGTGACGCACAACGTCGGCTTCCGCGCGGGCAGCGAAGGCACGGGCACCGTCCCCTACACCAAGCTCGACATCGACGTGATCCACGTGATCCGCTGGCGCAACGGCAAGGTGATCGAAGGGCGCGGCGCGATCTTCGGTGATGGCACGAACGAATACGACCTGTTCTGGTCGCCGATTGCCGCCCATTCGGGCCAGCGGATTAATGCGAAGGAAACGCCGCTCTCGAACAAGGAAATCGTTCGCAAAGTGGTCGAGGAAGTCTGGAACCCCTACGCGAAAGATCGGATTCCCGAATTCTATGGCAAGAACTACATCTTCTTTCAGGAAGGTGGCGGCGCGGAACTCGGCCAGGACAGCGTAGCGCGCTGGCTCGATACGACGCATGGCTCGTTCCCTGACCTGCGCTACCAGATCGACGCGGTTTATACCGATGGCGACAAGGCGGCGATTCGCTACCACGTTTTTGGCACGCACACGGCGGACTTCCGGGGACTGCCCGCGACGGGCAAGAAAATCGAACTGACGGGGCACATGATGTTCCGCCTGAAGGACGGCAAGATCATCGAGGCGCACGGCTACTGGGATATGCTCGGTATGTTCCAGCAGTTGGGCATTCTGCCGCCGTTCGGTGGGCCGGGGCGCTAACCCCAGCGGAAGCGACGGATTTCGTTTGTACGAGTGTTGGCCTAACGAACGAGAGGTGTAAGCTATGCCGACCACACCAGAGCATAACAAGAACACGGTCATTCGCTTTTTTCTTGCCACCAACAATGACCAACTGCAAGAAATCCATCAGTATATGGCTCCGAACTTCGTGACCTACGGGCCGAAGTCGCTGCTGCCGCGCGCTGAAGGACTCGAAGCTCATTTACAAGGCATCGGCGGCTTCAAGGCGACGTTCCCGGACGCGAAGATCGAGATCATCAACATTTTCGCCGAGGGCGACAAGGTGATGACCCACCAGAAAGTGACGGCGCGGCACGTCAACGAGTTTATGGGCGTGCAGCCGACGTTCAAGTTTCTGGAATGGACGGCGACGCAGATCGCACGCTTCGACGACAACGGCATCATGGTCGAGCGCTGGGTGATCGAGGATTTCATGTCGATGTTCCAGCAGCTTGGCATTCTGCCGATGCAGTTCGGTTGATCGTCCGCATCCTAACGATAGATTTGAGTGACAAAAGGAAACCCACATGTCTACACCTGAACAAAACAAGGCGTGCGTGCAGCGCTTCTATGATGAAGTCATCGGCAACGGCGACGTTTCGGTGATCGATGAACTGATGTGCTCCGAGTTCGTGCATCACGGCGATGCGCTGTTCCCTTATATCGGCGGCAGCGAGGCGATCAAGGCGGGTGTCGGGGGCGTGAAGGCCGCCTATCCTGATGGTCACACCGTAATTCAGGACATGGTCGCGGACGGGGACGTGGTGGTGGTGCTGCTCGACTGGCACGGCACGCACAAGGGGCCGTTCATGGGCAAAGCGCCGACGGGCAAGGTGCATCACTGGGGTGGCATTTCGACCTACCGCTTCAACGACGAGGGCAAGATCATCGAACGCTGGGCGAACCAGGACGTAATCCCGCAGCTCATCGATCTGGGGCTGATTCCGCCGATGAAATTCGGGGGCAGCTAAGCGCTCGCCTGAAAGGGTTTCACGATGGCGGTTGAGCAAAACAAGGAACTCGTGCGCAATTTCTGCCAGACGATTCTGGTGGATCGGCAGCTTGATCAGGTCGCGCAGTTCATGCGCGACCCGCTCAACGATGTCAACGAAACCGGAAAACCGGAGCCGCTGGCGCACGTCACACAGTATTTTGACGACTATTTCCAGGCTTTCCCAGACCTGAAGGCAACGATTGAGGATGTGACCGGCGAGAACGATCTGGTCACCTGCCGCCTGACGCTCTCCGGGACGCAGCAGGGCGAATTCATGGGGCACGCCGCCTCGTGGAAACCCTTCAGCGTCTCCTCGATCCAGATTTTCCGCGTCGCCGACGGGAAAATTGTCGAGCGCTGGGAGTGGGTGGATCGGCTGGGGCTGCGCACGCAGCTAGGCATCCAGAATTGACGCCGTTACGCTAACTAATGCCTGAGGTGGCATCTCTATGGGTGAGCTTCAAGAACGCAACAAAGCCAGAGTGCGCGACTACATCGAAAACGTGATCAATAACCACATCGTTGATCGCTTCGCCGAGTACGTCCCGGATGATGGCATCGACTACAGCGCTCCGCCCGGCATTCCGCGCGGCAACGCCGGCACGAAGATGTTCTTCACCATGTTTTTTGAAGGATCATCGGACGCCAAAAACACCATCCATGAGATGGTCGCCGAAGGCGATAAAGTGTCGATCATCTCGTCGATCTCCGGCACGCACGATGGCAACCTGATGGGCTTGCCCGCGACCGGAAAGCATTTCTCGGCGCTGCTGCTGGAAACCGTGCGCATGGTCGATGGCAAGTATGCCGAGCGCTGGGGTGGGATGGACATCGTTGGCCTGATGATCCAGTTGGGCGCGCTCCCTGACCCCGACCTGAAAGCCAGGACTGAAGCATACACGCGCATGGTCGAGCGCTACATCTACGGCGTCAACCACGACGACGAGAACGCGCTGCGCGAAGTGTTCGCCAAAGATTTCAACGACCACAACAACGCGCAGGTGAGCGGCCTGCCGCCGGGAGTCGAGGCGGTGGTCGCGGCGCATCACCAGTTGAACGAGTCGTTTGAGGGGCTGACCTTCACGATTGACGAAGTGCTGGTCGAAGGCGACGAAGTGGCGATTCGCGTTCACGCCAACGGCAAGCATACCGGCGCGTTCTACGGCTTCCCGCCCACAGGCAAGGACATCACGTGGACAGCGCACCGCATTCTGCGCGTCAAAGACGGGATGTTCGTCGAAGCGTGGAACGAGTTCGATCAGGTCGGCATTTTGCAGCAGATGGGCGTGATTCCCTCGTTCGCGCCGCCGCCCAATCCTGAAGCCAACAAAGCGCTGGTGCGCCGCCTGTACCAGGCCGAGAATGACCACAACATCGATATTGTGTACGAATTGATGTCGCCGGATTTCGTCATGCACGGCGACGCGCTCAACCCGTATCAGAAGGGGCTGGAGCCGATCAAGCAGGGCGCGAAGATGACGCAGGACGCCTTTCCCGACATGATTGTCGAGATCGAGGACATGGTGGCATCCGGCGATAAGGTCATGGTACGGCTGCGCTGGACGGGCACAATGGCGAAGCCGTTCATGGGGATGCCCGCGAGCAACAAAAAGATGAGTTGGACGGCGATTGCCACCAACCGCATCGAAAATGGCAAGATCGTCGAGCGCTGGTTCAATTCCGACGTGTTCGGGATGCTTCAGCAGTTCGGCATTATTCCGGGTGGACAATCCTAATGGCAGATGAAAGCAAGTATAAGATTTTCTGGAAGCTGACCCAGACCGAGCCAAACGCGCCCTTCGCCGAGCAGCGGGGTATCAATTACCACGCCTATCCGGTCGATGATTACCAAATCGCGCGGGCGGACGTGCAGGCGCTGGCAAACCAGTACATCGCCAACATCAACGCCCACAACCTCGACGCCGCCAAAGCGATGCTGGACGACCAGTGCAAAGAAATGACCATGCCCGGCGAACCTGTCACTAAAGCAGGCATCGACATGACTTACGGGATGCTGCTGAACGCCTTCCCCGACCTGAACATGACGATCATTCAGGTCTTGATCGACGGCGACATGTTCGTGATCAACGGCGAACTGCACGGCACGAGTCAGGGGCAGTTCTACGACAACGCGCCAACAGGCAGGTCGTTCGTCACCTACATGATCGAAATTTTCAAGATCACGAACAACAACAAGTTCATCGAGCGTTATTTCTGGTATGACGCCATGAAAATCGTCCGCGCGATCACCGGTACGGGCTGAGGAAACGAGGATAGAAAATGGCGTCAACACCTGAAGAAAAACGCGCAGTTATTATCGAGTATTTCACCACCGTCGTCATCCCGCGCCACCTCGACATCATCACCAAGTTCATCCGTGACGACGTGAAGGAACACAGCGCGCCGATCATCAACATGGGCGCGGTCGAAGCGGTGCAGGCGTTCTTGGGCATGATGTTCGATGCCTACCCCTGGCTGTGGTACGACTGCAATCACCTGCTGGTCGATGGCGACTGTCTGGTGCTGGTCAGCTTCATCGAGGGCGAGTTCAGCGGCAACCCGCTGTTCGGCACGCCGCCGACGGGCAAGAAATTCCGCATCCCGAACCTCGAAGTGATCTGCATCCCGGAGAACAAGTTCGCGGAACACTGGGGCGGCATCGACCTGCCCGGTCTGGCCTATCAGACGGGGCTGCCGATGTTCGGCTTCAACGCCCCGCCGAAGGACAACAAAGAGATCGTGCAGCAGTTGGCGAACCAGTACATCGACAGCATGAACAAGGGCGACATCGACATGACGATGGACGTGTTCGCGGACTCGTTCATCGATCACCAGACGGTTCCCGGCGGCGCGACGCTCGGCAACACCAAAGCCGACGTGCGCAAGGCACACGAAATGCTGGCGACCTCGTTCCCGGACGTGCAGTTCAAGCTGGAAGACCTGCTGGTCGATGGCAACCAGGTCGTGATGCGCGTCAGCGGGAACGGGACGCACAAAGGCGCGTTCTTCGGCATCCCGCCGACCAACAAGCATATCCAATGGACGGGCGTGCGCCTGCTGCGCTTCGAGGACGGCAAGTTCGCGGAAGGCACGAGCGAACTCGATCAGGTCGGCATTTTGCAGCAGATGGGGATCATCCCCTCGCCGCCGTCGATGATCGACACCGAAGGCGAGAAGGCCGTGATCGAGAAGCTGGTCACCGCGCTTAACGAGGGCAACCTCGACGCCTTCGACGACGCGATGACGGCAGACGTGATCTTCCATCTGGAGAGCAATCCCGCCCCACTCAAGGGAACCAAGTGGGCGAAGATGGAAGACGGAATGCTGCACGCCGCGTTCCACGACTTCACCCGCATCATCGAGAGCATGACGGTCACGGGCGACCGGATCGCCTGCCAGATGCACTACAAGGGCACGCACAGCGGCCCGTACATGGGCATCCCCGGCACGGGCAAAGTGCTCGACTGGAGCGGCGTCACGATTGACCGCTTCGAAGACGGCAAGATCGTCGAGCGCTGGGTCAACATCGACCGCTTCACCCTGCTTCAGCAGGTGGGACTCATTCCAAGCTTCGGCTAACGTGCTCAGGAGAGCCAAAATTATCACCTTCACATAAGGAAACCAGCATCATGGCAACAGCGGGAGTCAATCTCAAGACACTGGGGCAGCAGTTCCAGCAGGCCCTCAATCAGCACAATCTGGATGCGGCGTTCGCGCTGGTCGATGATCAACTGATCGATCACGTGCAACCGCAGGGGACACCGCCCGGCAAAGAGGGAATGCGCCGGTTTTACGAGTCGCTGCTCCAAGCCTTTCCCGACTTCCGGCTGACGCTGGAAGCAATCAGCGCTGAAGGCGATATGCTCGTCCTGCACGGCATTTACGAAGGGACGAACACCGGGTCATTCATGGGGATGCCGCCGAGCGGCAACCCCTTCAAGACCTACACGGTTGAAGTGTTTCGCGTCGCCAACGACCAGATAGTCGAGCGCCATCAGTGGTACGACATCATGACGATTCTGCGGGCGCTGCAAACGCCCGGCGGCGCAGAGCCGATCATGGGGACGCGCGCCGGAACGCTCCCCTCGACGACGAGCGCCGAGCAGAAGCGGGCGAAGATTCAGCAGTATTTCAACGAGATGGTCATCCCGCGCAACCTCGACCACATGATCGACTTCCTCGGCGATCAGGTACTCGATCACAGCGCCGCGCCGGGGATGCCCGCCGGGGTCGAGGGCGCGAAAACCTTCCTGAACATGAACTACGCCGCCTTCCCCTGGTCGAACTACGACATCCAGCACGTGATTGTCGATGGCGATCTGGCGACAGCGGTGTTCACCATCGAAGGCGAGCACACCGGAGCGCCGTTCTTCGGCACGCCGCCGTCAGGCAAGCGCTTCAAGGTGCAGTGTATCGAAATCGAGCGCGTGCCGTCCGACCGCTTCATCGAACACTGGGGCGGGATGGATTTTCAGCAGTTGAGCGCGCAGCTTGGCCTCGGCCTGTTCGGGGAAAAGCCGGAACAGCAGCAGGAAGCGGTTGAAGCGCAGGTGCATCACCTCGTCTACGATCTGTACATCGGCGGGATGAACGAGGGCGATGTCGATAAGTGCATGAGCGCCTTCGCGCCCAGCTTCATCGATCATCAGGTCGTGCCGGGCGGCGCGGTCATGGGCAACGACTGGAACGAAGTCCGCCGCGCTCACGTGATGCTGCACGAAGCCTTCCCGGATGTGCAGTTCGGTATCCGCGACCTGATCATCGAAGGCGATCAGGTCTTTCTGCTGGTGCGCGCCGAAGGCACACACAAAGGCGCGTTTTTTGGCCTGCCGCCGTCGGGCAAGCACATCAAATGGACGGCGACGCGCGTGCTGCGCTATGCGGATGGTCAGTTCGCGGAAGGCACGAGCGAACTGGATCAGGTCAGCATCCTTCAGCAAATGGGGATTCTGCCGACGCCGCCTGTGATCTACGACACCGAAGGCAACAAGGCTGTCGTCAAGCAGTTGATCGCGGAAATCAACGCCGGGAACCCCGACGCCTTCGCCAAAAACATGACTCCCGACGTGCTGACCGTCTTCGACAGCGCCGAAACCCCCGTCAAGGGCGTCAAGTGGCTGGATATGGATTTAGGGATGCTGCGGGCGGCCTTCCACGACCTGCACATCGAGGTCGAGACGATAGCCGCCTTCCACGATAAAGTCGCTGTACGCGTGCGCTACAGCGGCACGCACGCCGGGAATTTCATGGGCGTGCCGGGCAGCGGACAGGTTTATCACTGGACGGGGACGATCACCGATCAGCTTGAGGACGGCAAGATAGTCGCGCGCTGGACGAATACCGACCGCTTCACGCTCTACCAGCAGGTCGGCATCATCCCGCGCTTCTCGTAAGGGGATTATTCCTGAGCAAGACGGGCGAGGCATGGGGGTGTTGAAAAAGCCCTCACCCTCAATCCCTCTCCCTCAGGGCGAGGGACTTCAAACCCGCCAAGCCGTTTTTCACCCTTCTCCCTGAGGGAGAAGGGGATGGGGGATGAGGGCAGCATGGCTGAATGGACGACTTTTTAGACACCTTCATGTCTCGCTCCTACAGTACGGGTACAATCGCCTTTCGTAATTACGGACGCGCTCGCCGAAGGATTGGACGTTTCGGCGGGAAATAAATACAGAAAGAACCTTCGGGGAGAACAAATACATGATTCTTGTCACAGGAGCAACGGGCAATATCGGGCGCGAACTGGTCATGCAGCTTGCGCAGACGGGCAAACCGTTCAGCGTGATGGTGCGCAACGCGGGCAAAGCCCAGCAGATGTTCGGGCAAATCCCCAACTGCAAGATCGTCGAGGGCGACGTATCGAAACCGAACACGCTCGCCAAAGCGCTGGAAGGCGTCGATACGGCCTTTCTGCTCACGCCGAGCGACTACAAGCAGGTCGATCAACAGGGCAACTTCATCGACGCGGCGAAGGCGGCGGGCGTCAAGCACATCGTCAAGCTGTCGGTGGTCGGCGCGGCGCTCGATGCTCCGGCGCAACTGATGCGCTGGCACGCCCAATCCGAGCGCGAGCTTGAGCAGTCGGGCATCGCCTGGACGCACCTGCGCCCGCACGTGTTCTATCAATACTGGCTGCAACTGGTCTACCCAATCAACATGACGGGCGGCTTCTATGCCTCGCTCAAGGAAAACGTCGCGCTGCCCGCGATTGACATCCGCGACATCGCTACGGTGGCCGTCGCCTGCCTGACCGAGCCGGGTCACGAGGGCAAGGTCTATCGCCTGACCGGGCCAGAAGCGCTGACCAACACGCAGGTCGCGCAGAAGATCGGCAAGGTGATCGGCAAGCCGGTCACGTACAGCTATGCGCCGCCGGAACAGACCAAAGCGGGCATGATGCAGTTGGGGATGCAGCCCTGGTTTGTCGATTTCGTCGTCGGCATGGACGAAGCCTACAGCACGGGCAATTACAGCAACGTGACCTTCGATTTCTACAGGATTACGGGTCGGCAGCCGCGCAGCGCCGACCAGTTCTTCAGCGACTTTGGGGATTTCATTCGCAATCCACCGCAGTTCGACATGAGCGCTATGGGAGGAGGAGCACCCGCTGTGAATCCAGAAGAATTGAAAGCCAAGATCATTCGTCTCTACGACGAACTGAACCGCAACAACTTTGCTGTGCTGCAAGAGATCATGGATCCGCACTTCACCGCGCACGGCGAAACCATGATGCTGGATAAAAGCGACACAGATCATCTGGCGGCGGTCGCGCGCGGGATCGTGATGGCGAAGCAAGCCTTCCCCGACCTGTACGTCAGTGTCGATGACGTGGTGGCCGAAGGCGACAAGGCCGTCGCACGCCTGACGTGGCGCGGCACGCTCGCGCCCGGAATGCCGGGTGCGCAGGCGACGGGCAAGCCAATTGAGTGGACGGGGATCGCCATCAACCGCTTCGAGAACGGCAAAATCGTCGAGCGCTGGTTCAACAGCGACGAACTGGGCATGATGCGCAGCATGGGAATGCTGCCCTCGCCCGATCAGCAGTACGCTCAGCAGGGCGGTGGCGCGCCCACGCAAGCGCCCGCCGCTGCTCCGGCAGCCGCTCCACAGACGGAAATGCCCGTCGCCAAGCCCGTCGGCGCGCCTGTCAGCAGCGAGGAAGTTGAGCGCAACAAAGCGATTGTGCGTGAATTCTACGAACAAATCTTCAACACCGGCAACGCCGCCCTCCTGAAGGATGTGATGGTCGAGGACTTCATCGATCACGGTGAGGCGCTGTTCGGCAGCCCGCACGGACGCAATATTCTGGAGCAGGGTATCGAGGCCACGCACGCTATGTTCCCCAGCATGAGCGTCACCATCGACGACATTTTTGGCGAAGGGGATATGGTCGGCGTGCGCGGCACGATGCGGATGAAGCACACCCACGACTGGCTCGGCGTCCCGGCGACGGGCAAGGAACTCACGTGGTCGGGTCTGTCGATCTTCCGCATCAAGGACGGCAAGATCACCGACCGCTTCTTCAATTCGGACAGCCTGTACATTCTGGATCAGTTGGGCTACTGGCCGCCGAAGAAATAAGTCTGATCACACATTTGCCGCCGGAGGCTCGAAGCCTCCGGCTACCAAACTCAAGCCTGCTGAAGCAGGCTGAAGAACCAATCTCGCTTTTACCAGCCCACTTCAGTGGGCTTGAATTCCTAGCCAGAGGCTTCGAGCCTCTGGCGATAGCAGCAAGCAATAAATAAACGCCAGCCAATTTCACACGAGCTGGCGTTTTTGTTCGCTACCAGCCGTTGACTTTGGTTGCCTCGATGATATACATGCAGCGCTCGCTACCGTTGCGACCTCGATCCTGATACACCGGGTTGCCCGTGTATTTGGCTGACAACTGATTGATGTGATCGCGTGCGCCGTGTGTCTCGTCGCGCATTTCGAGAACGTAGCCCTCGACTCCCACCCAGTGGCCGCCATTCTGCGGATCGATGATCAGGATCGAGAGCTTCGGGTTGCGGGCAAGGTTGCGCGCTTTGCGGGTGGTGGCAGGCGCATTGACGCGCACGCGCTCGCCGTCGTAATCGCACCAGACCGGGACGGTATGCGGTTGACCATCCCGGTTGATGGTCGTCAGGGCGCAGAGAAGCGGTCGGGTAAACAGATCGTGAAATTTCGGGTCTATCGCTACAGTCACGGAAACACATCCCTTAAAAATTCACCCCAATACGAAGGGTACAAGTAAAGCAAATCCCGCTGGACAATGAAAGAGCCAACCGATCATAGCAATGTATTTCGACATATTAAAGATCGAATTGCTGCAACTGGCAGTATGATTCAAGCGTACAGCTTGTAGCGCTTGAACCAAAAGGAGATTGTCTTATGCGTTTTTTACGTCGCTTAGGGTTGCTGGTGGCGCTGTGCGCGCTGTTCATCCCGCTGACCATTCACGCGCAGGATGCCGCTGACGTGGACGCGGCCAAAGCCGTTCTGGATAAGCTGGTGAGCGGCGATTACGCCGGACTCTACGCCCAGTTCGACGATCAGGTCAAAGCTGCCGTCACGCAGGCTCAGATTCAGCAGGTATGGGACGAGATCGTCCAGCAGAACGGGGCATTCCAGAAAATCAGCGACATTGAGGCGGGGCCAACCGCCCATACCGTCATCCTGACGCTTCAATTTGAAAAATCGCCGCTGAATTTCGGGCTGGCCTTCGACGCGGACGGCAAAATCGGCGGGCTGCGCTTTTTCCCGGCGGCAGCTTCAACGGAGGCACTTCAAATAGCGCCAACGCCGACTTATGCTGATCCGAGCGACTTTACCGAGATGCCTGTCACGGTGGGCGACCTCAAGCTGCGCGGAACGATCACCATGCCGAAGGGCGACGGGCCGTTCCCGGCAGTCGTGCTGATCTCCGGCTCCGGCGGGAATGATCAGGATGAGACGATTGGGCCGAACAAGCCCTTCCGCGATCTCGCCTGGGGGCTGGCGGCGCAGGGTATTGCCACGATCCGCTTCGACAAGCGCACCTATCAACCCAAAGCGAAAATTGACCTGACGACCTTCACGATCAAGGATGAGTACATCGACGATTCGGTGGCGGCAGTCAATCTGATCAGCAGCACAGCGGGGATCGATCCCAAGCGCGTGTTCATCCTCGGCCACAGTCTTGGCGGCTACGTCCTGCCGCGCATCGCACAGGCCGCGCCGAACGTCGCCGGGATGATCATCGCATCTGGCTCAGTCGAGCCGCTGCAAGACGCGATTGTGCGTCAGACACAGTACGTTCTCTCGCTGAGTGAGAGTACGCCCGAAGCGAACGCGACCGAAGACCCGCAGTTGGCCCAGGTCGAAGCGATGCGCCAGCAGATTAATGCAATCACACCGTCAACGCCCAAGACGACCGTCGTGTTTGGCGCAGGCCCGGCCTACTGGCTCGATTTGCAGAACTACAACCCGGTCACGCTGGCGGCGAGTCTGCCGCAGCCGATTCTGGTGCTGCAAGGCGAACGCGATTATCAGGTGACGATGACCGACGATTTCGCTAAATGGCAGGCGGGGTTAGCCGATCACAAGGATACGACCTTCAAGACGTTCCCCGGCCTCAATCACATCTACGAGACGGGGCCGGAACCGCCCTCGCCAGCGGATTACAACAATCCCGGCAACGTTGCGCCGGAAGTGATCGACGCGATTGCGACGTGGGTCAAGGCGCACTAAAGTTCCAGCATCGAGCGAATGTTGGCGGCGCTCATGCGGTAGGAGATGGCGGCGAACGCTTTCGGCGTGTAGGGCAGGTCGTGTTCCAGCCACCACTGTACCGCCCCAACCGCAGCGCTCGACATATAGCTCAGGCAGAGGTCGGCGGTCAGTCGATCCTGAAGCAGCGAGTCCGGCAGGGAGCGGCGCAGACGTTTCGCGGTGTACGCGCGAACGTTCTCCGCGAAGGCTGGATCACCGTTCTTGCCCAGCATCACGCGATAAAACGTCGCGTTGGCGCGAATGTGCTCCAGCATTTTCGTCAATCCCTCCGGCGCCTGGTCAAAGCCGCCTTCACCGACTACTGGTGAGGCGGCTTCTGGCGCGTCGAGCAAATCGTAAACCGCCTGATAGTAGCGCTCCAGCAGATCGAACTTATCCTGATAATGGCGGTAAAAGGTCGCGCGATTGATGCGTGCCCGCTGGGTGATGTCACGCACCGTCACGTTCGCAAACCCCTTCTCAATCGTGAGTTCGATCAGCGCGTCCAGAATCGCTTGATGGGTACGCTGCACGCGCGGATCCGCGCTGTCCCGCTCCAGATGAACGTTATGAGTCACTTTGCTACTTCCTGTCGCATATGCGGCACTTTCACCTCATTTGCTGGTTGATTCCGGTTCGTTCCTCGTGATAGGCTTTTCTGGAACTGCGACAGAGTGTAGCACAAACGGCATTCTGTCGCAGATCATTCATCGGAGCAAACGCATCAAAATCAGATGGAAAGTCACAAAGGGTCACAAGGAATCGTAGGGACGGCATTGATGCCGTCCGCTATGCCGGACGCGATCAAGCGCGTCCCGACAAAATCCGTATCGCCTTTCATGACCCGAATATAAATTTGATGCGTTCGCCCTGGATAATTCATCGGAGCAAAGTGGAACCGCGTAGGAGACAATCATGATACTGGTCACGGGCGCAACCGGAATGGTCGGCGGCGAACTCGTTCAGCAACTGCTGGAAAAAGGTGAAGCGGTGCGCGTTTTTACGCGCGATGCGGCGAAGGCCGCGCATTTTGGGGATCGAGTCGAGTGCGCAGTCGGCGACCTGAGCCAAGCGGAAACGCTGCCCAACGCCCTGCGCGGCGTCGAGCGCGTGTTTCTGGTGACCGCCAGCAATCAGCAGGACATCAATATGATCGAGGCGGCGAAAAGGGCGGACGTGCAGCAGATCGTCAAGCTCTCGACCATCGAAGCGGGACACGAGCCAATGATCGGACACGGCAAGTTTCATCGCGAGCGCGAAGACCTGATCCGCGCGTCAGGGCTGGCCTACACGTTTCTGCGCCCAACCATGTTCATGTCCACCGCGCTCGAATGGTCGGACTCGATTAAGCGACAGGGATGTGTCGCCTATCCCGGCGGCGAGGGTCGAGTCGCGGCTATTGATCCCTGGGACATCGCCGCCGTCGCCGCCGCTGCCCTGACTCAGAACGGTTCCGAAAACCAGGGGTACGCTTTAACCGGGCCGGAGGCGCTGTCGATAGGCGCGATGGTGCAGATCGTCGCTCAACAGCTTGGCAAACCGATCCGGTATGTCGATATGTCAGATGCCGCCGCCGGGGAAATGATGCGCACAGCAGGACTGCCGGATTACGTGGTCGCGGGACTAGTCGAAGTCTTCACGGCGATACGCGCCGGACGCTTTGCCTACACGACCGACGCCGTTGAGCAGATCACCGGGCGCAAGCCGCGTTCCTTCGAGACGTGGTGCCGGGAACATATCGGGGCGTTTCAGTAAACCCGATACGTTCTGGCAGGAATGGACAGGCGATATTCAATCGGCTGCATCACGATGTACTGACACGCTGCATTACGGCGCGAATGCGTTCCTGATCAGCCGGGCTGTACGTACCAAAACGCGCTGGGGGACTGCTGTAGTCGCAGTATGTCCCCCAACGTCCACGCTCGAAGGTGTGCTGATAGACTTTTCCGAAATCGAAGGTCAGTTGGTCATCGCCTGCGAGCGGGATGTTGACGACAGGAAACGGCTCGTCTAGGTCAAAATCATAGAGTTTTGCGCGTCCGGCATCGACCGAAGGACGTGGATCGCTGACAATGATCGCGTAAGCTTTCGTTCGTGGCGCGTTGTAAGGCAGCAATGTCTCGTGCAGATAATCGAGTTCGATCAGGGGTACGAAGCTAAATAAAGCTTCATTCCGCCCAGTACGATAACCATCATATCCGCTGTAGTCAGGCTTATTCGTCGGCGAGAGCAGTTCGATCCGAGCCACAACTCGTCCGGCAACAACATGGGGCTGAATTTCCCGAATCACAGCCGCTTTGATGAAATGCTCCGTGACATCCAGCGCTTCTTTGCGCGCCATTTCATGTGGGACACTGGCGACGGCACTCGGCAAGGGATTGTTCCCTGTGCGCCCATAAATCGACACATCCGGCTCGCGCTCCAGAAACTCAACCGATTCCCAGGCTTCGGTGCGAATTTGCAGCGATTGTTCGGGTCGAGCGACGTAGTTGGCAGGCAGAATATCATTGAGAAAGTCGGTAATATTCCCGATGTGGCTCGTATGAAAGCTATGCCACAAGGAAGGGCTAGCTTTTGTGCCGGATGTTTGCAGCAGGCTGTTCAGATGCGCATTGATGCCGCGATACGGATTGGTAAAAATCTGAGCAGACATAAGCAGCGAACCTCTTGATACAAAAAGGGCGGGTTTGAAACCCGCCCCCTACACGGTTATCGATCTATTTAGCGCACGGGCAGAACCTCGCGCGGCTTGCTGCCTTCCGTCGCTGGGCCGACGACGCCGCGCGCTTCCATCGTGTCGATCATGCGGGCGGCACGGGTGTAGCCGATGCGCAGGCGGCGCTGCAACAGCGAGACCGAGGCTTTGTTCAGGCGGCGCACCAGTTCGACGGCCTGTTCATACATCTCATCCTCGCCATCGGCAACCCCGTCGTCCTCGTCCGCGTCCTCGTCTTCTTGATCGTTATCCCAGAAGGCAACCTGCGTCTGCGTGGTGCGCGTCGTGTTACCATTCGCGCTGCTGTTGCTGTTGCCGCGAATGATCACGCCGCCCTCGCTGCGATTGCCGTCATCAATACTCGCGCCAATCGGACGCGAGGCCATAATCAGGTCTTCTTCGCTCATCTGACCGCGCCAGAAGCGGGTGATGTTGCCGATCTCGTTATCCGAGACGAACACGCCCTGCAAACGCACCGGCGCGGGCGAATCGCCGCTCATGTAGAGCATGTCACCGCGACCGAGCAGGCGCTCCGCGCCGGGCTGATCGAGGATGACGCGGCTGTCGGTGTTGCCCGCGACGGCGAAAGCGATACGCGCCGGGAAGTTCGCTTTGATCAGGCCGGTGACGACATCGACCGACGGACGCTGCGTGGCAATGACGAGGTGAATCCCCGTCGCGCGGGCGAGGGCGGCGATCCGGGTGATCACGCGCTCGGTGTCGTCGGGCGCGAGCATCATCAGGTCGGCCAACTCGTCGATGATCACGACGATGTAGGGCATCGGCTCTTCAGTCGATGGCAGATGCTTGTTGTAGTCCTCGATGTTGCGCGAGGCGGCGTTGCTGAATTTACGATAGCGCTCGTCCATCTCGCGCGTAACCCACTTGAGCACGCTGACGATGCGCTCCAGTTCCACGACGACCGGCGCGATCAGGTGCGGGATGCCGTTGTACTGCGTCAACTCGACGCGCTTGGGGTCAACCATGACAAACTTGACCTGCTTGGGCGTGTTATTGAGCAGGATGCTGGCGATAATCGCGTTGACGCAAACCGACTTACCGGAACCGGTCGTACCCGCAATCAGCAGGTGCGGCATCGAGGCCAGGTCGCCCGCGACGGGCGTACCATCGACGCCCTGACCGAGCGCAATCGCCAGCGGCGACTTGCCCGCGACTTTCCTGAACTCGGCGGATTCGAGGACGTTGCGCAGATGGACAACCTCGGCTTTCTCGTTCGGCACTTCAACGCCGACGTAGCCTTTGCCGGGGACGGGCGCTTCGATACGAATGGCTTTCGCGCCGAGCGCGAGCTGCAAGTCCTTGTCGAGCGCGGCAATCGCGCCAACCTTGACGCGGTTCTTCTTGCCACCGCGACCGGGGACGTAATCCGGCTCGACGCCGAACTGAGTCACGACTGGCCCCGTGCGTACATCTACCACGCGACCAGGCGCGCCGAAGCTCGACAGCGTTTCCTCGATGATGTGCGCGCGCTTGAGCAGCATCTCGTGATCCGGTTCCTCATCGACGCCCGACGCTAAGAGCGCGGCGGGATCGGCCATCTTCCACTGGCGCGGCGGACGGCTGCGGAAGGTCGGCGCTTGCGGCACCTCGATGGGCAAGCTGCTTTTCTGCGTCGTCGCCTGCGGTACGGAGAAGGGAATATCATCCGGTCGGCCAAGCGCAGGCGACGGCGCGGGTCGCGTGGGCGGTGGCATCGTCGGCGGCGTCGAGACCAGCGGCGGCGCGACGTTCGGCTCGGCGTTGTCGCGCAGGGCGCGCATCCGGCTTTGCAGATCCGGCATCGGGGAAGCGGACGGCGTGGTCGGCGCTGACTGTGTAGGCGAAGCCGTCGGCGTAGCGCTGCCATTGCCGTTCAAATTCGCGGCAGGCGCTTCCGGTCGGGTCAGCGGGATACGCTGGAACGGCAGCACGCCGCTCGATGATGTCCCGTTGGTCGCTGCGCCATTCGGTGATCCATTGGCAGGCGTAACCGGAGATGCAGGCGTTGATGCTGCTGGCGCAGGCGTTTGAGCGTTCGGTGCTGGCGGCGTTGGGGATCGACCAAGCAGATCGCGCAGGCGCGGCGGCGCGGCTGGCGTCGATGGAGCGGCAGCAGTCGGCGGCGCTCCTGCCGGGGTCAGCGGTGTGGTAGTCGGCGATGGCTGGGCTGCGGGCTGAACCGTGTTCGGATCGATGGGCGCGGCAGCAGGCGCAGTCGGCGGCGTTACCGATTGGCCGACGGTTGGCGCGGCCTGCATCTGCGGCTGCGGCGTCAGCGTCGATGGCGCTGCTACAGATGAAGTCGTCTGCGGGATCGCTGTTGATGCAGCGGCAGGCGCAGCCGGAGTCACCGCGTCTTTATCTCTGCCGCCAATGCCGCCGAACAAGCGACCACGCAGGCCACCAGCCGCTTTATCGGCAGGGACAGGCTGATCGAGCGGAACAGGCTGCTTTTCAACGATTGCCCCGTCCGGCGACTTCGCGCCGGGGAGCGCGGTGCGCACCCGCGAGAACAACCCGCCGGACTTTTCTTCCGGCACGGCGACCGGGATCGCGTCGGGAGTTGGGATAGTCGTGCCATTGAGACTGGCAGCAGGCACAGACGTACCTGCTGCCGGGACATCGGTCAGTTCAAGCTGACGGAAGGGCACGCTGCTCGTCCGCCCGCCCGTCGTGATCGGGATACGGCGCTGTTCCTCTGCCGTGACCGTCGCAGGCAGCGCAGGCGAGGCAGGCGCCGCCAGCGGCGGCGTGGTTTCGATCACCTTGCTCACGCTGAGCGGCTGCGCGGCCAGCGCGAGCGCCTGCTGTTTCTCGGCGCGCACGGCAGCGGCGCGCTGACGGCGCTGGCGCATCACATCGCTGATATTGCGCGCGTTGCTGACGATGATCATCGCCAAATCGGAGGCGCTGACGCTCAGGCCGAGCATGACGCCGACCAACAGCCAGCCGAGCGTGACCATGAACGCGCCGATCTCGCCGAAATTGCTCAGGAGCAGAAAGTAAATCTGGCCGCCAACCCAGCCGCCGCCGCGCCCCAGATCGTAGGTGATCGGCAGAAAGACGTTTTTGAGCGTGTCGAGATAGTCCTGATCTGAGCCGACGTGGTAATTGAATGAGTAGACGAACTGCGCCAGCACCAGCACGCCGATGAACAACATGCCAATGCCGATCAAGCGCGTGCGGCTGATCACGGGCGCTTCCTCACCGAAGTGGCGCAGAATCAGCCAGAGGCCGATGGCGAACAGCACCATCAGCACGCAGACCGCACCCCAGCCAAAGGCGTAAGAAATGTCGTGATTGACCGCTTCGGTCAGCGCGCCTTTGGTTGGCGAGAGACTGCTGAGGAGCAGCACCAGCGATCCGAGCAGCAGGCTGACGCCGAGAATGTCGAGCTTGTGGTCAAGCGACAGCCCGCCCTGATCGACCTTCGGCGCTTTGCTGGCGCGCGCGCGCGCGGGCTGCCTGGTATCTTTCTTGGGCGCAAACGGGTTCAGCCCCTTCAGACGCTCGCCGAATGATGGCGTTGCTCCTTTGGGAGCGCCCGGCTTGCCCGCCGCTGCGCCGCCAAACGGCGACTTCGACGCGCCCGTGCTGGTCGGCGGTTTCGAGCCGCTGCTGAGTGTGCCGCCGAGCGGACTCTGCCCCATCGACGTACCACCAGGTCGCGTCGAGCCAAAGGCGCCGCTGCCTGTTGACGGCGGAGCCTTCGGTTCGTCTTTCTTGTCGCCACCGAAGCGCGAGGTCAGGCCGCCCAGCGCTCCGCCGAGTTTGCCGCCCGCAGGTTTGTCGTCTTTCGGCGGTGTACCGCTACCGGGACGTGCCCCCCCCATCCCGCCACCGATCCCGCCGCCAAGCGGTTTGTTGTCCTTCTTGTCGTTGTTATTGCCGCCGAAGCGCGAGGTCAGACCGCCCAGCGCTCCGCCACTGGCTGGCTTGTCGTCTTTCCTGTCGCCGCCACCCAGTCCGCCGCCAATCCGTGAGGTCAGGCCGCCTAAGCCGCCAGCGCCGGACGATTTGTCGTCCTTCTTATCGCTGCCGCCACCGAGTCCGCCGCCAATCCGTGAGCCGAAGCCACCCAGCCCACCGCCGCTCGGCGGCTTCTCCTCCTTTTTGTCGTTGTTATTCCCGCTGCCAATCCGCGAGGTCAGGCCGCCCAGTCCACCACCGCTCGGCGGCTTGGCATCGTCCCGCTTCTCATTGTTATTGCCACCCCCGATGCGCGAGCCGAAGCCGCCCAGTCCACCACCGGATGGCGACTTCTCGTCCTTCTTATCGTTATTGCCCCCACCGAGGCGCGAGCCGAAGCCACCCAACCCGCCACCGCTCGATGGTGGCGGCTTTGCATCGTCCTTCTTATCGTCACTTCCACCGAGGCGTGAGGTCAGGCCGCCCAGTCCGCGCGTCAAACCGCCGACGCTATCGGACTTGTCGCCGCCGCTGCTACTGTTATTGCCACCACCGCCAATCCGCGAGCCAAAGCTCGAATGAGTCGGTTTCTCGTCTTTCTTGTCGTCGTTATTGCCGCGCGACCCGAACAGACCGCCTGAACCCCCGGATGGCGGCTTGGCATCGTCGCGCTTATCGTTATCGCCTGCGGTTAGTTTCTGACCGAAGCTGCCTAAAACGCGGTTGACCGCATCTTTCGTGTTATCGCTATCGTCTTTTTTGTCGTCACGCGGCGAAAGCGGCGAGCGCTGGAACGGCTGTACGCCGCCCGAAGAACCGCCGCCCGGCGTGGGGCTGTTCGGTCGATTGCCGCCAAACGGCTGGCTGCTGCCCGGCCCGCCCGGTGTGCGGATCGGGCTGGGAACACTGCCGCCGGGCGACACGGGCGGACGCTGCTGCGGCAGTCCCGCGCCGCGCACGCTGTTCGGGCGGCTGCTAAACGGGTTCGGATTCGACGTTGAGCGGCGAACGCCATCATCGTCGTCTTCGTTGTCTTCTAGATCGTCGTCTTCGCGCTCGTCCTCATTGTCGTCGTAATCATCGTCGTATCGGCTCATCATCCATCCTGTCCAACTGATTCGGCGAGGACGTTGTGTAAATACAAAAGACGGGGAGAAAATACCCCGTCTGTTTAGCATACCACAACTTTCATTTAAAGGAGATTAGAATAGCACAAAAGTTCTGTTTGAGCCGCTCAAATCGAGGGTCAGGGAGGGGTACAAGGGAAAGGAGTGACACCTGCATTGTGATCCTGTAGGGATGCGACAAGTCTCGTCCGTTGAAGGCCATCAGCGGACGCGATCAATCGCGTCCCTACAGGATTACCGTTGTAAGGTTTGGATATACCAATATTTTTACCTTGTTCGGGTAGCGCTCGTTGCTTAACGCGCGGGCAAGGCTTGAGCCGGGGAAATCATGCTACACTGACAGAAGCAATCAGGAGCGCAAGATGCTGGCTTCTGCTGAAACCCTGTGGCGATCCAATCAAGAGTACGTCAACCGGCTGCTGCGTGCGCGCAACTACCTTGACCTGCTGGAACAGTTGGTGATCGAGCGCGGCTCGGCACGCGAACAGGACGAACTCCTCCCTGCCCTGCAATACACAGGCGCGCATCTCAACAGCCTGAGCGAAGAACATCGCGGCTGGTGCTACGCCTATTTTTACGACTCCCCGGATACCAAGCGGATTGTGCAAACGCCGGGCGCGTTACGACGCGCGGTGTCGAGCTTCGGTCACATGTACGAGCGCCATCACGCTTATTTTTACGATCTGGAAGCGCGGCTGGACGATCTGCCGCGCCCGCCTGTGCAGGTGACGCGCGTCCCCAACGGCGATCTGTGGGAAATGGTGCAGATCGCGCTGCACGATCTGGTCGATTTCAACGATCAACTCAGCCCGGCTTAAAGTCAGATCAAATTCAAAAATAAAAAGATTCAACGCAAAGGCGCAAAGACGCAAAGTAAAGAAAAAGGGCGTTCAATTGAACGCCCCTACAGTCGTTTGGCGATACAGACGCTAGTTTTTGAGCGATTGAAGCTCGTCAAGCAGGATAAGTCCCTGCTTGAGCGCGTTGAGCGCTGCCGCGTAGCGATCTTTGGCGCGCATCTTATCCATCGCGCGCGCCAGCGACTCGATCAGCATGGGCATTGGCAGGTTGAGGCGCGTCGCAATCTGCTCGTTGTCGAAACCGCCCGCGACCAGCAGCAGAATTTGCCGTTCTTCGTCGGTCAGCTTGTTCGGATCGGGATTAAGCATCCCGGTGACAACTTTTTCAGCAACGCCTTTGCCGAGCACCAGCGATCCCTGCATGACTTTCAGGATTGAGTCAATCAGGTCAGTCTCGCTGGCAGATTTGAGGATGTAGCCGTGCGCGCCCGCGCGCATCGCCTGCATGATGTACCATTCCTCATCGCGCCCGGTCAGCACCAGCACCTTCACGTCCCGCGCTTTGGCGCGAATCTCCGGCAGCGCTTCGAGGCCGCTCTTGTGCGGCATGTTCAGGTCGAGCAGGAGTACGTCGGGCTGAAAATTGAGCACCAGTTCGAGCGCTTCATTGCCGTCGCCCGCTTCGCCGACGACGATCATATCGTCGCGCTCGGATAGAAAATTGACCAGCGTTTGCCGCAGCACAGCGTGATCGTCAGCCAGCGCGACGCGGATCGGGTAATGCGAATTCTCGGCGTTGACCGATTTGGCGGGCTGGGTCGAGGCTTCGGAGCGCGTGGTCGAGAGCGAGGCGTTGAGCGCCTGCGCCAGCGCTGTGCCGCTCTGGAACCGGTGAGCGGGACTCTTTTCGAGCGCCTTCAAAATCACGTTTTCGAGCGCAATCGGGATGTTCGGATTGATCGAGCGCGGTGGCGCGGGCGGCTGCTTGACGTGTTGAAGCAGCAGCGTCGGGATGTCGTCGGAGAGGAAGGGCAGCTCGCCGGTCGCCATCTCATAGAGGACAACGCCGAGCGAGTAAATGTCGGTGCGGTAGTCGAGGGTCATGCCCTGCGCCTGCTCCGGCGAAAGATAAGCAGGCGTGCCGATGATCATGCCGTCCACGGTGACGCGCTTGGCGTCACGTGGGAGCGCCAACCCCAAGTCCATGATCTTGACCTGCCCGTTCGCCATAACCTTGATATTGGCGGGCTTCACGTCGCGGTGGATGATCTCGCGCTCGTGGGCATAGTTGAGTGCCAGCGCGATCTGCGCGCCGAGGTCGATCACCTTTTCCGGCGATGCGGGGACAAAATCGGCCCGCGAGTCGCCTTCGACGAACTCGACGACGAGGAAATTCATGCCGTCTTCCTCGTCGATGTCGTAGATCGCCATGATGCCGGGATGGTTCAACTGCGCGACCGCCGTCGCTTCCTGAAAGAAGCGCTTGCGCACCGTGTCGCGCACGTGTGGCAGCAGCACCTTCAAGGCTACGTCGCGTCCCAAACGCCGATCCAGCGCTTTGTAGACGGTTGCGGTTGATCCTTCGCCGACCAGTTCCTTAATTTCGTAGCGATTACGTAAGGTGCGTCCGAGCATAACAGACCCTGCTTACATCGTTATATACCGACAAGCATAGCACAAGGCCGCTGAGTTCGCATGTGCCGGGATGACCTCAGCCAGGGTCATCGCATCAAAATGCGATTGAAAGTCACACAGGGTCATCAGGAATCGTAGGGACGCGATGGATCGCGTC
>DASZXN010000517.1:0-9380 GCA_035545875.1 Phototrophicaceae bacterium
GATGAAGGTGATACCGAGGAACAACGTAATGAGGATGCTGCTCATGACCGTCAGGGTCTTGGCGGCATTCTGGCTGCGCGGCTGCTTGAACGCGGTGATGCCATTGGAGATGGCTTCGATACCGGTCAGCGCCGTACAGCCGCTCGAAAAGGCGCGCAGAATCAGGAACAGCCCCAGCGGTTCGATCACCTCATGCTCAAGCTCGGTGACGCCAGTCACGATCGGCAGCGTCCCGCTCAAATAGCGGATGAAGCCAACGCCGAGTGTCAGGAACATCATACCGAGAAAGAAATAGGTCGGCACGGCAAAGACCTGACCACTCTCTTTGACGCCGCGCAGGTTGATGACGGTCATCAGGACGATCACGACGACGGCAATCTCGACGCGCACGGGCAGCAGTCCCGGAAAGACCGATGTGATTTGCGCTACCCCGGACGAGATACTGACGGCAACCGTCAGGATATAGTCAGTCAGCAGCGCCGCTCCTGCGATCTGCGCGGGAAGCTCACCGAGATTATCACGGGCGACAATGTAAGCGCCGCCGCCGTTCGGGTAGGCGAAAATGGTCTGGCGGTAGGAAATCGTCACGATCACCAGCAGAATGGCGATGGCGATGGCAATCGGGATTGACAGCCCGAAAATCGTCGCGCCCGCGACGGCGCCGCCGCCGCCGACTGCCGCTGACAGAATGACGAGAATTTCCTCGGTCGCGTAAGCCGTCGAGGAGAGCGCGTCGGATGCAAAGACGGCCAAACCTACTTTTTTGCTGATCGACTGGTGCGGTAAATCTTCAGTCGTTAATCGCTTGCCGAGCAGCAACCGCCGAACATTGACAGCCATAGCTGTGTCTTCCTTTAGTCCTTATGAGTCCAGGAGAATGATCGAAACAAACGGTCGAGACTCCGCTCCCGACCGCGCATATCCGTCGCTGTGATGAACTGTGATCTGTAGATGGGTGAGGATGGCTGTGCGTTTTGACCGCACGCTTGAAGCTGAGAGAAGTTGTCGATCTCCCAATATATAACTGCGGATGGTCTTGACCATCCATAGGTAGCCATTTGGCAGATGCTAGGTTCTCAGTTGGCGAATGTGTAAAGATTTTATCAATATTCAATGTTAAAAGCTAGAGGATTTGAGTAAAGGCTACCCTCCAAAATATAGGGGGTATGACCAAATCGCCCGTAAAGATTGTGTCAACATCGCTCAATCGACGCTGGCATGACTGCCACCAATGTGCTACAACCACAAGCGAGAAGCGAGGTTTTATAGGGCAGCATATGAACCGCTATCGCAACCTGTCAAATAATTCCAAAATCATTTTCTGGATCATTCTGGCGATCATGGTGGTCGTCGGTCTGATCGCCTTTTTTACGTCACCGACTGGGCGTGCGGTCGCGCTGGTGTGCTGCGGCGCGCTGATTCTGGTCGTGATCGTCGGCATTCTCTCGGAAAGCGGGATGAATCGGCGGCGATGAGCGCCTTTCAGTACCATCCTGAGATTCTGGAGCGCTACCCACACGTGGTTGGCGGCATGATCGTCGCGCACGGCCTCCAGAATAGCGCGTCGTCGCCTGCCCTGCTCGATCTATATCGCGCCGAGCAGCAAGCCACACTCGCCCGCATCGGGGATACGCCCCTCAGTCAGATCGAGTCGCTGGCAGCGTGGCGAACCGTCTTTCGCTCCTTCGGAGTCGATCCGACCCAGATTCGCAGCGCCTGTGAAGCGCTCATGCGCCGCCTGACCAAGCAGGGCGACATTCCGAGCATCAACATGCTCGTCGATATTGGCAATCTGGTCAGCATCCGTTATGGATTGCCCGTCGCCATCGTCGATACACGCTCGATGACGGGCGGCATTACGGTGCGCTTCGCCGATGGCTCGGAGCGCTTCACTAATCTCGGTCAAAGCGAGATCACCCACCCCGATCCCGGCGAAGTGATCTTCACCGACGATGCCGGCCTCGTCTTTGCGCGGCGCTGGTGCTGGCGGCAGAGCGATCAGAGCGCGGCGCGCGCGGATACAACGGACATTCTCGTCACCGTCGAGGCGCAGCACGCCAACGGGTACAGGGATGTCGGGGCGGCGATCAACGATTTGACGCTGCTACTGAAGGAATATGTCGGCGCGACCATCAGCGGTCACAGCCTGGTTACAAACTCTGCGCGCCTGTAACGTATTCACATTCAATCCATACAAAGACATTATAGAGAGGGAAGCGGTTGGTTGTCGTCTGTTTGCGGTAAAGTGATCTGAAACGAGCATCAAATCAGTAAAACTGTTACACTTCTCGTCATGGACTGCATCTAAATGAAGCCCCGTGATCGATTATTGAAGTGTAACGCGGCTTTGCCTGCCGGATTGAACGGTTCCCTTCGCTAACCGGTATCTACTCTGTGTTTCTGTACAACGGAGGTTCGCATGGCGTCCACATTGAAGAGCACCACATTTCGCCACATTGCATTCTTTGTAACAATCATCGCGTTATTCCTCACCATTGGGGCAGCGAGCGCGCAGGACGCGACCGCCACCGTCGAGGCCGGGAGCGGTGGCACGCTGCGCGTCGCCCTCAACACGCCGTCCAGCACGCTTGATCCGGCGCTGCAATCGGATGACTCGGAAATCGCGCTCAATCACGCGATTTATGACTATCTGGTCGATGTCATGCCCGATTCGACCATCGCGCCGAATCTGGCGACGAGTTGGACAGTCAGCGACGACGGTTTGACCTACACCTTCACGCTGGCGACGGGTGTCAAGTTCCAGGATGGCTCGGACTTCTCGTCGGCGGACGTGGTTTGGACGTTCAATCGGCTCGTTAAGCAGAGTTCGCAGGCGCTTAATCTGCTCGGCGACTTCAAGATCAGCGCGCCGGATGCGAATACGGTCGTCTTTACACTGACGCAGGCCAATGCGGACTTCCTGTACGGCGTCGGCGCGCGTCAAGCCGATATTCTCAAAAATGGGCAGGACACGCCCGACGTGATCGGCAGCGACGGCAGCCTGACCAACTTCAACGGCACTGGGCCATTCATCCTCAAGAGCCTCGATACTGCACCGGGTGGTCGCGCCGTGCTGACCGCCAACCCGAACTACTGGAAAGCGGGCGAGCCGAAGCTGGCCGAACTCGACTTCAGCTACATTGACGATCAGCAGGCGCAGGTCGATGCGCTGCAAAGCGGTCAGGCCGATTTCGTCTTCCGTATCCCGACCACTATTTATGATAGTCTGAACGGCAAGAGCGGCATCACCCTCCTCAACTCGCCCAGTGACCTGCACGCCGTGATCCGCGTGCGCGCCGACAAGGGTTCGATTGGCGAGGATGTCCGTGTCCGTCAGGCGCTCAAGTACGCCACCGACCGCGATGCGCTCAATCAGCAGGTCGCGGATGGCAACGGCGTGGTTGGCAACAACGACCCGATTTCGCCCGTGTTCGCGCAGTATTACGACAATACCATCCAGACGCAGGCCCCGGACAGCCAAAAGGCTTGCGATCTGCTGACACAGGCAGGCAAGAATCCGCTTGATATCTCGCTTTACTACCCGGAAAAGACGCTCGATTTCGATGATCTGGCGGTTGCCCTTCAGCAGCAGTGGAACGCGACGGGCTGCATCAACCTGACGCTCCAGCCGCTGACTGCGCAGTTGTATTACGACAACACGCAGGCCAACAACTGGCTCGACGCGCAGGTCGCCATGACGAATTGGAGCGCGCAGCCCTCACCGCAGAGCGAACTGGAACAGGCCTTCACAACGAGCGGCGCGTACAACGAAAGTCACTGGAGCAATGCTGATTTGGACAAGCTGATCCAGCAGGCGAGCCAAACCAGCGATGCCGCCGCGCGCAAGGCGATTTACAGCCAAATCGCGGCTATCTTCGCCGATCAGGGGCCGATCATCATTCCCTACTTCGAGCCGCTCTATGGCGCGACCAGCGCCAACGTCAGCGGTTTGACGATGGCGCCCTTCCCCGGCCTGACGGACTTCCGTACCGTCACGGTCGGTGGTTAAGCATCGATAGGGGCACGGCGTACCGTGCCCCATTTTCCCAATGGCGACGGTTCAAACCGAAATCACTGCCCCAACGCTCGCTCCCGCGCCTGTGCGCGCCTGGCGAGCGTTTTGGAATATCATCCGCCAACTCGCGGCGCGTCCGCTCTCACTGCTCGGCCTAATTATCGTCACGTTGTTCCTGCTGATGGCGATCTTTGGCCCAATCATCGCGCCTTATCCGTTCGACGCGGCGATCAAGGGCGCAGCGCGCCATGCGCCCTCGGCACAATACCTTTTCGGCGTGGATCGTTCCGGGCGCGACGTGTTCAGCCGGGTGCTGTGGGGCGCGCGCGACATCATCACCCTGCCGCTGCTGACCAGTATTCTCGCCGTCATCTTCGGAACCTGTATCGGCCTGACGATTGGCTATTTCGGCGGCTGGATCGATGAAGCCGTTTCGCGCGTGCTCGATACACTGCTGGCGATTCCGGCGCTGGTGCTGGCGCTGATCATGCTCGGCGTCTTTGGCCCCTCGCCCGTTGGCATCGTGATCGTCATCGTGCTGCTCTACACGCCGATTGTCGCGCGGGTGGTGCGCGCTGCGACGCTCAACATCCGCTCCTACGGCTTCATCGAAGCCGCCAAGCTGCGCGGCGAATCGACGCCTTACATCCTGTTCCGCGAAATTCTGCCGGGGGTGCTGCCCGCGCTGGCGGTCGAAGGCGCGTTACGCTTCTCCTATGCCATCTTCCTGACCGCTTCGCTCGGCTTTCTTGGCCTCGGTGTGCAACCGCCCTCGCCAGACTGGGGACGGATGGTCAACGAGGCGCGCGCCTCGTTCACGCAGACCCCCTGGGCGCTTTGGGCACCTGCCGGCGCGATTGCGTTGCTCGTGATCGGCGTAAATCTGCTTTCGGACGGGCTGCGCCGCATCTTCCGCTACGAAGGTCAAATTGGCTAAAGGAGCGATCATGGAACCTGAACTGCGCCAGCTCCTCACCGAACTGGAAACGACCGGGCGCGAGCACGACGCTCACGAACCCGAACACAGCAAACGGATGCTCAATCTCGAACCGGATACGGCGCACCTGATCAGCATCCTCGTCCGCAGCAGTCGGCGGACTCGCCTGCTCGAAATCGGCACATCGAACGGCTACAGCACGATTTGGCTGGCGTGGTCGGCACAGGCAGCGGACGGGCACGTCATCAGCATCGACCGTAACGCGGATAAACACACGCTCGCCGAGCAAAATCTCCAGCGCGCGGGTCTGCGTGATCGGGTTGAACTCAAGCTCGGCGACGCGACTGAAATCATTGCCGCGCTGCCGGGGACATTCGATCTCGTCTTTTTCGACGCTGATCGCTTGAGCGCGCCTGCGCAATTGAAGCTGCTGCTGCCGAAACTGTCGCCGGGAGCGCTGGTGCTGGCGGATAACGCGCTCTCGCACCCTGCCGAAATCGCACCGTATCTGGACGCGCTCACGGCGCTGCCCGCTTTCGAGCATCAGATTGTGCCTGTTGGCAAAGGCTTGAGCCTTGCCTATAAAGTTCGCTGAGCCGCCCTGCCGCTCGCCTTAAGATTGGACTGCCGATGAGCGAAACGCCGATTATCCGCGCGGACAACCTGAATATCGAGTACCGGCTCAATCAAGCGTGGCTGAGTGTTGTCAAGGACGTGTCGCTGACGATTGCGCCGCTGGAGATTCACGGGCTGGTCGGTGAGAGCGGCAGCGGCAAATCGACACTGGCGCTCGCGCTGATGAATTATCTCGCGCCCAACGAGCGCATTGCGTCGGGCAGCGTCGAGTTGGACGGCGAAAACCTGCTGACCAAATCGACCGCCGAGATGCGTCAAATCTGGGGCAGGAAAATCAGCCTCGTACCGCAGGATGCGCTGGCTTCGCTCAACCCGGCCTACAAAATCGGCGAGCAAATCGCCGAGATCACGCGGCTGCATCAGGGCTTATCGCGCTCGGCATCATGGCACGCTGCCGTCGAGATGCTGCGCAGGGTCAAAATCGCCAACCCGGAAATAGTCGCGCAGCGCTACCCGCATCAACTGAGCGGCGGGATGCAGCAGCGCGTCACGATTGCGATGGCCTTAAGCACCGAGCCGCGCCTGCTGGTTTTAGACGAGCCGACGACCGCGCTCGACGTGACGACGCAGGCCGTGATTGTCGATCTGTTCCGCGAACTCATCCACGATCAGCAGGCGGCGGCGCTCTACGTCTCGCACGATCTCGGCCTGATCGCGCAGTTGTGCGACCGCGTAACCGTCCTGTACGGTGGGGAAGTGATGGCAAGCGCGCCCGTGATCGACCTGTTCAAGCGCCCAACGCACCCCTATACCATCAGCCTGTTGGCAAGTCTGCCGCGCCCGACCGAAGGCGTCGAGACGCGCCTGCCGACGATTGAAGGAAGCGCTCCTTCGTTGTCGGAACGTCCGCACGGCTGTGTCTTTGCGCCGCGCTGCCCGGTCGCTTTGCAGCTTTGCCACGACGAGAAGCCGCCGCTCGAAATGATGATCGAAGGAAGAATGGTTAAGTGTCATCGCTGGCGCGAGATTGCCAGCGGCACGCTGGTCATCGACACCACGCCGAAGGAAGAAACGATCAGCGCACCACCCCGTGAGGGCTACGTCTTGCAGGGTCACGATCTATATAAATATTTTGGAGAATCGAGCCTGACAGATCGGTTGACGGGACGCGAACCAGAAATCGTGCGCGCCGTCGATGATGTGTCCATTCGAGTGCGAACACGCTCGACGCTCGGTCTGGTTGGCGAAAGCGGCAGCGGCAAGACCACCCTCGCTCGCTTGATCGTCGGCCTCGAACCTGCCGACAAAGGCGCGCTGGAACTGGTGGACGTGCCGCTCGATCTCGACCTGAAGAAGCGTCCGCGTGAAGCGCTGCGCAACCTGCAAATGGTCTTTCAGAATCCGAACGATGCGCTCAACCCGTACATGACCATCGGTCAGCAGATCGCGCGAACGATTGCGCGCCTGAGCACCGAAACGCTGACGCAGGCGCAGGTCGATCAGCGTGTGATTGATCTGCTCAACGCGGTGCGGCTGACGGCACAGTACGCGACCCGCTATCCCGCCGAATTGAGCGGCGGCGAAAAGCAGCGTGTCGCCATCGCCCGCGCTTTTGCGACCAATCCCGGCCTGATCGTTGCCGATGAACCGACTTCATCGCTGGACGTGTCGGTGCAGTCGGTGATTCTCAATCTGCTCAAAGACCTGCGTGCTCAACAGGGCGCATCCTATCTGTTGATCTCGCACAACCTGGATGTCGTCAGCTATCTCGCTGATTGGATCGTCGTGATGTACCTCGGCGAGATTGTCGAGCAAGGCACAGTCGAGCAGGTCTACAATGCGCCGTCGCACCCCTACACCGAAGCGCTGCTCTCGGCGATTCCGGTGGCGGATCCAACGGTGACCCGCAAGCAAATCCGGCTGGAAGGCGAAATTCCCAGCGCGCAGGACATCCCGAAAGGCTGCCGTTTCCATACGCGCTGCCCGCGTAAAATCGGCGCGATCTGCGAGGAACAAAATCCGCCTGTGCGCGACGCGGGCGACGGTCATTTCATTCGCTGCCATATCCCGATTGAGGAACTGATTGAGCAGCAGCGTTCACTGCCGCGCGAGCGGCAAACGGAGTCGTCATAGATGGCACGCTATCTGATCCGCCGCCTGCTCGTGCTCGCGCTCACGCTGCTGCTGACCTCCGCCGTGATCTTCGCGCTCACGCAGCTACTCCCCGGCGATGTTGCCTCGTTGATTCTTGGGCGCGACGCCAAGCCCGCCGCGCTCGCCAACCTGCGCCAGCAGCTTGGCCTCAACCAGCCCGTGCCGATGCAGTACGTCAACTGGCTGCGCGGCTTCGCGGGCGGCGACTGGGGCAAGTCGTTCAGCGGCGGCAACGCGCCGATTCGCCCGCTGGTGCTGGATCGACTCGGCAATTCGCTGCGCCTTGCCGGATTGACGCTGCTGATCAGCATCCCAATTTCGATCATTTTGGGCGTATTGGCTGGATTGAACGAGAACAAGTGGATCGATAGCCTGATTTCGGTGCTGACACTCTCGGTTGTTGGCCTGCCGGAGTTCGTGACGGGGCTGGTGCTGATCAACGTGCTGGCGCTCGGATTGGGCTGGTTTCCGGCCAGTTCAAACATTGCGCCGGGAGCCTCGTTGGGTGATTGGCTGCGCCAGTTGATTCTGCCTGCTGTCACGGCGACGTTCGTGCTGATGGCTTACGTCGTGCGGATGACGCGCGCCGGCATCATCGACGAACTGAAGAAGCCCTATGTGCGCACGGCGATCCTCAAGGGAATGCCGGAGCGTCAGGTGATTATCAAACACGTGCTGCGAAATGCGCTGCTGCCGACCATCACAGTGATTGCCATCTCGTTCGGCTGGCTGATCGGTGGGCTGATCGTGATCGAGAACGTCTTCAGCTTTCCCGGCCTCGGCAGCCTGATGACCTCCGCCGTGCAGCGCAAGGACATCCCGCTCATGCAGGCGTGCGTAATGGTGACGATTTTCTTCTTCGCGCTGGCGAATCTGGTCGCGGATGTGGTCTACGCGCTCCTCAATCCCCGTATCCGACTAGAGTAAAGATTGGTTTAAAATAGAGGCAATGGCTCTATCGGAGTAAGTGCAATGCCGCTTTACGATTATCGCTGTGCCAACGGACACGAGTTCGAGGCGCGGCACGGCTTCAACGACCCCGCGCCCGCCTGTCCGATCTGCGGATCAACCGAGGTGCAGCGCGTGATCACCAGCGCGCCCGGCGTAATGCAAGGCATGAGCGCCAGCCTCGGCAAGAACGCCACTAAAGAGCAGCTTCAATCGAAGTGGTCGGAGGAATCCCCCAAGCTGCGCGAGAAGCTGGTCAACAAACTGGGCGAGGAGACGGTCAACAAATACGCGCCGACGCTCAAAGGCGGCAATGACTAGGCCGCAGCCGCTCTATATTCAAAACGCCGCGATCTACAACGGCAAGCTCGAAAACAGCTTCGATCAACGGGATTTGTTCACGACCGATATCGTTGTCGCCGAGTGTCCCAAAGACGCGCTGACCGTCGATTTGAGCGGCTATACCATCTTCCCCGGCTTGGTCAACGCGCACGACCATCTCGAACTGAACCACTACCCGCGCACCAAATTCCGCGAGCGCTACGACAACGCCTCGCAGTGGAGCGCCGACGTTAATGCGCGGCTGAATGAGTCACCGTTCAAAGAACTCCGTGCCTATCCGCTCGAAGATCGCTGCTTCATCGGCGGGCTGAAAAATCTGCTCTGTGGTGCGACCACTGTCGCCCATCATAATCCGCCGCACAAATACTTGTTTCGCACAGATTTTCCCGTGCGCGTACTGAGGAAATA
>DASZXN010000518.1:0-6072 GCA_035545875.1 Phototrophicaceae bacterium
ATCCGAAACTGCGGCTCGAACTGCTCGTAGAAACTTGGCAGCGCCTGCCGAATCGCCTGCGCGGTACGCACGGCACGGAGCGCGTGATCGGGCTGCTCCAGCGGCGTGTTATAGAGCGCCATCACGCTGTCGCCGATGAACTTATCGACGGTGCCGCCGTGATCGCGGATCATGCCGACGGTTAGGGTGTGGTACTGGTTGAGGATGTGCAGCAGTTTTTCCGGCTCGGTGCGCTCTGAGATGCCCGTGAAGCCTTCCAGATCGGCGAACATGACGGTGATTTCCTGCAATTTACCGCCCAGCTTGACCTGCGTCGGGTCGCGCAAAAGCTGTTCGACGACGGATTGCGAGACGAAGCGCGCGAACGTATTGCGGATCATCTGCTGCGTCGAGCGCAGGTTGTCGGCTTCGCTCTTGTAGCGCAGGCGAGTCCGCACGCGCTCCATCAGTTCACGCGGGTTGAACGGCTTACTCAAATAATCGTCCGCGCCGAGCTTGAGACCGAGCACGCGGCTGTTCACATTGTCGAGCGCGGTCAGCATCAGCACGGGAATTTTCGAAGTCGCTTCGTCCGACTTCAACTGCTCGACGACCTGAAACCCGGACATGCCGGGCATGTTCACGTCCAGAATAATCAGGTCGGGCAGGTGAGTGCGCGCGCTTTCGAGCGCTTTTAGCCCATTCTCCGCCTGAATCACGTCCAGGCTCATGCTCTCGATAATGTCTACGAGCAGTTGACGGCCACTTGGGTTGTCATCGACGACGAGGACTTTCACCTGTAAACCTTTCTAGCCGAGGTACTGCCGCAGTTTGCTCATCAGTTCGCGGATATTGATGGGCTTGGAGATGTAATCGTTGCAGCCTGCTTCGAGCGCGCGCTCGCGGTCGCCGGTCATCGCGTGCGCCGTGAGCGCGATAATCGGAATCTGCACCAGTTTCGGATCCGCCTTGATCATCCGGGTTGCCGTCCAGCCATCGACGCGCGGCAGCGATAAATCCATCAGAATCAGGTCAGGGGTGTCGCTGCGTGCGGTCTTGACGCCTTCCTCGCCGTCTTTGGCTGCGAGCACCTGATAACCGAGCGAATGTAAAATGTCGGTGATCAGGGTCATGTTGTCCATATTATCCTCGACGACCAGCACACGACTCATCCGTTACTTTCCCCCTGCCACATCCATTTTATTAACTTCAGACCATCAAGTCCTTTATTTTATGCGGTTTATAAGAGTCGAGCCAATTTTCATTTGTGTTGAGCGTGCAGGGCCAGATAGAAGGTACTGCCCTGTTCCGGGACGCTCTTGACCCACAGGCGGCCATCGTGAAGTTCGGTCAGTTTTTTGGCGATGGTCAAGCCTAAGCCCGTGCCGAAAGTATCCTCGCTGCGCGGGTCGGCGACCTGAAAGAAGGCGTCAAAAATCTGCGCCTGTGCTTCCGGCGCGATGCCGATGCCTGTGTCGCTCACTTCGAGCGCGACCCAATCGCCGTCACTTAGCCAACCCGTGAAAGGCAGCGTGAACTGCGCCGAGACGCCGTTCTCGACGTGCAGCGGCAGGCTGCATACAGTGACTTCGCCCTGCATCGTGAACTTGAGCGCGTTATCGACGATTTGCGTGATCACCTGACAAATCCGCGCTTCGTCGGCAGAGACGTTGGGCAAATCCGCCGCCAGATCGGTTTTCAGGCGCACGCCTTTCTCCCACTGACGCGCCTCTGCCGTACTGACGACCTGCTCGATCAGCGGGTTCAGCGCCAGAGTCGCGCGGGTTAGTTCCAACCGACCCGCGTTGAGCTTGTTCAGGTCAAGCATATTGCTGATCAGGTCGAGCAGATTCTCGCTGTTGCGCTCGATTTTGCCCAACCGATCCTGCTGCCGGTCGTTCAGTTCGCCGTAGAGACCGCTTTGCAGCAGTTCGGTGTAGCCGGTGATTGAGTTGAGCGGCGTGCGCAGCTTGTGGCCGAGATTGTCGAGAAAATCGCTGCTGTACTGTCCGGCGACCTGCAACTGTTGATTGAGCGAGTCGTTGTTGGCGCGCAGGGCGGAAACTTCGCTGACCGCCTGCCGCAGATCGCGGTTGGCGACCCGGATTTCTTCGCGCAGGTCGCTGATCGGTCGATTGATCTGCGCCCGAATGACCACCCAGCCAATCCAGAGTGCGGCTGCGGCCATCAGGAACAGCGATCCGGTCAGCAGCAAATCGGGGAGCAGCAACGGCGCGGCGCAGGCAACGATCACCATCAGGCCGACGCCACGTAACTGCGCGACCAGTTCATGCCCGGCGATCATCATTGCCCAGAATGCGACTGCCGCGTAAATCGTGAGCAGAATAAAGACGATTTCGCCCGCGCTCGTCACCACCGGGTTGCTGTCGCCCGTGACGCCGTGCGCCCCCCAGATCAGCAGCAGATTGACGATCACCAGCACGGGCGAGGCCAGCGTCAGCAGTGACGTGACCCGGTTTTCCTGATGATTAGCGAGGGTGAGATAGATGAAGTAGAAGCCAATCGTCAGCGTGAGCAGGCTTGCCGCCAGCGCGGGGCTGCCCGGCAGAAAGCCGGCCAGTCCCCATAACAGCAGCGCCGCGCTAAAAAGCGCCAGGACGCCATCCACCCGATCACGCCGGGACTGAACCGCAAGGTTCAGCAGCAGCGCGGCGGCAGCAGCGATAGCACTCAGGCTGGCGAGCAGGTGAATGGCAGTTGCGAGCGACAAAGTATGCTCCTGGTGGGGGCGAACTCTGTCTCTAGTCTAACACAGTTGCCTCGTTCTAGGGCTTGATGCGATGCGGCAGCTTGGCGTCTGCTGCCTCGGCGTCCAGCTTCGAGACTTTCGGCTCGCGCCGCACCGGGTCGTCCGGCGGGCCAAAGCGACCGACCAGCGCTTCGATCTTGGTCAAGGTGTCGTAGTCAAATTCCTGATACGAACACAGATCGCACTTCCAGACCGACATCTTCGGCACGCTCAGGAGCATTCCATTGTGGATGCTCGTATAGGTTGCCTGCTCAACGTGTAAATTCCCGATCAGGCAGCGAGGGCAAGCGTATTGCTCGTTCATGAATGTCCCTCCGAGTTGAACGTGCTACGGTTCAGGATAACGATAATGGGTCACTAACCCCCAGGCATCCGGCGGCCAATAACGCACCATGACTTCGCCGATGATGCGGTCTTTGGTCACCGGGCCAAAGACGCGCGAATCCCGGCTGTTGTTGCGATTGTCGCCCATAAAGAAGTATTCGTTCGATTTTAAATCCCAAACCTGATCCCGGCAGTCGTTGGTGCAGACCTGCTCGGCAGTATACGGCTCGTTTAACTGTACACCATTGATGAAGACTTTGCCGTTGTTGAACTCCAGATGGTCGCCCGGCAGCCCGATCAAGCGCTTGATCAGCAGCGGATTGTCCGGCGTATTGTCGTCGCCCGGCGGGTCAAAGACGACAATATCGCCGCGCTGCGGGCTGCCCAGCATGTAATTGGCTCGGCTCACGATCAGGAACTGCCCCGCCCAGAAATTCGGCTGCATACTGGGGCCTTCGATGTAGAAGCGCACCGTCGCCAGGTTGACCAGCGTGTATACCAGCGCGATCAGGATGATGGTTTCGATCAGTTCACGCACAAAGGTTGGCCGATGCAGAGTAGGGCGCGCCTTCATTTCAGCGATCATGAATTCTCCGAACTGTTATAGCCGCGAATAATCCCCCAGTTCTGGGGCGGCCAGTAGCGAATGAGCGCCTCGCCGACGATAAAATGTCGATCTACCGGGCCGAACACCCGCGAGTCGCTGCTGTGGTTGCGGTTGTCGCCCATCATGAAGAACTGATCCGCGTTCAATGTCCACTCGTGATCCGGGCAGGCAAAGGCTTGGCACGGCTCGTTGATATACGGTTCGTTCAGCTTCGTCCCGTTGACGTAGACAAACGTGTCGCGGATGGCGACCGTATCGCCGGGCAAGCCGATTACGCGCTTGATGTAATCCTGCGTCGGGTCGCCGGGGTAGTGAAAGACCACCACGTCACCGCGCTGCGGTTGGCCCAGTAAATAATTGACGCGGCTGACGACGATAAACTGACCCGTCGCAAAATTCGGCTGCATACTGGGGCCATCGACGACGAAGCGCGCGCTTGCCAGATTCACGACCGTATACACCAGCACAATCAGGACAATCGTTTCGCCAATCTCGCGGAGGGTTTGAGCAGAACTTCCATATTGTAAGAGAGGACGTTCGCGCGGTTGTGCCTGTGGCTGCTGCAAGGCGGATACTCATTTCTGCAAGCGAGTTACGTGTAATTATAACGCCGCCGCGAGCGCTGAACAATGTGAACTTGCCGATTTCTCACCGTTTCCAAAGACTCACTTATGCACGTTGCGAAGCTCTTGTTTATAATTGCAGTAGTGAAACTGTACAAGCGAGGCGAGCCTTGGAACGCATCCTGATTATCGACGACGGGCGCGAGAATCGCGAGTTTATCGCCGAGTACGTGCTTCAGCCCAACGGCTACGAAGTGCTGATGGCGAAAGACGGTAAGGAAGGGCTGGATATGATCCTCGATCAAAAGCCCGACCTGATCCTGCTGGACTATCAACTGCCGCGCATGAATGGGATCGAAGTGCTGCAAGCGATGGTCGAGCGGGGCGTCAATATTCCCGTGATTATGATGACGTTCTATGGCTCGGAAGAAGTCGCGGTTGACGTTTACCGCCTCGGCGTGCGCGATTATATCAAGAAACCGTTCTCGGTCGAGGAAATGCTGCTCGCCATCGAGCGCAGCCTCGGCGATGGTCGCCTGCGCCGCGAAAAAGAAGCGCTGACCGAGCGCCTGATACAGTCCAATCGCGAGCTTCAGACGCGCTTGCAGGAATTGAACGTCCTCTACAGCGTCGGCAAAAGCGTCACCAGCCTGACCGAGATGGAACAACTGCTGCCGCGTATCGTCGATGCGGCGATCAAGCTGACCAGCGCCGAAGAAGGCCATCTCTACCTGGTTGAAAACGATAAGCTGGTCTGCCGCGCGCTCAAGCGACACAATACGCCGCGCGCCGCGTCGGTCAGCATCGAGACTGACGATCCCGTCGCACAGCACGTCGCCAAGTCAGGTCAACCGCTGATTCTGACCCCGGAGCAGAGCGAGCGCTCCGCCAAAGCGCCGGTTTCGATTGCCGCCGCGCCGCTGACGATCCGCAACGAGGTGATCGGCGTGTTGGGCGTTTCGAACATCTCGACCAGCGCGCGCATTTTCAACAAATACGACAGCGCGCTCCTGAGCGCGCTCACCGATTACGCCGCGATTGCCATCGAGAACTCGCGCAACTACGCCGCGCTCAACCAGACCAAAGAGCGCGAGAAATCACAGATTCGCAGTACCTTCGGGCGCTTCGTGCCGCATCAGGTGGTCGATCAGGTGCTCGACGATCCCAATCGGCTGCAACTGGGCGGCAAGCGGCAGGAAATCACGATCATGTTCATCGACATTCGCGGCTACACCGCTTTTGCCGAGAATGCCGCGCCCGAAAAAGTGGTCGAGATGCTCAACGATTACCTGAGCCTCGCCGCCAACGAGATCATGGCTTACGGCGGTACGCTCGACAAATATCTTGGCGATGGCCTGATGGCGATGTTCAACGCGCCCGAAGAACAGCCCGATCATGTGCTGCGCGCGGTCGAAGCCGCACTCGATTTGCAGCAGGCGATGACCGCGCTCGAAGCCGAGCGTCAGGATGGGCTGTCATTCGGCATCGGCATCGGCGTAGGCGAGGCGGTGGTCGGCTACATTGGCACCGACATCGCCGTCAACTACACCGCGATTGGCGATGTTGTCAACCTGACCAAGCGCTTGCAGGACCATGCGCAGCCGGGGCAAATTCTGATCGACGAGAGTGTCGTCGCGCGCTTACAGGGGACGCTTCAGGCGCACGCGCTCGGCGAACTGAAACTCAAAGGGCGTCAAAAACACGCGCGCGTTTATGAACTTCAGGCTATAGTAGCGACATAATCTCTTTGGCGATTGTACCCGTATGACACGTACTGTAGGGGCGAGGCACGCCTCGCCCGTGTTGTTAAGGGATAATCCCCATCTCAT
>DASZXN010000519.1:0-4860 GCA_035545875.1 Phototrophicaceae bacterium
TTTGCTCACGTCGAGGCCAAACTCCTCGGCTTTGCTGAGCATGTTACCCTGCCCCGACAAATCCGAGACGAGAATGCGCATTTCGTTGCCGACCAGTTCGGGATCGATGTGCTGATAGCTGTTGATGTTGCGCCGCATCGCCGCGACGTGAATACCGCCCTTGTGCGCGAAGGCGCTCTTGCCGACGTAGGCGAGATGCTCATCCGGCGCGAGGTTGGCGATTTCGGCAACTGTCCGCGAAACGAAGGACAGATGGCGCAGCCCGTCTCCGGGGAGGCAGTCGTAACCCATCTTCAACTGCAAATCGGCGATGATGCTGCACAGATTGGCGTTGCCGCAGCGCTCCCCGTAGCCGTTGATCGTCCCCTGCACCTGCGTCGCGCCCGCCTGAATCGCTGCAAGGCTGTTGGCGACCGCCAGTTCACCATCGTTGTGCGTGTGAATGCCAATCTCGACATCGGGGAAAGCTTCACGCGCCGCTGTGACAAAGCGTGTGATCTCCCAGGGCATCGTGCCGCCGTTGGTGTCGCACAATACGATCACGTCCGCGCCGCCTTCAATCGCCGCGCGCAGGGTGTCGAAGCCATACTCAAAATCGAGCTTGCAGCCGTCAAAGAAATGCTCGGCGTCGTAGATCACCTCTTTGCCGAGGCTTTTCAGGTAGCGCAGGCTGTCGCCGATCATACGCAGGTTTTCGTCGGGCGTGGTTTGCAGCACGTCGGTGACGTGCAGCATCGACGTTTTGCCAACGACAGTCACGACCGGAGTCTCAGCATCGACCAGCGCGCGAATGTTGGGATCGGTCGCCGGATCGCTGTTCTTGCGCCGCGTCGAGCCGAACGCCGAAATCCTGGCGTGCTTGAGTTCGAGCGACTTGACCGCCTCGAAATAAGCTGCATCCTTCGGGTTCGACCCCGGCCAGCCACCCTCGATGTAAGCGACGCCGAGGTTGTCGAGCAGTTCAGTCACGCGCAGCTTATCCGCGACCGAAAGCGAGATGCCTTCGCGCTGTGTCCCGTCGCGCAGGGTCGTATCGTAGATGGCTACACGCATAGTGTCTCCAATTCGGATAAACAATAAGGGCGAGGCATGCCTCGCCCCTACAAAAATATCGCGTTACGCGAGCGTATTCACCCGCGCGGGATGCGTTGACTCATACGCGCTGATCTGATCGCCCAAATCCATCAGATAGCCGAGTTGATCGACGCCCTTGAGCAGACATTCTTTCGAGAAGCCGTCAATCGGGAACGTAACCTGACGACCATCCGGCAGCGTGAGCGTCTGCGTGGCGAGGTCAATCGTCACCTGCGTGGTCGGGTCTTCCTGTGCCAGACTGATCAACTGCTGATGTGTTTCCTCATCGACCATCACCGGCAGCAGCCCATTCTTGAGCGAGTTGTTGCGGAAAATATCGGCGAAATAGGTGCTGACGACCGCCTTGAAACCGCCGCCTTGCAGCGCCCAGGGCGCATGTTCGCGCGACGAGCCGCAGCCGAAATTGTGCCCACCGATCAGGATGGTCGATCCCTGATGCTCTGGCTGATTGAGCACGAAATCCGGCTTGGGCGAGCCATCAGCGTTGTAGCGCCAGTCAGAGAACAACCCCTGCCCCAACCCCGCCTTATCGGTGACTTTCAGATAACGCGCCGGGATAATCTGGTCGGTGTCGGTGTCATTGATCGGCAGCGCGACGATTTGTCCAGTAAACTGCTTGATCGGTTCCATTTAGGGAAACTCCACCATTAAGGTGCGCGGGTCGGTGATCACGCCAGTCACGGCGGTCGCGGCGGCGGTCAATGGGCTGGCAAGAAACGTCCGTCCGCCTTTGCCCTGCCGCCCCTCGAAGTTGCGGTTGCTGGTGCTGACCGCGTACTGCCCCGGCTGAAGCTGATCGCCGTTCATGGCGATGCACATCGAGCAGCCCGCCTCGCGCCATTCTGCGCCCGCTTCCTTGAAAATCGTGTCCAGCCCTTCGGCCTCGGCCTGCGCCTTGACCTGCTGCGAACCGGGCACGACCATCATACGCACGCTCTCGGAGACTTTGCGCCCCTTGATGAACTTGGCCGCCTCGCGCAGATCGTGAATGCGCGAGTTGGTGCAGCTTCCGATGAACACCACGTCAACGGCCTTGCCGAGCAGCGGCTGACCGGGCTGCAAATCCATGTAATGCAGCGCCTTATCGAGCGCGATCTTCTCGCTGACATCCTTCAGTTGATCGGGATCAGGCACGCGGCTGGTGATCGGCATCCCCATGCCGGGATTTGTGCCATAGGTGATCATCGGCACGAGGTCGTCGGCATCGAGCACGACTTCGTTGTCGAAGGTCGCGCCCTCGTCGGTCGGAAGCTGTCGCCAGTTCGCCAGCGCGCGATCCCAGTCCGCGCCCTGCGGCACGGCGGGACGACCCGCCATCCAATTGAAGGTGATGTCGTCGGGAGCGATCATGCCCGCGCGCGCGCCGCCTTCAATCGACATATTGCAGATGGTCATGCGGCCTTCCATGTTAAGTGTGCGGATGGCTTCGCCCATGTACTCGAAGACGTAGCCCGTGCCGCCGCCGATGCCGATCTTGGCGATGATGGCGAGGATGATGTCCTTCGCCGTTACGCCGTCATCGAGCTTGCCGTCGATGCGGACGGCCATCGTTTTCGGCTTGTTCTGGAGCAGCGTTTGCGTCGCCAGCACATGCGCGACTTCGCTCGTGCCGATGCCGAAGGCCAGCGCGCCGAACGCGCCGTGTGTGCTGGTATGGCTGTCGCCGCAGACGATGGTCATGCCCGGCTGCGTGAAGCCCTGCTCCGGCCCGATAATGTGGACGATGCCCTGATTCTTCGTGCCGAGGTCGTACAGTTCGAGGCCGAAGTCGGCGGCGTTCTTGCGGATCACGTCCAACTGTGCAATCGCCATCGGATCGGTCACCGGAATGATGCCCTCGGCGTTGCGCGGCGTCGTCGGCGTGCTGTGATCCATCGTCGCCAGCGTCAAATCGGGACGGCGAACTTTCAGCCCGCGCTGACGCAGTTCGGTAAACGCCTGCGGTGACGTGACCTCGTGGACGAGGTGCAGATCAATGTACAGGACTGCGGGTAAATCGGCGGTCTGCGGGCGTACCAGATGGTTATCCCAGACTTTTTCAAACAGTGTTCTCGCTTGACTCATGCTATCTCTCGCTTATCCGTTCAATGCCACGTCAATTGCTTTGAGGACGATCAAACACGCCCTGAAAAACCTTGATTCGGCCTTCGTTCAAGTTGCGCACCTGATTTTGCATCATCGGCGCGAACTCCGCGCCCAGCAGCAGATTCAATCCCGGCGCTGCGGTTGACGATGCGGGCGCGGCTGCTCGCTGCTGAAACCAACTCAGCGCAATCTGCGTTTCATCGACCCATTCGATCTCCCGAAATCCGGTTGCTTTAATCAACGCACGAATTTCTTCCGGCACGCCGAGATGACTGGTCGCTGGATCGCGCGCCCAGGGCACCGGAAAATGTGCAGGCTGGACTGTCCCAGCCATGATGTCGTGCAGCGCGAAACGCCCACCCGGTCGCAAAACGCGATAGATTTCCGCATAGAGCCGCTTTTTGTCGGCAATGTTCATCGAAGCGTGCTGCGTCCAGACCAGATCGAAGCTCGTGTCGGCAAACGGCATGTCGAGCGCGCTGCCGTGCCTGAAGGTTACGCGGTCGCTCAGGCCGACCTTTCGGGTCAACCAGGTACCGGCATGTACGAACGCCTCAGTCAGATCGAGCACCGTGATCTGCGCCCCGAACTGCGCCGCGACCATCCGGGCTGGCCCGCCCAGTCCGCCGCCCACGTCGAGCACCTGCATCCCCGCCCTGACACCCGCGCGCTGCGCTAATTCCAGCGTTGCCACCTTACCGCGCGTGTGAAACTGATCGATAGGCGCAATGTCGTCAATCGTCAGCGCGTCGAGGTACTTTCCGGCAGCCGTCAGCGCCGCCGAAATTCCGGCGATTAGGTCGGTCTGACCGTAATGCTGCTCGACTTTTTGCTCGTCTGGACGGTCTCTCATCGTCGTTTCCCGCTAACTTCCCTGCTTGATGCCAACGGTCGCCGCTTCACCTTCGGCCTGATGTCCGCCCAGCCCAAGCCCGGCGATCATCCGGTTGAGCGCGACCAGATAGGCTTTCACACTGGCGACGACAATGTCGCTGTGCGCGCCGTAGCCGCCGAATGAGCGCGTCCCGTCGGGCGTGCCGATGCGTACCGTCACTTCGCCAAGTGCGTCAATGCCTTCAGTGACGGCATGAACGCTGTACTCGATGAGCGTATTCGGGCATTTGACAATCGCATCGACCGCCTGATAACCCGCATCGACTGGCCCCTTACCCACCGCCGCATAGACGAAGGTTTCGCCGTCCATGTTGCTCATTTTGGCGGTGGCGGTCGGCATCCCCATCGTCCCGCAGGTGATTTGAATGTCGTCGAGCTTGAAGAATTCGGTTGGCTTGTGCAGTTCGTCGGCCATCAGCGCTTCGAGATCGGCGTCGGTGACGTTCTTCTTGGCGTCCGCCAAATCCTTGAAGCGCGCGAACACCAGATTCAACTGCTCGCCATCGAGCGGATAGCCCAGTTCTTCCAGCCGCACCTTGAGCGCGTGGCGTCCGCTGTGCTTGCCGAGCACGAGACGGCTCTGCGTCCAACCGACGCTCTCGGCGGTCATAATCTCGAAGGTGCTGGCGTTCTTGAGCATCCCATCCTGATGAATGCCTGCCTCGTGCGCAAAGGCGTTCGCGCCGACAATCGCCTTGTTCGGCTGGACGTGCATCCCGGTGTAATTGCTGACCATCCGGCTGGTCTTGACGATTTCCGGCGTGTTGATGTTGGTATGCAGATTGT
>DASZXN010000520.1:0-6909 GCA_035545875.1 Phototrophicaceae bacterium
ACGGTCGGCGCTGCTCTGGTGCAAAAATGACCGATCACTCTCTGAGGGCGCAGCACGCTGCGCCCCTACAAAAACGAACCTTGCATCAAAGCAGATCGGCGCGGATATTTCTGACCGCCTATCGCCTGCTGTATAGCGCGGCACGTCCACTGATCTTCCGTCAGTCGGCGCAGGAGGCGCACGCACGAGCAATGGCTCTGCTGCGCTGGCTCGATAATCACCGCTGGGCGCAGTCGTTATTGAAGCTGGCGCACGATTGGTCGTTTGACGGCTGCCCGGTTGACGTGGGCGGTGTTCACTTGCCGCATCCGCTGATTTTGGCGGCGGGGTTCATCAAGGGTGAAGGCTTTGTAAGCGAAGATGAAGCGCGCAAGGCGGTCGAACACGATATTATTCCCGGCTGGCGCTCGATGCCGACGCTGGTCGGCGCGGTCGAGTTCGGGTCGTTCACGCGCTGGCCGCGATTGGGCAATCCCGGCGTCGTGATCTGGCGCGACGCGGCGAGTCAATCGACGCAGAATCGCGTCGGGCTAAAGAATCCCGGCGCGCAAGCGGCAGCAGCGTTTCTAGCGAAGCATCAGGACGAACTGCCAGCAATCTACGGGATCAATCTGGCCGTCAGCCCCGGCGTGAGCGATCCGCAGCAGGAAAAACGCGAATTAATTGAAGCGCTGGCGGCGTTTCTGGATCGCGGCTTACGTCCCGCGTGGTTCACGCTCAACCTAAGCTGCCCGAACACCGAGGACGATCCCGGCAGCCATCAAACGGAGTCACGAGCGCGCGATTTGTGTGCAGCGCTGATCGAAAAACTCGGATCGACGCCGCTGTGGGTCAAGATCAGCCCGGATTTGGCCGACGATCAATATCGGGCACTGCTGCACGCCTTCAGCGAGGTCGGTGTAAAGGCGGTCGTCGCCACCAACACACTCGGATCACCCGCGCCCGATGGGACAACCGCCGGGATCGGCGGCGGCAGGCTGCGCGATCACACGCTGAAGGTGGTCGCGCTGCTCAGTGACGAAATTGTACGCCAGCAGTACGCCATCGACCTGATCGCCTGCGGCGGCGTCGAGGATGGCGCGACATTTCAACAATTTGCGGCTTATGGCGTGCGCGCCGCGCAATACTGGTCAGCCTTGATCTATCGAGGCCCGCTGGCGGCGGCACTGATTGAGGGGGAAGTCTGATGGAAGCAAAAGAACAGGTTGCGCGGGCGCTGCTCGACATGGGCGCGGTCGTCTACACGCCGGATGCGCCGATCACCTTTAAATCGGGGATTGTGTCGCCCATTTACGTCGATAACCGCCGCCTGCCGTATGTGCCGGAAGCGTGGCATCAAGTCATCGAGTGCTTCGCGCAGGTCGCCGAGGCGCTCGACTTCGACGTGATCGCGGGCATCGAGACGGGCGGCATCCCACACAGCGCCGCGCTCGCCTATACGATGGGGCGACCGTCGGTGTTCGTGCGCAAGCAGGCGAAGGAACACGGCATGAAGCGGCGCGTCGAAGGCGGCGAGGTCGCAGGCAAGCGCGTACTGCTGATCGAGGATTTGATCACGACGGGCGGCAGCAGCTTATCCGGCGTGGAAGCGCTCAAGGACGAAGGCGCGACGGTCGCGGCGTGCTTGGCGATTTTCAGCTATGGCTTCCCGCAGGCAGATGAAGCGTTCAAGGCGGCAGGTGTGCCGCTGATCACGCTGACCTCGCTCGACGCCGTGCTGGAAACGGCGGCGCAGACCGGAATATTCTCAGCCGAGGCGATTGAGACGGTGCAGGCATGGGGACGAAAGGTCGCGGGATGATTGCTGCCACGAATGTGATCGAAAAGTACGAGCGCCGCGCCGACGCGGTTAATTCGCTGGTGTGCGTTGGGCTGGACAGCGTGGTCGAGCAGATGCCGGAGCGCTTTCGCGCCGAAGCCGAGCCGCAGTTCGCCTTCAACCGCTGGATCATCGAGCAGACGCACCCGTTCGTCAGCGCCTACAAGCCGAACATCGCCTTTTACGAGGCGCGCGGCGATCAGGGCTTGCGCGAACTCAAGCACACGGTCGACACCCTGCGCGAGCAGCACCCCGACATTTTGATCATCTGCGACGCCAAGCGCGGCGACATCGACAGCACCAGCGTCGGCTACGCCCGCGAGATTTTCGACTGGCTTGGCTGCGATGCGGTGACGCTCAATCCGTATCAGGGCAAAGCGGCGTTGGAGCCATTTCTCTCGCGGGCGGATAAGGGCTGTATCATCCTGTGCCGCACCTCGAACCCCGGCGCGGGCGAATTTCAGGATTTGCGCGTTGGTGACAAACCGCTCTGGCAGGTGGTCGCGGAAAATGTCGCCCGTGACTGGAACGGTCTCGGCAACTGCCTGCTGGTCGTCGGTGCGACTCAGCCGGACGAACTGCGGCAGGTACGGGCGCTGGTCGGCGCGATGACGATCCTCGTGCCGGGGGTCGGCACGCAGGGCGGCAGCGTCGAGGAGGCGGTCAGCGCGGGCAAGAACGCGCAGGGCAAGGGGCTGATCATCAACGCCTCGCGCTCGGTGATCTTCGCGGCTGATCCGGCAGGTGAGGCGCAAAAATTGCGGGACGAGATTAATCGCTGGCGGTAAATAGACGCCGAATGTTTCGGTTGTAGGGGCGACCTGTCAGGTCGCCCCTACGGGAAAATCCTCGTTCTATTCGCTCCACTCCAGCAAATTCGTTTCCACCACTGGCTTTGACCCGTCGCGCGGCAGGCGGAAGGTCTTGATCTCGCCGGGCGCGAAATTCGCCTCGACCACGCGATCCAGCACGCGGATTTTGCCGTGTGTGGCGATCTTGGCCGTCTCGTAAGCGCGCACAATCAGGTCATCGTTGTCCTCTGCCTGCTTGACCACGCTCAGGATCAGGTTGTCCGGCTCAATCAGCGCGAACGAGTCGCTTTGCGGCAGTTTGCCCGCGTGAAAGGTCGTGTGCAGCGCAATCGGCGGCTGGTTGAGTTCGGCGGCGCGGCGCACCGTTCCGGCGTGCTCCCACGATCCCGCGTGCGGCAGAATCGTGTAGTGAAAGCGCTGAATGCCCTGATCGATGAACGAGTAATGCCCGTTCGGATCGGGCACTTTGGGATCGTGATGCGCGTAAATCGGGCTGCGCAGCACGGTCAGGCCGAGGTCGTGGACGCGCACGTCCATGCTGTACTTGCCGTCGTTGAGGATGCTGCACCCGTAGACCGCGCCCGTGTCGCGCGAACTGCCGGACAGATCGACCCAGCTTTGCATCGGCTCTTCCTCGCCGTTGGCGAAATGCTCGATGCTGCCGTAAGCGATCTCGCCCGTCGCCTTGTGGAAATGCAGATTCATCGGGAAGCGCAGCTTGAGCAGCTTAAAGTGCTCGCGCCAATCGACGGTCACGCTCACGTCGATCTGGTCGAGTTCACGGTAGACGGCGAAATCCTGCACGAGACGGGAAGAACCGTAGCTGCTGGTCACGCGAATGACGGCCTTGACCGCGCCCTGCTCCACGAGACGGACACTCTCGGCTCTGAATTCACCAATGGCCTTATCAAAGGCAAAGACGTTGTGCGACCAGGTGTCGCTTTGGTCGTCGATGACGACCGGGCGAGCGGCATCCCCCCGGAAAACTTCGAGGTTATTCTGCTTATCGCGCAGAGATTTGATGAAGCCCGTCCCTGAATCAAATTCGAGGCGGAAACGCGCATTTTCGGCAGTCGTGTCGCTGGCTTCGAGGTTGGGGAAACTGGTGGGCTGCTCACGCGGGATAATGCGATAAGTGCGATAGCCGAGCGGCGGTAGATCGGCGATGAAACACAGTCGTGCGCGACCGTTGGTCGTCGATTCGGCCTGCACCCTCTGATAGGGGATTTCCCTGCCGCCGTCGTCGAGCACAACTTCGTTCTCGTGGATGGTGTTGGTCTCGATTTCGACGTTGACGCGGCTCGCCCAGGCGTGCGGATTGAACACCACCAGCGGGCGCGAATCTTCGTCTTGAGGAACGTGGATATTCCACGTCAGGGCTTGCACCGCGTAATTCTGGTTGCGGCCACCGATTGCCATCGCTTCGCCGAACAACTGACGCGCATCCTCGTAGGCCGATTCGAGGCTGGTTCCGGCGAGAATGTCGTGGAACTGGTTGAACATCACGCCTTTCCACGCCTGCTTGAAGTCGGCGGGATAGGGCTGGTTGACGAGTCGGGCGGCAATCGTGCTGAATTTCTCGGCGGCAAGCAGGCGGTTCTCGGCCTCACGGTTCCATTTTTTGATGCCGGAGTGGGCAGCATAGCAGCCGCTGGCGTGATGCTGCAAATCGTCGTGAACAACAGGAATCGGCAGGTTTTGCTTGCGGATGTCGTCGAAGAAGTTGTTGGGCGTCGAGAAAATGAGGCGCGGGAGGTCGGGATCGGCGTTGAGGCGGCGGATGGCCTCGATATTTTCCTTCGTCGGCCCGCCGCCGTGATTGCCGACGCCGTAAAAGCACATCAGCGCGTTGAAGGGCGCTTTCAGTTCCTCGGCGTTGCGGCGGATGTGCTTCTCGATTTCGCCCCACGTGCCGTACTCGAACAGGATGCGGAAGGTCAGCACGCGCGAGCCGTCGTCCGCCTCCCACCAGAACAGGCGACCGGGCAGGCTTTTCTCATGCGGGCCGGGGCGCATGAAAACGTAGCTGTCCATACCGCTTTTCTTGAGGATTTGCGGGAAGGTTCCGGCATGACCGAAGCTGTCCACGTTGTAGCCGACTTTGGCTGTGACGCCGAACTTCTCTTTGAAATAGCGCTGGGCGTAGAGGCTGTGGCGCGCGAGCGATTCGCCGGAGGGGATGTTGCAGTCGGGCTGAATCCACCAGCCGCCGACGATCTGCCAGCGACCCTCGGCGACGCGCTGCTTGATCTCGGCGAACATCGCCGGGTCGCCTTTTTCGACCCACTCGTAATACTGTGCCGCGCTGGAAATGAACAGGAAGTCGTCGTATTCCTTGAGGCGGTCGAGCGCCGAGCGGAAAGTCGCGCGGACTTCGTGAAAGCCTTCCGTCCACTGCCAGAGCCAAACGGGGTCAATGTGGGCGTTGCCAACCATGTATAAGGTTTGATCTTTTGACAAAAGGGAATCCTTTCCGATGATGCGGAATGAGGCGGATTGTACCTCGCAGCACGGAAGAGAAGGGCAAAAGATTCAACGCAAAGACGCAAAGACGCAAAGACGCAAAGGAAAGGCCACAAGTGTTTAAGCGACTCGCACGCTTGCGCCGCCCGACGTTCGAAACGTCGGGCTACGAAACCCAAGTCCTCTGAAGAGGACTGGAGAATCTGCGTGACGTTTTAGCAGCCGTCTTTAGACGGCTTGGGTTTGCTAGCCGGGGGTTTCGAATCCCCGGCGGCAAAAGGCGAATGTTTATTAAACTGGCGTTTCTGAAGGAGGCTTTGCAGCGATCAGTCTTCCGTCACGCCCGCGAGTTCGAGTTCCTCGGCGAAGTGACAGGCGGCGAGATGGCCGGAGCGGGTTTCGCGCAAGGCCGGGACTTCCGTCGAGCAGCGATCCTTCGCGTAACGGCAGCGCGGATGGAACGGGCAGCCGGACGGCGGGTGCGCTGGGTCAGCCACTTCCCCTTTGAGCCGGATGCGCTCGGTTCCGGTTTGCTCGTGCGCCTTCGGGTCAGGCTTGAGGACGGCGGAGAGCAGCGCCTCGGTATAGGGATGCTGCGGGTGCTGGAAGATTTCCTCGGTCGCCGCCAGTTCGACCACTTTGCCGACGTACATCACGGCGACGCGGTCGCTGATGTGGGCGATCACGTTGAGCGCGTGCGAGATGAACAGGTAGGTCAGGCCGAACTCGGCTTGCAGGTCTTTGAGCAGATTGAGAATCTGCGCCTGCACCGACACATCGAGCGCGGAAACGGCTTCGTCGGCGACGATCAGGCGAGGATAGGGCGCCAGCGCTCTGGCGATGCCGATGCGCTGGCGCTCGCCGCCGCTGAAGGCGTGCGGATAGCGGTGCAGGTATTCGCGGCGCAGGCCGACGCGCTGCAATAAATCGCTGACGCGCTGTTCCAGTTCCTTGCCTTTGGCGATGCCGTTGACCTGAAGCGGCTCGCCGACGATCTCCAGCACGGGCAGGCGCGGGTTGAGCGACGACTGCGGGTCTTGAAAGACCATGCGGATTTCGCGGCGGTAGGGCTTCAACTGGCTGTTTTTGAGCTTCGCCAGATCGACGGGATTAGCTTCCGGCTGATAGACAATCTCGCCGGAAGTCGGATTGTAGAGGCGCATGAGCGTCTGGCCGAGTGTGGTCTTGCCGCAGCCCGATTCTCCGACGAGGCCGAGCGTCTCGCCCTCGTAGATCGCCAGCGAGACGCCATCGACCGCTTTGACGTAGCCGACAGTGCGGCTGAGAATGCCTTTGGTAATCGGGAAGTGCATCTTGAGGTCGTTGACCTGAAGCAGCCGTTTGTCGCTGACACGCGGCGGAACGATCTCGTCAGCCTCGGCAGCGACGGTAATCTCGTTAGCGGTGATCAGCGGCGGATCGCCATAGAGGAAGCAGCGCACTTCGCGCCCGCCCTCCTGATAGAGCGGCGGATAGTTGGTATCGCAGACGCCCGCGACGAAATACTCGCAGCGCGAATGGAACGGACAGCCGACCGGACGGTTGAGCGGGTGTGGGATGCCGCCGCGAATGGCCGCCAGCCGACGCTTGCGCCGGGTCGAGAGGCGCGGAATCGAACGGAGCAGGGCGCGGGTGTAGGGATGTTTCGGCTCGGAGAAAATCTGCTCGACTGAGCCATGCTCGACGACGACGCCGAGATACATCACGGCAACTTCATCGGCGATTTCGGCGACGACGCCGAGATCGTGCGTGATGAACATGACCGACATGTGCATGTCGCGCTGCAAATCGCGCATCAGGTCGAGCATGTTGGCC
>DASZXN010000521.1:0-4760 GCA_035545875.1 Phototrophicaceae bacterium
GATTTCCGTGAGCGAAGCTGGCTAAAAAGCGGCTCGTGGGCGTATCGCTTCGCTATCGCTGACTTTGAAAGCGTAGCCGAGCGGCATATGATCGATTTCTTGCAGGAATGGCTCGCCAGAACGGATCATCCATTCGCCATAGAAAAAGCACATCGTTTATTAGCGCAGTTTTGAGGAGACGACCATGCAGGGGAACGCGCAAACGCAGGGTTGGCATACATCGGAATGGGGGACGTGGGGCTGGACGGAAACGATCCTCAAGCTGATCGGCATCGCCGCCGGATTGGTCGCTTTCGTGCGCGCGCTGCCGAGCGCCTCGAACGGCCTGACCATCGGCGGACATCCGCATCTGGCGGCGATCATCGTGCTCGTGCTCGTGTCGCTGGCGGCGATTTTGCAGGTCGTGATCCGCTTGCAGCAGCGCGAGACGATCTCGTTCATCTTCGCCATCCTGAACCTGCTCGGACATCTCGGCCTGCTGCTCTCGCTGCTCTGGCTGCCGCCGGAACGCACCCTGCCGCTGATCTTCGGGGTGTTCTGGCTGCTCGGTCAATTGACCAAAATTCAGTTCCTGCGCGTCACAGGCTACACCGAAAGCGGCGCGACCTCCAGCGCGATGGTGCGCACCACCGTCGTCATCGCCGTGATTTACCTGCTGTTCGTGATCTTCATGCTGATTTAAATTTTCCCCTCAACCCCCGACCCCCTTCTCCCACGCAAGCGGAGAGAAAGGGAGAAGAACACGGTTTTTGTATTCTCCCCTCCCCGACGGCTTCGCTTAGGGGAGGGGTTGGGGGTGGGGTCAATCTCCTATCGTTAGCTTCAAGTTTACTGGATTTCTCAATGTCCACTCAATCTTCAAATCTCTACCGCCCGAATACGGCCTTCGATTTGCTGCGCCTGCCGATCCTCGGCAAGCTGCTCAAGCGCCGCTATGGGCGGCTGATCCTGCAAATCCCGCTGTTGATCGTCGCCCTGCTGCTGATCTGGGACGGCTTCACCGGGCCAGCGCTCGCCTCGGAGAACCTGGCGACGATTGCGCCCTGGGTGCATTATCGCGGCCTCGTCGTGATCGCCCTGCTGCTGGTCGGCAACCTGTTCTGTATGGGCTGTCCCTTCACGCTGACGCGCACGCTCGGCAAAAAGCTGGCGCTTCGCGGGCATCGCTTCCCCAAAGCGCTGCGCAACAAATGGCTCGCCATCGCGGGACTGTTTCTGGTCTTTTTCCTTTACGAGTGGCTTGATCTGTGGGCAAGCCCGCTGCTGACTGCTTGGGTGATCGTCGCCTATTTCGCCGCCTCGTTCGCCCTCGAAGCGATCTTCACCGAATCGGCCTTCTGCAAGTACGTTTGCCCGCTCGGAACCTTCAATTTCGTCTATTCGACCGTCTCGCCGTTTCAAATCGGCGCACGCGACCCGAACGTCTGTCACACCTGCGTCGGCAAGGAGTGTGTCAACGGCTCCTACCGCGAATCACCGCTGATTGTGATCGACCAAATTGGCGTCAACGGCGCGCCGACCGCCACCCACACTGATGGCCCGCAGGGGACGCTCGGCTGTGGAACCCTGCTGTTCGTCCCGCAGATCAAGAGCAACATGGAGTGTGTCGCCTGCCTCGACTGCGCCCGCGCCTGTCCGCACGACAACGTTGGCCTGATGGCGCGCAAGCCCGGCGCGGAACTCCTGCGCGCCGACTCGTTCCCGCAGCGCTGGGATTTGTCTTTTCTGCTGATCTGCCTCGCCTTCATGGGGCTGGTCAACGCCTTCGGGATGATCGCGCCGGTTTACGGCCTGATCGCTTCAATGGCAACGGCGCTCGGCCTGACTTCGCTCGGCCTCAGCGATCTGGCGATTGAGGGGATCGTCGTTTTCATCATCTTCTTCATCGGCACGATCCTGCTGCCGATTGGCCTCTCGCTGATCACGGCATGGCTGGCGCGCCTGCTCACTAACACCGTCAAGCGTGACGCGCTGCGTGTAACGCTCAGTTCGTTCGCGCCCGCCTTCGTGCCGATTGGCCTCGGCTTCTGGGTCGCGCATTACGGCTACCACTTCCTGACGGGTGTGCTGACCATCGTCCCGGCGGCGCAGCGCTTTTTGCTTCAGCACGGTATCGGCGCGCTCGGCGATCCTAACTGGACACTGGCGGGCGTCCTCGACGTGAACACGATTGGCCTGATTCAATCGATTGCGCTGCTCGGCGGCTTCCTCGGCAGCCTGTATGTCGCGCAGCAGATCGCTATACGCCTGTATCGCCGGGATAGCATGGCAGGTCTGCTCCCCTGGGCGCTGCTGTTCCTGCTGATGATCGCGGCGGGGATGTGGCTGTTCGCGCAGCCGATGGAAATGCGCGGCACGCTGCAATTCATCAGCAGCTAAAAATGCTGAGTAAGCGCATAGCGTCTTGTTCTCAGGAGCATAACAGGTTATAGCCCCGTATAGTTGCTCGTGAGCAAATTTCGCGAAATCAGCCGGACACGTCATTGATCCGTAAGATCGCTCAAACGGGGAGTGTATGGATGTTCAACAAACTGGCGATTATCTCGGTTCCGGTCAAGTCACAGCAGGCGGCGAAAGCCTTTTACATGGAGAAGCTCGGCTGTACGGTCGTGACCGACGTACCTTTCGGTGAAGGCGAAACGCGCTGGATCGAACTGGAGATTCCCGGCACCGGGACAGCGATCACGCTGGTGAACTGGTTCGAGAAGATGCCACCGGGCAGCTTACAGGGCGTCGTTCTGACTACCGACAACATGGCAGCGACTCACGCGGAACTCAAGCGGCGCGGCCTCGACATCTCGGAAGTCAAGGATCAGCCCTACGCGCTCGAAGCCGTGTTCTACGATCCCGATGGCAACGGCTGGGTGCTGGAAGCGTTGAAATCCTGAATTTTGAACGCAAAAGGCGCGAAATATTCGTGGCGAAACGACTTCGCGCCTTTGGTTCCATACCATAATCCGTTGTTGGACAAGCGGCTAACGCGGAAATCAGACCTTCGTTTTACGGGTGTTTATACGGCACTACGTCATTGCGGTAGATCGGCACGGCGAAATCCATAAAGGTTGCCCAGCCTTCGCCCGCCAGAATCTTGCGCTGTTCCTCGTTGAGCACGACGGTAACATCATGCTCATCCGTGTGGATGTCCAGCGTCAGCAGATCGCTGCCGTCGTCCACAATTTCCTCGAAGCAGCGGCGCTCGTAGCCGAGGGGATATTCCAGAAAACGCCCCAGACAGCGCTCACAAACTGCCAGTTGAGCCGGACAGACGTTCCGATTAATTTTCACGCGCATGATGCAACCTCCAGAATACTCTCTAGCTTCGATTCTCCGAGCAAATTGAGTATTTGGATAGTGATAAATGTCACAAATTGAATATGCAGGGAGCAGCTACTTCTCGATTTCGTGAGTACGGCGCATCTCACCAGTTTGATCGACGCGTACCGGGCGCATATTCCCGGTGGTGGTGCGGCGCACGTCACGCGGAGCGCGTGGACGCAGGATCAGCAGGTAGATGCCAATACCGATCACCATCATGATGCCGATCACGACAATCGCGCCAAAGCCGGACAGCGCCACCCGCGCGATCTGGCTGTTCCAGAGTGTCGGCGGCGCAATCGTGGCGGGAACCGTCGATCCGCCCGTTTGCGCGGCTTGCAACGCGGAAGCCGTCTCCGCGCCAAACATGATCTTGACGGGCGCTTCGCCCTGCGTGATCGTGACCTTGACGTGATCGGGCGTGGTCGCGGTCAGACTGCCTGCCGTGATCACGGCGGTATAGTCGCCCGGCGCGAGGTAGAGAAAGCCGATATAGCCCTGACTGGCGTAAGGCGCGTTGTCGAGGTCGCCACTCGCCATGACCACGCCGCTGCTGTTGAGCAAATTGACGCTCACGCCGCTGGTCAGGAAGGGTTCGCCGGGATCGTGCTGGCCGTTGCCGTTGCGATCCTCGAAGGCTTGTACCCAGAACTGCCCGCCGCTGTCCTGAGCGAAGATCGGCAGCGCCAGCGCGAGCAGGAGAGCGAGCAGAAAGATTGGCTTGATCAGGGTGCGCATCGGTCGAAATTCCAAATAAGCGATGTTGGTTGATGGTAGGGGCATGGCGCGCCACGCCCCTACGGTCGATGATCCGTTTATCTTCGCCGCAGAATCAGCGAAATTCCCAGCCCCGTGATCAGCACGACCCCCGCCACGCCGAACACGATCAAACCGATGTTATCACGCAGCGAGTTGACGGGCGAATGAATTGCGGTCGGCGCGCTGCTGTCCGCCGTGCTGACGACCGTGTTGCTGTTGGATGTCGGAAGCTGCACAGGCTGAACACCCCGCGCCGCCCCAAACGCCACGTTGACGTGCGCGCCGGGATACGCCTGCACCTGAAGCTGATCGGGCGTGGTCAGGCCATAGCCGGACGGTGCAGCCCCCTGCACGACGTAATTTCCCGCCGCCAGCTTGTCGAAACAGTAGGGAGCAACCGCGTCGTCGGTGGTATGCTGACCTGCGGGCGATCCGTTCGCGGTCAGCAGGATGCTCCCACCCGGCAGCGAATTTTCGCCCGTATCCTGAATCCGGTTCTGATTGGCGTCCGCAAACATGATCACGCAGATCGAAGCGGTCTGATCGGATGGATCAATCGGCGCGGCGACCGTACCGGAATTGGCTGCCACGACCGGAGCAGGCGCGGCATTGACGACTTCAGCGGGCGGCGCGACGGTCGGCGTTCCGGCGGGAGTTGGTGATGGCTGCGCTGTCGCCGCTACCGT
>DASZXN010000522.1:0-2092 GCA_035545875.1 Phototrophicaceae bacterium
GCGCCGTGCCCCTACAAGAACAACCCATGTTCATTTGACGCCTTAAACTCAGAGAAACGTCGCTCGGTCACATTTAGCAATTCCAGCCAACTGCACAGGCGAATTTCCGGCATTTATTTCTAGTTGTCGCCGGGAAAGTTATGTGTTATTTTCTTTCCACGTGAGAATGCAATACTGTTTAGTGAAAATTTAGCCAATCTCATGCAGTCTAATTCCGTCATTGATCGCCTGCTCGACATCCTCCTGCTCTACCAAGAGGGCAAGGAGTCGTGGTCGATTGATGACATCACCCAGATGCTCGACATCCCGAAAAGTACCTGCTATCGACTGGTGCGCGCCTTGCAGGAACGCGGCTTTTTAGAGAAATCCGGCACGTCCAACTATCAACTGGGCGTGACCTTCATGCGCCTGAGTGCCGTCGCTCTGAGCAGCAACCGCGACATTCGCCTGATGGCGCTGCCGAGCATGAAGCGCATCGCCGACGCGGTGAAAGAGAGCGTTTCGCTCATGCGCCTGATCAACCATCAGGTCGTGTGCGTCGAGAACATCGAAGGGCAGTACTCCCTGCGCGTGACGATGCAGCAGGGGCGCGTGCAGCCACTCCACGCGGGAGCGTCATCGCGGGTGCTGCTGGCCTATCTGCCTGAGGAAAACTGGGCGAAATATCTCGACTTTCCGCTGCGCCGCTACACCGACACCACCATCACCGATTTCGATGTCCTCCGTGAAAACCTGCGCGAAGTGCGCCGCGCCGGATACGCCATTTCCGACGGCGAAATCGAAGTCGGCCCCAAAGCCATCGCCGTACCGCTGATGAAGAACCGCAACGAAGTGATCGCCGCCCTCAGCATCGAAGCGCCGACCACACGGGTGACCGATCAGGTCGCTGAGGAGTATCTCGACCTCCTGATGCGCGAAGCCGCCGCGATCCATCAGGAGTACGCATAAAGGGAATTCGCGTGAGCAGGATCGCTGCTGCCCGCGCTGAAAGCCATTCGTATCGGGTGTGTGATGAAGGGGCAACTCAATGAAAAAACTGGTATTATTAGGAGTTCTTCTGCTTTTGGTGCTGGCGACCCCGGTCATTCTGGCTCAGGACGCGACACCCGAAGCGACGCCACAGCTCACGCCCAAAGCGGGCGGGACGCTTCAGGCTGGCTGGGATGCCGAATGGGTCAGCCTTGACCCCGATCTCAGCAGCGCCTATTCGAGCTTCGCGGTGCTGGCGAACGTCGTTGAAGGTCTGACCACCTTCGACAACGACATCAAGCTTCAGCCCGATCTCGCCACCTCGTGGGAACAGTCCGCCGACGGTCTGACCTGGACGTTCCATCTACGCCAGGGCGTCAAGTTCAGCAATGGCCGCGAGATGACCTCCGCCGACGTGCTCTACTCGTTCCAGCGCATCATGGATCCCAAGCTTGGTTCGGGGCGCGTCAATAGCTGCGGCGGCAGCGATGCCGTCTTCGCCGCCCCCGACGACAGCACCTTCACCATCACCACCAGCAAGCCCAACGGTATCCTGCCGATCACGGTTGCAACGGCGGCGGGCTGCGCCATCGTCGCCAAAGAGAGCGTCGGCAGCGACGGCCAAATCGTCGTCCCGATTGGCACTGGCCCCTTCACCATTCAGGACGTTCAGGGCACGACCAGCATGAAACTGGTCAAGAACCCGAACTACTGGGATGCGCCGTATCCGTACCTCGACGAAGTGGACATTAACGTCTATTCCGACGATACCAGCCGCACCGCCGCCCTTGAGGGTGGTCAGGCCGACCTGATCCTCAACCCGCCCACGTCCGCCGTCGATGAACTCAAGAGCAACTCGGACTTGGTGCTGTCGCAGGTGCCGCTGCTCGGCTACAACTACATGGCACTGAACACCAAGCACACGCCGCTCGGTGACGTGCGCGTGCGTCAGGCGATTGCTTACGCGGTTGACCGCGACGCCATCTGCCAGGCGGGTGATTTTGGTCTGTGCGCCGTCGTTCAGGGGCCGACGGGTCCCGGTTCACCCTGGTACATGGACTACGCGCCCTATACCCGCGATGTCGATAAGGCCAAGTCGCTGCTCGCGGCGGCGGGTCTGCCC
>DASZXN010000523.1:0-2080 GCA_035545875.1 Phototrophicaceae bacterium
AAGTGTCTTTTTCACAAATTCGACTCACGAGTCAATGACGACCTGCTCCGTTTTCCCTAGAATAACATAAGTCATCAGGAGCGATTGAGCATGGACGAAATTGTGCTGACGGGCTACATTCCCGGCGCGCTTGGCCGCATCGTCGAACTGCACGGCGGCTATTATCACCAGCATTGGGATTTGGGCTTGTACTTCGAGGCGCACATCGCTACCGAACTCGCGGAGTTTCTCAGCCACTTCGACCCTGCCCGCGACGGCGCGTGGTTCGCTCGTTTTGGCGATCAGATCGTCGGCGGGATTTTCATCGTGGGCAGCGATCCTAACGGCGCGCGCCTGCGCTGGTTCATCCTCGATCCCGCGTATCAGGGGCGCGGCGTCGGCAATCGACTGATGCACGCGGCGATAGCTTTCTGCGTCGAGAAACGCTTTCCGCGCGTCTATCTGACCACGTTCAAAGGCTTGATGTCCGCGCGCCACCTCTACGAAAAATTCGGCTTTCGCCTCTGCCGCGAGGAGGACGGCACCGCCCTCACAGGGAACTCATCCCTCATCGAACAGGTCTTTGAATGGTTCCCACCGACCAACCCAGCCGAATCGTAGGCGCATGGTGCGCGACCGTTTACCCTTTTTTCTGCGCCTGCCGCACCGCGAAAATCAGCAACCGATCCGCGACCGCCGCCTGTACCAGCGCGAAAATCAGGAAGGCCAGTCCGAGGAAAATGCCGTAGGGAATCGTCGCCCAGATTTCGCTGTTGCGTCCCAGATGCAGAAAGGCCAGTCCCCAGTCGCCAATCGCGCCGTAGAAGGCCATCAGCAGCCACGCGCCCACGTCCGAGGACTGAAGCAGTTGCCCTTGTAAAAACAGTGTCGCGCCGAACACCAGCGCCGCCGTCAGCACAATCCGCACGAAGATCAGCAACCCTTGCAGCAAGGTGCTGTAGGTGCGCTGCTGTACCAGCGACGAGATCAGCAAACCGACTGCCGCGTCAAAGCCGACCGTCGTCAGCGGCAGCAGGAGCGCTGCCGTCATCGTGAACGAGACCAGCAGTACCGCCGCGAACAGCGGCACGTCCGGCACAATCCCATTGATCAGCAGATCGAGGTAGCGCCCGGAAAACGAGGTCAGTTCGTAGAGCATCAGGCCAATCAGAATGACGCGCGCGATCAGCACGACCGCCAGCAGCCCGCGCAGGCGGTAAAAGACCGCCACCCAGCGCGCCCGCATCGACATCTCCGCGCCCTGCTCCGTTGCCCGCAGATTGTCCCAGTTCTGGCGGCGCATCTCGTCAGCCACAAAGCTTGACGTACTCGTCAGCGCGGCAATGCTCAGGATCACCTGAAGCATCAGCAGCGGCCAGAACAGGATCGCGTTGACGCTCTCCGCGAGCGTCTGCCCAGCCGGACGACGCAGCAGCCCGGTCGCAATCAGGTAGCCAATCAGCAGCAGCACGCCACCAAAGACGACCACGCCAAACGCACGAGCGTAGCGCACCTGCCAGCGTGAACGCATCGTCGTGCCCAGTTCGTGACGCAGCACCGGATGCTCACGTCGTGCCCACACGGGAAGTTGACCGACAAATAGTCGAACCATCGTCCTAACCATCCTTGATCACATCCCCAATATACACTTCAAGCTGCGCGAGCGCCTGTTGCCAACGATTTTCTGCAATTATAACAGTTTGCGCGTAACGCACGTAGTGAATCACCGCCAGCGGCGCTGCTCCGACCAATTCCTGCACCGCTGCCGCGTAGATGCCCATTTGCAAATGATAGCGCCGCGCGTGTTCCGCCAGCGCGTCGGGCGTCGGCAGCACCTTGAGCGCCGCCGTCTTGTAATCGACGACCCGCCACTGACCGTCCGCGCCGCGCAGCAGCAGGTCGATCACGCCGTGAATTGTCCGCTGCTCCGTCTGATAGACAAACGGCAGCTCACGATAGACTTCATCGGCGTGCGCGATCTCAGCGAATACGTCGCTGCGGCGCACACGCTGTACTAAACTAAACTACTCCTGGACGGCACGGCGGTTTTCACCCTCATCGACGATGCCGTCCTCCCAGGCGTAGCGCCGCAGCAGATCAC
>DASZXN010000524.1:0-11404 GCA_035545875.1 Phototrophicaceae bacterium
CAGTCAGCGCTCGATGCGGTACAAAAAGCGACCTTTCGCGGGCTGAATTACTATCCCTACAATCCCGCTTACCGCTTGACGGCAAAGGTCAACATCAACGTCGAGCCGATCACCTACGAGTATGATCTCGAAGGCGATGGACACACCATCGTGCGTCAGTTCGGGCAGGTGACGTTCGATTTACCGACCGGGATAGGCACGCTCGGCCTGTTCTGGATTCAGGGCTACGGCGGCGGCCTATTCCTGCCCTTCGGCGATGCGACCAACAAGCACGCGACTTACGGCGCGGGGCGCTACCTCTACGATACGATCAAAGGCGCGGATTTGGGTGCAGGCGGCTTGCAGCTTGACGAAATTGTCCTCGATTTCAATTACGCTTATCATCCCTCGTGCTACTACAATCCGCGCTGGGTCTGCCCGCTCGCGCCGCCGCAAAATCGACTGGCATTCCCGATTGAAGCAGGCGAACGATTAATGGACGATCAGCCGTGAAGCGCTACCTATCGGAATACGGGTTTGCCGCGCTCCTGATCGTCGTGGCGACGGTGATTCTATCGCTGCTGCGCGGCTATTTGACGCTGGCGAATTTCTCACTGGTCTATCTGCTGGTCGTGCTGGTGATCGCCATCCGGCAGGGGATCGGGCCATCGCTGTTCGCGGCGGCGCTCAGTTTCGTGTTTTTCAACTTCTTTCTGGTTCAGCCGCTCTACACCTTCCTCGTCGCTGATCCCCGCGAACTGCTCGACCTGATTATTTATTTCGTCGTCGCGGTGCTGACCGGACAACTCGCCGCGCGCGCCCGCGCCGAGGCCGAAAAAGCCCGCCAGCGCGCGCAGGAGCAAACGATCCTGTTCAAGCTGACGAGCGCCTTCAACCAACTGGCGACGGTTGAAGGCGTCTACGACGCGCTGACCAAAACGCTTCACGACGATCTACATGCCGTCAACGCGCACGTGCTGCCGGATACCAGCGCCGCGCCGAACAAGGACGAGACAGTGTTCTATCTGCTGCTGCACGCAGGCGGCACGATCTACGGAACGCTGTGCGCCTCGTTCGACCGCCCACTGACTCCGGTGCAGATTCGCCTGCTGGAAACCTGCGTCGATCAGGCGGCGATGGCGCTGCACCGCATCGAGTTGATCGAGAAAGCGCGGCTGAGTCGCACCTTCGAGGAAGCGGATCGGCTGAAAACAGCGCTGCTCCACGCCGTCTCCCACGATCTGCGCACGCCAATCACGATCATCAAGACTTCGGCACACAATCTGCTGACGCTGCATACGAAGCTCCCGGAAACCGATCAACTCGAAATGCTTGAATCGGTCGAAACCGAAGCCGACGAACTCGATCAGATGGTCGGCAACCTGCTCGATCTGTCACGGCTGCGGGCGGGAGCGTTGCAATTGAACATCCGGCTGAACGATCTGGAGGAAGTCGCGGGCGACGTGGCGGCGCGCGCCTTTCAACGGCTGAAGCAGGAGCGAATTCGGATCAATTTCCCCGGCGATATGCCGCTCGTCCCCTTCGACTACGGATTAATTCTGCAAGCGCTGTCCAATCTGGTCGATAACTCGCTGCGCTACGAGCCGCCGGGTCAATTGATCGAGATTTTCGGCAGGGTACGCAGCGGCGAAGGCGTCGTCGGCATTGTCAATCACGGGCCGAATATCTCGCCCAACGAGCGCGAGCAGATCATGGAGCCATTCTACACGGGCAAAGATGGGCACATCGGCCTCGGCCTGCCGATTGCCAAAGGCATCATCGAGGCGCATCACGGGCGGCTGTGGGTCGATGATACGCCGGGCGGCGGCGCGACCTTCCTGTTCTCACTGCCCTTGAGCAGCGAAAAGACCGGCGCTGGCGCGAACGACAAGAAAGTGCAGCCGTCGTGACCGAGATCGCGCCGATTCCTGCTGCCGTGATCGAGTTTTGCCAGCGCGAGCGCTTCGGGCCAATCAGCGCGGCGGAAATGTTGAGCGGCGGCGTCATCAGCCAAACGCGCCGTCTGACAACGGCTTCGGGCTTAACCTTCATCCTCAAGCAGAGCACTAATCCGCCGCCAGATTTATATGCCTGTGAAGCCCAAAGTCTGCGCACGCTCAAGTCAGCGGGAATGCACACGCCCGAAATCCTGCTTATTGGCGCGGATTTCCTCGTCGTTAGCGATCTTGGCAGCGCACCGAAAGAGCAGCTTGACTGGGAAGCGCTCGGTCACGCGCTTGGTCAGCTTCACCAGCACAGGAACGAAAAGTTTGGCTTCGAGGGCGACAATTATCTGGGGCTGCTGCGCCAGTATAATCGCTGGACGGATGACGGTTACGTGTTCTTCGGGCAGTATCGCGTGCTGCGCTTTCTCGAAGTCCCGCTGACGGTGCAAACCCTGACAAGCGCAGATCGCGCGGCGCTGGAGCGGCTGGTCAGCCGCCTGCCGGAACTGATCCCGCCGCAGCCGCCCGCGCTGCTGCACGGCGATCTGTGGGCTGGCAATATTCTGCTTGGCGCTGATGGACGGGCAGCGTTGATCGATCCGGCGGTCTATTACGGCTGGCCGGAGGCAGAACTGGCGATGGCGCAGCAGTATCCGGGCATTCCGCGTGTGTTCTTCGATGCTTACGTTGAAGTCAATCCGCTCGCGCCCGGCTGGTGGGAACGGCTGAAAATATTGTATATTCGAGAAATCCTGAGTGTGATTGCGCACTTTGGTGACCGGGGTGACGCTTTAGCGCATCTGCGCACCATTCTCGCCAAATTCACCTGAAGACGGGGAAACGATCATGAAAGTTCTTGTGGTAGACGATGAACCGCAAATCCGCAAACTCGTTAAAACAGGATTGAGCGCTTACGGCTATCAGGTCATGATGGCGGCGAACGGTCAGGAGGCGCTGGTCGATACGGCACAGCAAGCGCCCGACGTGATCATCCTCGACATCGCGCTGGGCAAAGACCCGGACGGTCTGCAAGTGTGCCGCTCGCTGCGCGAGTGGACAAGCACGCCGATCATCATGCTCTCGGTGCGCAGCGACGAAAAGACCAAAGTCACGGCGCTCGATGCGGGCGCGGACGATTACCTGACCAAACCATTTGGCATTGAGGAACTGCGCGCCCGCATTCAAGCGGTGCTGCGCCGCACCAAAGATGAACCCGCCAATGCCAACCAGTCCGAAATCGTCGTCGGCGACTTAAAAATCGATCTGGTCAACCGGCACGTCTTTGTCGAAGGCGAAGAGGTTCACCTCACGCCGAAAGAATACGAACTGCTGCGCCTGCTGGCAACCCACGCCGGAAAGGTCATTACCCACCACCAGATTTTGAACGACGTGTGGGGATCGGAATACGGCGAGATGGATCATTACGTGCGCGTGTTCGTCAACCAGATTCGCAAGAAGCTGCGTGAAAACCCGGCGCGCAACGTCCGCTATATCCTCAACGAACCGGGGGTCGGCTACCGTTTCGTCGATCTCGAATCCTGACGCTTCCCTTACGCCCTATCGACACCTTTTGACCCCATTTTTACCTCCGTCTGCATAGAATCAAGGGTGAATGTACACGGAGGTAATACTGTGAGCACGATCCTTGTCCAGATGGCAGATCGAGCCTGGACGGAAGAAGCGCTGCATCTGGCCTGCGCGATGGCGCGCAACAACCACACCAACGTCACCCTGCTGCGGATGATTGAAGCGCAGCATTATAGCTGGCTCGGCACGACGCTCGGCTTCGAGAACTTCTCTGCGGACGAAAGCGATGCGCTCTGGGATTACAAAACAATTGCCGAGAAATACGATGTCGAACTGGAAGTCCAGCCGATGCAGTGGATTTCCTACGTCGGCGCGATCATCGACGCCAGCGATCAACTGGAAGCGGGAGCTGTGTTTGCCTGTCCGCCTCACCACGTACTCTCATTCATGCGCCGCTTCGAAATCTGGGATTTGCGTCGCCAGCTTGAGGAGCGCAACCGCAAGCTCTACCTGCTTGACCAGCCCGTGCAGTCGATGATTTTAGCCATGCAGGTCGGCGCGGTCGGCGATTAGCCAGGCCGTATCCATGATTTATCGTAGGGGGCAGGTTTGAAACCTGCCCGCCCCTACACGTCTCCGGTTACGTCGCTTTACCCCACCCGCCGCCGCCCGGCGACTCGATGACAATCCGATCTCCGGCCTGCACGCGACCTGTCCATTTTCCGCCAAGCAATATTTCTTCATCTCCGCGAATCAGCCGATTAACACCCGGTTGCCCGCTTGATCCACCCTGCAAGCCGTAGGGCGAATAAATTCGCCTTTCGCTGTTGATGGTAACAGTCGCCGGGACGAGAAACTCGTACTCGCGGACGATGCCGTCGCCGCCACGATGCCGCCCCGCCCCGCCCGATCCATCGCGCAGGCGGTAGACGTTGACGCGCACAGGCAGCGCGTATTCGAGCGCCTCAATCGGCGTGTTGCGTGTATTGCTCATGTGGACGTGGCGTCCGCTGATGCCATCATGCTGTGAGCTTCCGCCGTGACCGCCGCCAATCGTCTCGTAGTAAACCAAGCCGGACGCGCCAAAAGTGAAGTTGTTCATCGTCCCTTGACTGGCCGCCGGGATACGATCCGGCAGCGCCTGAGCGAGCGCGCCGAGCACCGCATCGGTGATGCGCTGGCTGGTTTCGGTGTTGCCCGCGACAACCGCCGCCGGAAAATCGGGACTGAGGACACTGTGCGGCGGCACAACCACATCGACCGGATCGAAGCAGCCATGATTGACAGGTAAATCTTCCTCGGAGAGCAGGCGGACGCAGTACCAGGTCGCCGAGCGAACAATCGGCGCGACCGCGTTCAGGTTACCCGCAACCTGCGGTGCGCTGCCCGTGAAATCGACGGTCATACGCGAACCGTTCACCGTAATTGCGGCGTGAATCGGGATGCGGTATTCGCGCTGACCGTCGCCTTCGAGCGCGTCCTCGAAGCGATAAACGCCATCAGGAATGGCGGCGATCACAGCTTCGGTCATGCGCCGCGAATAATCGAGCAAAGCCTCGCTATGCGCCTGAACCATTTCTAAGCCATGCGCCTGAACCAATGCGATCAGGCGGCGCTCACCGACGCGCTGCGCCGCCAACTGCGCCTCGATGTCGCCGAGACGTTCTTCGGGCGCGCGGCTGTTGGCCGTGATCAGCCGGATGACCGATTCGCTCAATTTTCCGGCTTCGACCAACTTGATCGGCGGCAGGATCAGCCCCTCCTGATAGATTTCGGTGCTGAGGGGCAGCGATCCGGGGGACATGCCGCCGACATCGGCGTGATGAGCGCGGCTGGCGGCGAAAAACTGCACCGCACCGTTGATGAAGATCGGCGAGACCATCGTCACGTCGGGCAGGTGCGAGCCGCCCGAATAAGGATCGTTCAATACGATCACATCGCCGGGATTGAACGTCTCGAAAGCTTTAACCGCCGCTTCGACCGAGGCAGGCATCGCGCCGAGATGCACCGGGATGTGCGCCGCCTGCGCGATCATGCGGGCGTGAGCGTCGAAGATCGCGCAGCTAAAGTCGAGGCGCTCGCGGATATTGGGGCTGAAGGCGGCGCGCTGAAGCGTCACGCCCATTTCTTCCGCGACGGATTCGAACAGGCTGCGAAAGACGGCTAGGCTAATGGCATCGACGGGCATGGAAAGCTCCAAGAGAAGTTATTGGTTTTTAGTTTTTGGTTATGGTAAAAGCAAGGTCACACACGGGATACAGCGCAAGTTCCGCGTTTAAACCAAAAACCAATTACTAAGCACTAAAAACTAGCGGCTCAACACGAGATTCCGATAGCCATCGACCTGCGCTGACCAGCCTTCCGGCACGTAAACGGTGCTGTCGAGCTGAAAGATGAGCGCCGCGCCGCTGAAACGTGCGCCGGGTGTGAACTGCTCACGTTGATAGAGCGTCAGGCCGTGCCTATGCCCGATGTGCGCACTTGAACCATCATTTTCAATGATCGGCTCTGGCATGAGTGTCGGCTTATCAAGCGATCCGGTGGCTTGCAAGCGTAGATTGACCAATTCGACCTCACGCCCCGGCAGCGCGTGACCATAAGCACGCTCGTGGGCGGCATGAAACGCACCCTCGATGTCGTCCGAGAGCGGAATCGTCAGTTCGTAGGCTTGCCCGCGATAACGGGCATCGAGCAGCGGCGTGAAGCTCATATCGGCCTCAGCGATGCCTTCGCGCGTCAGTTCGTCGCGTGCGCGAGCCAGCAGATTATTGACCAGGTCGTCCACCGAAATGCTGCTGCCGAGCAGCGAGGCGCTGGTGTCGAGCGTCACGTCGGCGACGAGCAGGCCGAGTGCGCACAGCACTCCCGGCGAGCGCGGGATCAGTACACGCGGAATATTGAGACGCGCCGCCACGTCGCAGGCGTGGAGCGGCCCCGCACCGCCAAACGCGACCAGCGTGAAATCACGCGGATCGTAGCCGCGCGCAATCGAGACACGCCGAACTGCCCGGTCGATGTTGGCGTTCGCCAGCGCCAGCACGCCGAGCGCCGCCTCTTCGAGCGCGAGGTGCATCTGATCGGCGAGCGCTTGCACGGCAGACTGCGCCGCGTCGAGATCGAGCATCATCTGTCCGCCGAGGAAATGCTCGGCATCGAGACGACCGAGCACGGCATTGGCGTCGCTGACCGTGACCTGCGTCCCACCGCGTCCGTAGCAGATTGGGCCGGGATCAGCGCCCGCGCTTTCCGGGCCAACCCGCAGCGCGCCGCCGCTGTCAAGGCGCGCAATCGAGCCGCCGCCCGCGCCAACCGTCTCAATGTCGAGCAGGCGCATCCGCAGCGGCAGGCCGTCGATCTCGGATTCAGAGCGGCGAATCGGTGTGCCGGGGCACAGCGCCACGTCGGTCGATGTGCCGCCCATATCGAGCGAGATGATCTGGTCGAAGCCCGCGAGTTTGGCGACGTGAAACGCGCCGATCACGCCCGCAGCAGGCCCGCTCAAGGCTGTCAGAATCGTGCGCCGCCGCGCATTGTTCGCGCTGATAATACCGCCGTCCGATTTCATCACGCGCAATGAGCCAGGGAGCGGCAGCGTGCTTTCGAGATGGCCGAGATAGCGGCTCATGACCGGGCGAACGTAGGCTTCGAGCGCGACGGTGCTGGCGCGCTCGTATTCGCGAAATTCGGGCAGCACCTCACACGAGAGCGCGATCTGTTCTTCGGTCAGCAGACCGCGTTCGAGAATGCGTGCGCGCACCGCCCGCTCGTGATCACCATTGACGTAGCTGTAAAGCAGGCCAATGGCAACCGACTCAATTCCCGCCGCCTCGATTTGATCGAGGACGTGATCGAGCGCCACTAAATCGAGCGGTTGGAGCACCGCTCCGGTGTGATCGAGCCGCTCAGGAACTTCGTAGCAGTGTTCGCGTGGGATCAAAGGCGGCGGCAGTTCAGGCGCGAGGGCATAAACGAGCGGTCGATTCTGCCGCCCAATAAACAACAAATCGCGGAAGCCCTGCGTCGTGATCAGTGCCGATTTCGCGCCTTTGCGTTCCAGAATCGCGTTAGTGGCGACGGTCGTCCCATGCGCGATCCGCGCGAGCACTTCGAGTCCCTGCGGACTGACCGCCCGCAGCCCAGCGAGCATCGCCTGAGCCGGATCGCCGGGCGTACTCAGGAGCTTGTGAATCTTCAGTTCACCGTCCGCGCTCAACACGAGGTCAGTGAACGTTCCGCCGATGTCTACGCCAACAAACATGGGATCAAAACTTTCCGTTGGGGAGCGCGCTCCACATTACCGCAGGTGAAAACTACCGTCAAGACACCAGCGCATCACAAAATGGGGAGTTCTGAGGGGATGTCGGGACGAGGCACACCTCGCCCGAATGACCCGCCCCGCGAGCTTCACCGGTGCTGTACATCGTGGAAAATGCCGGGCGATCCGGTCGTTCTACGTTAAGCAATTTAACAGAGTGCCTGAAAAAGCCGATCTTTTCTCTGCACTTTTGACCGAGCGCGATTCGAGCAAATGTGATATTTTTACTAGGGGGTTTCAATTCCTTAAACTATTCATAATATTCAGAGTCAGAAGGGAGTCGATCTATGCGTCAAACTTTCAGAGTCGTGCTGCTGATTGCGTTCGCGATTGGCCTGCTGTCGGCGATTGCGCCTGCGGCAGCGCAGGACGCGCTCGGCACGCAGAACAACCCGATCACGTGGGCGTTCGTGCCGTCGTCGGACAGCCAAACCGTGCTGACGGGTGCTAAGGAACTGACCGACCTGATCCAGAAGGATACCGGCATTTACATCAACGCAGTGGTAGCGACGGATTACAGCGGCGTCATCGAGGCGATGTGTACGGGTAAAGCGCCGATGGCTGCGCTCAATACCTTCAGCTACATTCTCGCCAGCAGCCGGGGCTGCGCCGACGTTGCGCTGGTCTCGCTGCGTTTCGGCTCTGCCTACTACAGCGGCCAGATCATCGTCAAGGCGGGCAGCCCGATCAAGACGCTGGCCGACCTGAAGGGCACGACCTTCTGCCGGCCTGACCCTCTGAGCACCTCCGGTTGGGTCGTCCCGTCGATCACGCTGCGCGCCAACGGCATCAACCCGGACACCGACCTCAAAATCATCGATGCGGGCGGCCACCCGCAGGTCGTGACGGCAGTCATCAATGGCGATTGTGACGCGGGCGCGACCTTCGTCGATGCGCGCACGGCAGATCAGATTCCTGAGACCACCGTGATCGCCACCACATCGCAGATTCCCAACGACACAGTGAGCTTCACAAAGGACTTCGACCCGGCGCTGCGCCAGAAAATCGTCGATGAACTGCTCAAGATTGCCAACGACAAGGACGAACAGAAGGTTCTGAGCGCGACCTATAACTGGGACAGCCTCGCCGCCGCGCAGGATGCGTTCTTCGACGACTTCCGCCAGCAGTTGGACGCGGCGGGCGTCAATATCGATTCGCTCGTGCCGACGCCTGCGCCTGCGGCGACCGCCGAAGCGACCGCCGAAATGACGCCAGCCATGACCGCGACGGCAGAAGCGACTGCTTCGTCGTAACGTATTGATAGCGATTTCTGTAGGGGCAGGTCTAAGACCTGCCCCGTTCTGTTATTCCATAAGCGTAGTTATTGGTTACAGCGATCTATGTTACGAGTGATCAATCTCTCCAAAGTGTATCCCAACGGCACGGTCGCGCTGAAGAACGTCAGCTTTGAAGTGCAGGATGGCGAATTTCTGGCGGTGATCGGCCTGAGCGGATCAGGCAAATCGACGCTGCTGCGCTGCATCAATCGCCTGATCGATCCGACGGAAGGCGAAATCTGGCTCGACGACGTGAACGTGACTGCCGCCAAATCCGGCGATTTGCGCCAGATACGCCGACGGATCGGCATGATTTTCCAGCAGTTTAATCTCGTTAAACGTTCCAACGTGATCACCAACGTGCTGACCGGGCGGCTCGGCTATACACCGCCGCTCTGGAGCATTGGCAATCACTTCTCGCGCGCGGATTATGACAAGGCGATGGAGGCGCTCAAGCGCGTCGGCATCCCCGACAAAGCCTATATTCGCGCCGATCAATTGAGCGGCGGCCAGCAGCAGCGCGTCGGCATCGCCCGCGCGTTGATGCAAGACCCGCAGTTGATTCTCGCCGATGAACCCGTCGCCAGCCTCGACCCGGTGCTGGCGCACTCGATCATGGGCTATCTTGAGGAACTGAACCGCACCGATGGCCGCACCGTGATTTGCAGCCTCCATTACCTCGATCTCGTCCAGCGCTATGCCGACCGCGTGATCGGCCTGCGCGCCGGGAAGATCGTCTATCAGGGTAATCAGGAGCAAATCCGGCGGCTGACCGATGCGGAATTCGCGGAAATTTACGGTGAGGAGGCGGTACGCCTCGGCAGTATCGTGGGGGGCAAATGACCACCAGCGCTCCCGCCTTCGACGACACCCAGACTCCACCGCCGCAGCCTCGATCCCGGCGCAGCCCTGTACTCGCGGCCATCCTCGCCTTGATCCCCGGCTTCGGCCATTTCTACGCCCGCGAGCGCTCGCGCGGCTGGGCGCTGTTGATCCTACTGCCGACGCTGATCGCGCTGACCGACTGGCGCTTAGAGGTTAACAGCGTCGATTTCATCGGCGTGCTGACGGGCGCGCAAAGTACGGCTGGCTTCAGCGACGTTCAGAACGCGCATTTCAGCATGGCTTTGATCCTGTTCGTGCTGCTGGCGCTGATCTACGTGTGGAGCATCTGGGACGCCTACAGCAGCGCAGGCGGACGCACGCTGCCCTCGCGCCTGCCCTTCTTCATGATGTTCGTCGTTGCCTTCGTGATCGGCTGGGACGTAACGCAGATCGATTTGTACAAGGCTGTCACCGAGTTCGACGACGTGATCCCGCGCCTCTCGCAAATCCTGTGGCCCTGGAATCAGGCGTTCGTGACGGGCGAGGTCAACATTCAGGCCTCGGCGCAATGGGACACGCCCTGTAGCAACGACGCGCCGAATCCGCCGGATGAAATCTCCGGCCAGCCTTACATTCGCATCGAGCCGACCTGCGGCGACATCTCCGGCCCGGTACAGTTGGATGGCACGCGCAAACTGGGCACCGAGATCACGGTCGTCGGCAAGGATTTCAAGCCGAACGAACCCGCGACGCTCTGGTGGGAACCGGAGAGCATCCCGGAGTTTCGACCACGCGCCAATGGCGGGCTGGTCAGCATCACGCCGGACAGCACCGGATCGTTCCGCTTTACCTTCAACGCGCCCAACTTCACGATCCCGACGCAGGCTATTGGCACAATCGCCAGCACAGTGACCGTCCGGCAGGTCGAATCGCAGGGCGCGCTGCGCCCCAGCAACGATCTGCTGGTCGCGCTCAGTCTGATGGTCGAGACAATCTATCTCGGCCTGATGGCGACCTTCTTCGGCATGATCTTCGCCATCCCCCTGAGCTTTATCGCTGCGCGCAACCTGATGTCCGAGAACCGCGTTACGCTGGCGATCTACTACGTCGTGCGCACGCTGCTCAACCTTGTCCGCTCGATTGAGCCGCTCATCTGGGCGATCATCGCGGCGGCGTGGGTCGGGTTGGGGCCGTTCGCCGGAACCATCGCGCTGACGCTGCACTCGATTGCTTCACTGGGCAAGCTCTATTCCGAAGCGATTGAGGACATTGAGGACGGGCCAATCGAGGCGCTGCAAGCCGCAGGCGCGAGCCGCCTTCAGATCATCATGTATGCGGTGCTGCCGCAGGTGATCCCGCCGTTCGTCTCCTTCAGCGTCTATCGTTGGGACGTGAACGTGCGCATGTCCACGATCATCGGCGCGGTCGGCGGCGGCGGCATCGGTTTCATCCTGATCCAGTGGATTCGCCTCGGCAATTTCTACTCATCCGGTATTTGTGTGTGGCTGATTGCCATCACGGTTTCGGTGCTGGAT
>DASZXN010000525.1:0-8033 GCA_035545875.1 Phototrophicaceae bacterium
CTGACCTTCCAGCAGGCCGCCCAGGTCGCCTACACCGACTTGCAGGATAACCTCGAAACCCGCGACCCGGCGACGACCGCCCAGGTCGGCACGCTGCTCGCCACCGTCCTGACGCAGATTCACGCCGTCGCCGATCCCAACGACGTGCAGCACACCGTCGATCAGATCAACACCGATCTCAATAAGCTCTACCCGCCGGAATGGAAGTCAATCAACAGCGCCTCGGACGTGGACGTGATTGACACCCTCCTCGATCAGGTTTCAGCAGCAGCGGCGCAGGGCGAATACAGCCTCGCGGAATCCGCCCGCCTGCAAGCCTATGCCACGCTCGAATTTGGCATCGAGCAGAGCCTACGCGGGTTCGCGCCGGATAAATCGAACAATATCGAGAGCCTGTTCTGGCAGGGAACCAGTGATCAGCCGGGTCTGGAAGTGCTGATCGCCTCGAACGCGCCCGTCGATGCGATCAAGGCGGAGATCGGCACGCTCAAAGCGGCGCTGACCGACGCGCAGACCTTCCTCGACAACCAGAAGACCGCGCCGGGCGTGGTCGCCACCAACGCCGGGATCATCGTCCTACGCGAAGGGCTGGAAGCGATTTTGATCCTCGCCTCGCTGCTGGCAAGTCTGCGCACCATCGAGGAGCGTAAGTATCGCCGTCCGATCATGATCGGCGCAGCAGTCGCGTTCGTCGCGGCAGGCGTGACCTGGTGGCTCGCCAACGACCTCTTAATGTCGATGATGGCACTCGGCGAACGGCTCGAAGCGATTGTCTCGCTGATCGCCATTGCGGTGCTGCTGCTGATCACCAACTGGTTCTTCCACAAAGTCTACTGGACGGGCTGGATGGCGAATTTCCACACCCAGAAGCGCCGTCTGCTGGCCGGGACGTTCGCCATTGCCGTGAGCCAGTCGGTCGGGCTGGCGATCCTCGGCTTCACCAGCATCTACCGCGAAGGCTTTGAGACCGTTCTCTTCCTGCAATCGCTGGTGCTGCAAGCCGGGATCAACACTGTGCTGCAGGGTGTCGCCATCGGCTTGATCGGCGTCGCCATCATCGGCGTGATCACCTTCGTGCTGCAATTTCGGCTGCCCTACAAGAAAATGCTGGTCGTGACCGGGATTTTGATCGGCTTTGTGCTGCTGATGATGGTCGGCACGACCGTTCAGGTGATGCAGTCGGTTGGCTGGATGCCGATCACCCCAATCACAGGCGTCTATCTGCCCTTCTGGATGGGACAGTGGCTCGGCGTCTACGCGACCTGGCAGGGAATCATTCTGCAAGTGCTGGCGGCGATCTTCGTGATTGGCAGCTACTTCTGGGCGGAATGGATCAATCATCACCGCCGTGAGGCTCAGGTTGCACAGCGCAGTGTTCAGCCGAGCAAAGCCGGGTGATTTCGGATTTCGGGATTGACGGATCACGCCTGAGTCAAGCGAGGCCGTGTCCTAGTGAAAAGAGGGATACGGCCTCTGGTGAACAGAATTGTTATGCGGACATCGCGGGTTCGCCAATGGGTTGGCTCTCGGCGAGGCCAAATTCGTTCAGAAGCTGCACCGTCCATGTCCGGATACGCGCATCGGTCAGTTCAGGCTGGTGATCCTCGTCCAGCGCCAGCCCCAGGAAATAATCGCCTTCGAGCGCCAGAGACGCTTCAAACTCGTAGCCGTGCGCGGGCCACAGGCCAACCAAATCGCCGCCCCGCTCCATGACCTTATCGGCGAGTGTGCCGACCGCATCCAGAAAGGTTGAACCATAGCCGTACTGGTCGCCGAGTCCAAAGATCGCTACCTGTTTTCCCGTCAGGTCAAGGGTGTCCATTTCTGGGAAGAAAATGTACCAGTCGTCCTGAAGCAGCCCAACATTCCAGGTGGGAATGCCGAAGATCAGCTTGTCCCAGCGGGCGATTTCCTCAATCGAGGTGTGTGCGATATTGGCGACGGAGACTATATCCGGTTTGTAAGCGTCAAATGCCTGTTTGATCCGCGCCGCGACATCTTCCGTATGCCCATCGTTGCTGCCGTAGAATAGTCCAATTTTCGCCATCGAGCGAATCCCTTCTGAAGGCTGGCAGTGTGTGAACCTGCCATTTCACTTCATCTATTTTTCAGCTATCCATCTTCGAAATTCATTATCACGGTAGCACTCCCTTTTGTAATTGATCCTGATCAAGTTTCCGTTCGATAGCCCGATGGATGCGCTACAATCTGCGCGCCAACTTGCAACGAGAAGCGCTTCCGATGCCCGATCTGATTGACCTCCTACGCGCGCTGCCTTACTTCGAGAACTGCTCCCAAGCCACGCTCGATCTGCTGGCAGCGCAGGCGTTGAAGCGTCATTTCGAGGCCGGAACAGCCATCTTCCACGAAGATGATCCCGCGCTCGGCTTATGGCTGATCGAGCAGGGCAGCGTCAAAATCTACAAGCTCAATCTTGAAGGTGTGGAGCATATTCTGCACTTGCTGGGCTCAGGCGACACCTTCGACGACATCGCTGCCCTCGACGGCGGTGCAAATCCCGCTCACGCCGCTGCGTTGAGCGAAACCAGCGTCTGGCTGCTGCCCTCAGAGAGTCTCGATGCCGCGCTTGCCGCCGATCCCGTGCTGGCGCGTCACGTGATCTATCTACTGGCTGGGCGTGTGCGCGGACTCGTCCACCGCATCGAAGACCTCACCCTCTATGGTGTGGTGGTTCGTCTGGCGCGTTTTCTGCTTCAGCAGGCCGACGATCCTGCCTTAAGCGCTCCCGGTGTGACGCGCGCGGCTATCGCCGCCTACCTCGCCACGACGCCGGAAACCATCAGCCGCGCCCTGCGCACGCTCGAAGACAGCGGCGCGATTCGTTTTGATCGCCATCGCATCGTCATTCTGCGCGAAGATTTGCTGCGCGAACTGGCGGCGCTCTAATCCCAACTTGATCTAAATCAAGGACAGCGAGTTCGCTCTGCTTTATCCTCAGCGTAAACGTGCGGAGGAAGCGATGAGCGAATGGTTACCCCGACTGGATCGGCTGCTTTGTACCGGCTGCGGCGAGTGTATTGCCGCCTGTCCGACCCACGCTTTAGGGCGGGTCGAGGCGAAAGCCGCGCTGGTCGCCCCCGAGCAATGCACCTACTGCGCTGCCTGCGAGACGATTTGTCCGGTCAGCGCGATTGAACTCCCCTATCTCATCTGTAAACTTGAGGATTGCCATGAACAAGCAAGTGAACCCGAACGTCGTCGCTGTCGTCCTGATCATGATCACCGTCGTCTTTCTGGCAATTCTGCCGGTTTCCATCCAGATCATTCCTAACGCTAGCATCGCTCAGGAAGCGACGGCGACGACCATCCCTTCGGCAACCGAGATGACCATGCCGATGAATGAGGTCAACCCAGAGCCGAAAGTTGATGAGTACACGCTCAAGACGATCCTCGGTCAGAACCCGCCGATGGCGTATATTGGCGTCGGCGGCAGCATCGACGGTCAGATCAACCCGCACCTGACTGCGAACGTGGGTGACACGGTGCGGATCACGCTCATCAACGGCGATCCCGTTCTGCACAATCTCACGATTGACGAATTCAACGTCAAGACGGGCGACCTGAGCCAGAAAGATCAGCAGGTGACGGTTGAATTCACGCCGGATCGACCAGGCGATTTCGTCTATTACTGCTCGCAGCCCGGTCATCGTCAAATCGGCATGTTCGGCACGTTAACCGTGAGCGGTCAGCCGCTCGCGCAAACGGTCAGCAGCGCCGCAACCGCCGAAATGGTCGCCGCTGTGCCTGTGCCGACCGTCGCTCCGGCGGCTGTCGATGCCGTTTCGATTGTGCGTAATCCTGCCGACCTGCCCGCACCGATTGGAGATCGTGGGCCGACCACCGTGCGCGTCGATCTGCACGCTCAGGAGGTCGATGGGCTTCTCGATGATGGTACAACCTACCGCTACTTCACCTTCGACGGCAAAGTTCCTGGCCCGATGATCCGCGTGCGTGTCGGTGATACGGTCGAAATTCATCTTCATAACGACGCCAGCAGCCAGATGATCCATTCGATTGACCTGCACGCCGTGACTGGCCCCGGCGGCGGCGCGGTCTACACCCAGACCACTCCCGGTCAGGAAACCAGCTTCCGTTTCCAGGCGCTCGCGCCCGGTGTCTTCGTTTACCACTGCGCGACGCCGAGTGTCGCCGAACACATCGCCAACGGCATGTATGGCCTGATCGTGGTCGAGCCAGCGGGCGGACTGCCGAAGGTTGACCGCGAGTTCTACATCATGCAGGGCGAGATTTACACCGCCCAGCCGTTTGGCACAAAAGGCAGCCTGACTTTCGACGATCAGGCCATGCTCGACGAGCGCCCGCAGTATTTCGTCTTCAACGGCGCAGTCAATGCTCTGGCGAGCGACGCGAATGCTTTGCGCGCCGACGAGGGCCAAACCGTGCGCATCTTCTTCGGTGTCGGCGGGCCGAATTTCACCTCGTCATTCCACGTGATCGGCGAAATGTTCGACCGCGTCTACGATCTGGGATCGCTGACCTCGCCGCCGCTGATGAACGTGCAAACAACGGTTGTTCCGCCTGGCGGCGCGACGATGGTCGAGTTTCAGGTGCAGGTGCCGGGACGTTACGTGCTGGTCGATCACGCCCTCAGCCGGATGGAGCGCGGCTTGATGGGCTATCTCTACGTCACCGGCGACGACCAGCCGACTATTTTTCACGGTGACCAAATCACGCCGGGGTCAGGACACTAACGCGAAGTTCGCAGGGGAGCGTAAATCTTCGGATTGCGCTCCCTCCCGTTAGCTCTACCCGCGCTATAGGGAGACATCCTCTATGGAACAGAATGACTTATTCCCCGGAGCAGCGCTGAAAACCGAGCGGATGCCAGGACATTGGCTGCTGGTAAGGCTTGGCAAGCGGGTTCTTCGTCCAGGCGGGATGGGGCTGACCCAACTGATCGACCGCTTGCAGGTCATGGCACGACTGGACAGCGCCACTCATCTGATCGTCCAGCGCATCGATGTGAACCGTTTAGTCGCTGAGTTTTGCACAAAGTTGCGCTATGATGCCAAGGAAAAAGGCATCGAGGTACTCAGTTCGCTAGAGGCAGGCAGGTTGCTCGCCGAAGGCGACGCGAGAGAATTGGATCTGGCGCTAACGGAGTTAGGCAAGAACGCGGTTTGGTTCACCCCTTCTAAGGGAAGCATTACCATAACCACGCGCCGTGAAGAAAACCAGGCGGTCATCGAGGTGCAGGATACGGGGATTGGCATCCCGACTGCGGAATTCTCGAATATTTTTCAACGGCTTTACCGCATCGATCAAGCTCGCTCAACTCATCTAGGCGGATCGGGGTTGGGGCTTTCCATTGCCCGTCGAATTGTTGAATTACATCACGGCGCTATTACGGTTGAAAGTATTCTTGGGGAAGGAAGTACATTTAAGATCCTTTTGCCTCTTGCAGACAGTGAATGACTCGTCCGCAAGAAAGTTTAAGCTATCAGTCTCAAGGACTTCCCTTTAGTCATGCCGATCTCGATAACTATTTTCCGTCGTCAAAATCGTGGTCGTGTGAAACTACATACAATGTTTGAGACTATACTGCCAATTTAGTTGAGGCTACCCATGTCTGACGTAAACAGCTTGAGTAGGATCGAGTTTTTACACGCTACAGGGAGAGGTCGCCCTCTCCCGCTCCCATTCTCTGCAAAACTGGACTAGCTCGACAGTGTTTCCGTGCTGTCCGGGGTCGGCGTGTCCGCGCCAGGTGTCGGAGAAGCATCGCTGCTGGAACCGTTATCCGACGTGGCGACCGTGATCACAGCCGTCAGACTGTCCACATAGCCCGCCGGATTGCTCACCCGCACCCAGTATTCCGCGTCGCTGGTGAGCGCTGGGGTGGTAAAGACGATCTCGGTCTGCCCATCCGAGGTAGTTGCCATGTTGGTCACGCCGTCGATGGCGGTGCTGTCCTCCGGGTCGTCGCTGCTGCCCTGATACCATTGATAGCTGCTGGCCTCGCCTGCCGCCGTGCTGCTGGTCGAGCGCGCCGTTCGTCCCGTGCCGACCTTCACCCTAAGCGATGAAGTTGCGCTGCTGCTGGCGGAAATCTGCGTGCGTCTGGAAGGGCAACCGCTGGATGCTGGCACAGGTACTCTACGACCTCGGTCACGCCTGCGCCACCCAATGTCGGTATGAGCAGGCGGAGAATGCGCTGGTGCAGAGCCTGACGCTCGCGCAGGACTTGAACGACCCGTTTTTGGTCATGCACGCGACCGCACGTCTGGGTATTTGCGCGACCTATCAAGGGGATGCGGCACGCGCCTTGCCTTTGCTTCAGACGAGTCTGACCTGGATGCGCCAGCAGGGGGACATCCAGTACGGCGCAGTCCTGACCTCAAATTTGGGGAATGTGCTGACGCGGCTGGGTGATCTGGTAGGGGCTGAGGCGGTGTATGATGAGACGCTGATTCAGGTAGGGTATATTCGCGGTCGTGCCGTCTATCCGGTCGGCGGGATGGCTATCGTCGCGCTGGCGCGCGGGGAAGTGGCGCGCGCGGCACAAATCGTCGGCGCATTGGAAGCATACCAGATACCGCTTCTTCCGGCAGTCCGTCCTTTGTACGACGCCCTCGTGGTGCAAGTTCACGCCTATCTGAAGCTGCCGGAGGTGCGGTCGGCTTGGGAACGCGGTCAGCAGATGGAATTGGAGGCGTTGGTCGCTTATGCACGCCGCCAAGACACGCAGCCGATCTAACTTCAGCTTTGCTTCTGGCTATAATGCAATAGGAACATTGCCCCGTCAAACGGTTCACCGCAAGCCTTGTGTGCCGAATACGTCGCGGAGATTTTTGACCTACACTGCCAACAACCCTATGCGCCCTGCCTCAAGTCTGGCTTGAGATAAATCCAGCCATCCCGATAGTATTGTGCTGAAACACGGTCGCCGCAAGCTCCTCCACCGTGCAGGGTTCGTCGTTTTCCAGCCACCAAGCGAGCATCCCCAGCGTCGTCGTGTTGATGCAGTACGTGATCATCCTGCGTTTGTCTTCGTCCACGTGAGGAAGCAGTCGCCGGACGTTGTCGCTGGTGTAGATGATCATACTTTCCAGAATGTAGCGGCGCGCGACTGCGGCGATGGAACCGCACAAGATTCGCTTGTAGAGTTGCCGGTGCTGGGCAATGTAGCGAAACATCGGCAGCATCGGCGGTATATTGCCATCGATCATCATCGTTCCCGGCGAAACCGGTTTCACGAACGGGGCAAGCTCCTCGCGTACCGACTCAATATAATCCATGAGCAGTTCATTCTTGTCGTGATAGTGGCGGTAAAAGGTGATCCGCGCGACGTTGGCTTGATCGGCAATCATCTGAATACTGATGTCCCCGTAGTCGTAGTCCTCAATCAGATCAATCAGCGCTTTCTGGAGCCACTGCCGCGTGCGTTCGGGACGCCGATCTTGCCGTCCTTCCCCGGAACTCGAAATTTGCATGAGTATTTTAGACCTTTGTCCATTATGTTCCATCGAAAATCAACTGCTTGTTGACTGATACAAGCTGTTACATATAATCACAAATTGTAGCATAAAGATACAGCATGTAACAATTCTTACATCTGAAACACCCGAATGTCGCCTGTATCGACCGCTATTCCAAACTCGTATACGCTCTTTTTCAACCGAAGGGAACTCGACATGGGTACAATGCAAGACGTGATTATCAAAGTCATGACGGATGAAACGTTCCGCAGCACGCTGCTCACCGACCCGGAACAAACGCTCATCGGAGCAGGTGTTGCTCTCGATTCAGACCTGCTGGCGATAGTACGCAGCACCGACCCGCAGGCGTTGCAGGCGCTGACCGAATCCTTTACGACCGATACCGCCTTTCTTGCCTACCAGACACCCTATGGAACCCCTTGCGGGACGCCGTGTGGAACTCCCTGTGGGACGCCTTGCTAATCAAGCTTATTGGCAACGATTGGTTTCACAATTTCACGATTTCGGTCTTGCAGTTCATCTCGCCGCTGGTTCTGCACAAATTCATGAACT
>DASZXN010000526.1:0-13091 GCA_035545875.1 Phototrophicaceae bacterium
GTTTCCAGATATTTACCTGACTGACCGACGAAGGGAAGCCCCTGCTTGTCTTCGTTGAAGCCCGGCCCTTCGCCGATGAACATGATCTCGGCGTGATAGTTGCCCGCGCCGGGAACGGCGTGCGTGCGCCCCGTCCAGAGATCACACAGCTTGCACACTTTCACGTCTGCGGCGATTTTCTCCAGCGCTTCGATCCGCTCATCAGCCATACGGTTTCCTCCTGTTGTCGCGTCGGCGATGGTAACGCTAAACGCAATTTAGCACAACTCATCTACCTCTCACTCTCAGGGCAAACACATCAAAATCAGATGGAAAGTCACAAAGGGTCACAAGGAATCGTAGGGACGGCATTGATGCCGTCCGCTCTGCCGGACGCGATCAATCGCGTCCCGACAAAATCCGTATCGCCTTTCATGACCCGAACATAAATTTGATGCGTTCGCCCTGCCCTCACCCTGCTCGCTACGCGAGCCGTCCCTCTCCCACGCAAGCGGGTAGAGGGACAAAACGTTTCCCCAGCGCTGCCATGATCACTACGCAATCCGTAACCCACTCCACAAATCCGCGTATTTATAATATGACTAGTTATTTTAAGGAGCATCCAATGACAACGCAGGTCAGCAAGGGCTATAAAGGCATGGCGATGGAAGGCATGATCGCCACCTGGTACGCGCGGATCACGCAGAACGATGTCGCGGATCGCGCGGACGTGATTCGCACGATCCGCCAGAATGTACCTGACGGCGGATCGGTGCTCGAAGTCGCGCCCGGCCCCGGCTATCTCTCGATTGAACTGGCAAAAACAGGCAATTTCAAGATCACGGGGCTGGACATCAGCCAGAAATTTGTCGAAATCGCGCAGGAGAAAGCGCGAGCAGCCGGCGTATCGGTCGATTTCCGGCAGGGTAACGCCTCCGCCATGTCGCTTGAAAGCGACCAGTTCGATTTCATCGTCTGCCGCGCCGCCTTCAAGAACTTCAGCGATCCGGTCGGCGCGCTCAACGAGATGTACCGCGTCCTTAAACCGGGCGGCATCGCATTGATCATCGACCTGCGTCCCGATTTCTCACCTATCGAGGTCGATACCTACGTCAAGACCATGCGCCTGAGTCCCGTCAGCGCCTTCATGACCAAACTGACCTTCCAGACGACGCTCAAAAAGACCGCGCACCCCAGGCAGGAATTGAACGCCTTTGCCGCCCAAAGCCGCTTTGGGAAATGCCAGATTCAGGAATCCAGCATGAGCTATCTGGTTTGGCTGCGGAAATAATGGGGAGGTCGCTGGGGCATGGTGGCGCCATGCCCCTACATTGTGATGCTTATCCGATGCTTTTGCGCCACGCAGCCGCTTGATCGACAAACGTCTGCCAGGCCAGCTTGGGCGTACCGTTGGCCTGACGCAGCCCCAGCGTACACAGATAAGCGTGGAAATTCGGGTTCTTGAGGCCGTAGTAGCCCTCAAGTTGATTGCAAATGTCCTCGGTCAGATCGTGCAGTAGAAAGTAATTCAGGAACGGGATCGCGTTCCCGGCGGACTTCCACGCCGTGAACACGTTCCGCACGAACGCCGCCTGATCCGCCTCGGAACTGTGCAGCAAATCGGCGCTGGGGTAGCCGACCTCCTGCAAGATCACGGGGAGACCGCGCGCGATTTCGACCATCTTCGGGAAATCGGTCAGCGGCGCGTCCGGGTGGTTGGCCGTGAAATCCGTTTCCAGCGGGTAGTAGGTCAGGAAGAACACGTCGCTGTGCTCGTTCAGCGTCATGATCTGATCGGTATGCGCGAGCAGGCCGCTGTACGTCACCGTCACGCCAACCTGCACGTCCGGGTCAACCTGATGCACGTGATCGACTACGCCGTCGTAAAACGTCTTGTAGGTCGCCCATTCCTGCGGGTGATTTGCCAGGTAGACATCGACTTCGTTGCCAATCGACAGATAGCGCACGTAGGGCTTGAATTTCGGCAGCATCGCGTCGATCAGCGCGTCGAAGCGCGTGAGCATCTGCGGGTCATCGAACGAGACGTTCAGCAGATCGGGCGGCGTCTCTTTGGCGGTCGTGTTCAAGACCTGAATCCCAAACATCAGCGTGTCAGGATAAGCGTATTCGTAGCCGCCCATGCCGTTCAGGAAATCGTCGAACTTATATTTCGCGCCGGAATCTTCCAGATCGCTCCATTTCGCCGTGAATGCGTTGCCATCGACTCCAGCGTCGTGCGTCAGCTTGAAGGCGTCGAGATAATCCTGCTCGGTCGGTGCGGGATCGAGCCGGGGCGTCGTTGACATCGACAGCACCTGTCTCACCGGCGTGCCGGTCGATTGCTGCGCGCTCGCCGCCGCTGTCCCCAGCAGCACCGTCGCTCCGACTGCCAGCAGGCCAAGTCCAATCTCCAGCCGCATCATCCATTCCCCCATGCGTTTGAGCGTTATCTCCTGTACGCAGCGCGGACTTAATCGGTCGCAGCGATTTTGCGTTAAGATTTGAACAAATCCGCCCGAAAGCGAACATCTGGGACTAAGCAATGGCTACCAATCTCAATACGTTTATTGATCGCCGCCATCAATTCGACTGCGCCAAGTGGACGATGTACCCCGAAGAGGTGATCCCGCTCTGGGTCGCCGACATGGATTTCCTCTCGCCTGAGCCGGTAATTCGCGCCCTGCACGAGCGCGTCGATCACGGCATTTTCGGTTATCAGAGCGATTCGCCGTCGCTGCGCGAGGTGCTGATCGAGCGTCTGAGCAAGCGCCATCACCTACAGGTCACTTCGGAGCAGATCACGTTTCTGCCCGGTCTGGTTTTCGGCCTCAATACCGTCGCGCGCATGATCGGCGCTCCGGGGACGGGTGTGCTCATGAACACGCCGATCTATCCGCCCTTCCTGAGTGCCCCGAAAAATAGTGATCGTCTCGTCCAGACCGCGCCGCTGGCCTCGTCGGTGACGGATGGCATCCTGCGCTACGAGCTTGACTTCGACGCGCTCGAAGCCGCCGTCACGCCCGACACCAGGCTGTTCCTGCTCTGCAACCCGCACAACCCGATTGGCCGCGTCTACACCCGCAAGGAACTCGAACAGATCGCCGAGTTCGTCCTGCGCCACGACCTGATCCTCTGCGCCGATGAAATTCACTGCGACCTGACCTACGGCGACGTGCCGCACACCTCGATTGCTTCGCTTTCGCCCGAAATCGCCGACCGCACGATCACGCTGCTCGCGCCGAGCAAGACCTTCAACCTGCCCGGCTTTGGCCTCGGCTTCTGCGTGATCCAGAACGAGTCGCTGCGCACGAATTTGCAGGAGACGCTGCACAAGATCGGCTCTGGTGTGAACGCGCTCGCCTACACCGCTGCTGAAGCCGCCTACCGCGACGGTCAGCCCTGGTTGGATGAAGTGCTGGCTTACCTGAAGGAGAACCGCGACGCGCTGGTCGATTTCGTGCGCGAGACGCTGCCTGACCTGCCGATCACGCAGCCGGAGGGGACGTATCTGGCCTGGCTCGACTGCCGCTCGCTCAATCTCCAGCCCGATCCGTACAAATTCCTGCTCGACAACGCGCACGTCGCTTTCAGCAGCGGGGAAGCGTTCGGCGCGCCGGGCTTCATTCGCATCAACTACGCCACCACGCGCGATACGCTCATCGAGGGCATGAACCGCACGGCGCGAGCGCTGGGGCGCTAAACGATAGCTTTTATCGCCGGAGGCTCGAAGCCTCCGGCTAGCAAATTCAAGCCCTCTAAAGAGGGCTGGCAAAAGTGCGCGGTATTGGTCAGTCTGCTTCAGCAGGCTTGGGTTTCGTAGCCCGACGTTTTGAACGTCGGGCGAGGCAAACGGATCGATTGCTTAAGGCATTTAAGCCCCCTACGTTTTATCCTTCACCAACTCGAATTTAAGCACCCACACGTCGGCGTGCATCTGCTTCTCGCCGTGAATTTCGCGCCATACGCCGAGAAATTCCTCGCGGCTCTGGTAGCCCTCGGCCTTCGCTTCGGCAGTCGTCACCTCAGCGATGTTCTTACCTTCGATGCCCAGCAGCCGAATCCGCGCGACGGCGGGCTTGCCGCGTCCCGGCTGAACGGCGTAGGTCTTGCCAACGCGATATTTGTCGCGTCCCTTGTTCGTCACCGCCGCGATCTGACCGTCCGCGCCGCGCTCGGCCTGTTCGTCCGCTCGCGCGATCCGGCAGGTCTGCGTTTTGCGCCCGCTTTCGAGCAAATCGAGCGTGTATTCAAAAATCATAGCGCTGACTCGCTTTCGCTCGGCAGCGCGGGCGGCAGCGCCAGATAGCTCAAAAAGACACTCGTCACCGCCGCGAAGAAGGTCACGCCCAGCCACATATGGATCGGCCACCAGATGCCCGCCCGTGTGATCAGCAGCACAAAGTAGATCAGGTAGAGGGCGAATGGCACGGCGAAGGCGAACACCCGCAGCGCCAGCGGGTGTTCGCGTGACGGCTTCAACACGCGCAGCAGAACATCACCGAGCAGCCCGGCGAGGATCGGCGCGGCGATCACGTACCAGGGCGTCGTATTTTTCCACAGGATCAGCATCATCCCGACCGCGTTGACCGCCAGGATCAGCGTGATCGCGCCAAAGGGCAGCTTCCAGCGGCGCAGCCCAAAGAGCAGCACGCCCATCGTGATCGTCGAAGTGAACAGCACCACCGCCACGCCAAGCGCGTCGCTGTAGGAACGGTCGCCCGGCGGAAACGCTCCGGCGAAGCCGTCCGCACGCGCGAAGGCATTGGCGAACTGCGTGAAAAAGGTCATCACCGAGATGATCATCAGCAGCGCCAGCACGACGGGCAGCAGGTTCGCCCACGTCGGCGCGACGTTCGTGCGTCGCCAGGCAGCGCGCAGCGGCCCGCTCATGATCAGGAAGCCCGCCGTCGCCAGGACGAGGTGCGCCGGACTGAGCAGGATCGACAGGTTCGCCTCGAAGCCGAAAATCGAGTGCCAGACGAAATCGAAGCCGCCGCCGATGAAGAACAGCGCTACGCCGATCAGCGAGAGGTTGTAGCCATAGGGCAGCGCCCGTGAGAAGGCATAGCCCTTGCCGATACTGCGATACTGGTGGATGCCGAGGAATAACCCCGTTGCCAGAATCCCCGAATAGAGCAGCGCGTGATAGGGCGTGAAGAAGGTGTTATCGACCGCGCCGTGATTGTGCGCCCAGCCATCGACAAAGATGCCGACCATGAACCACAGCGAGAGCAGCGCCACGCCGAGGTCGAAGCGTGCGCTTCCGGCAGGTCGCTCGCGCCGTCGCTCGACCGCGTGTGACTGAAGAGGACGATCCAGTGTTGCCATAAGCTGCTCCTGTGCTGCGGATACCTGCCTCTGAATTATACGCGCGAACCGGACGAGCGGTTCCCGGAAATCCAAACGCCCCCGGAGTGGGGGCGTTTTCAGGGGAAGCGTGTCCGTCGATCAAGGTGGGGGACTCTGAACGGCGAACACTCCCAGTATAAAATTCTCCCATGTGAGAAACTCAACGCTTAATCGACGTTTGCGCTACGATACTGTTAGAATTAAATAGCATTGGCATTCAGGCAAAAACGGGTCAACAATTAGCGTGGCCCGCCTTCACCCTGAGGAGATAATTATGGTTCGACCATCGCTGCGCATTCTACTGCTGCTTGCCACCGTTTTCGTGCTGCTCGTGCTGGCGACGACAGTTTCGGCGGGCATCGGCATCGGCCTGACCTTTACCCCCACCTGCTCCGGTTACGAGGTTCATGGCGGCTCGATCACCGCTAATCGCGACAATACCGGGCGTGGGCGCGAGGCTTTCGTGACCAGCGCGCGCGATGGCGCGGGCAAGATCATCTACGAGAGCGAAACCACCTACCCGATCAACCAGCGCGTCCTCTTCAGTGACGGCAACGTGGTCAGTTGGCAGCACGCCCCCCAGTACAACCCGATCATCATGGAAGTGGACAGCGTGGGCGGCAACAGCCAACCTGATCAGTTGATTTACGTCGTCACGGGCAACTGCCAGACTATCCCGACTTACGGCGAGGGTATTTTCGCTCTCAGCGACGACCTGTCGCTCCTGCCGATTTACCTGCCCGCCAACGGCGGCGTCAGCCAGCCCTATGATCCGAACGCCGCGCCGCCGCGCCCGGTCAACCCGCCCGATGTCGTCGAGGCGCTGCCCGGCTACGCGGTCGTCGCCACCGATAATCTGTTCATTCGCACGGGGGATGGCGCGCAGTACGCGCCCGTCGGCGTGCTTGACGGCGGCACCGAACTGATCGTCCTCGGTCAGAACGGCAAGTCCGGCGATGCGCTCTGGTGGTACGTCGAGGTCGGCGGCATGACGGGCTGGGTCAAGTCCTCGCTGCTCTACCTGCGCGGCGACCTGACGGGCGTTCCGGTCGTGCCAACCGAAGGCGAAATCACGCCGCCCACACTCTACGTCGGCGCGAACGATAATCAGATATACAACACGCCATCGGTGAGCGGGCGCTGGCTCTGCAACATTCCCGGCAACCTCGTCTACACGGTCGTCGCTCAGGACGCGAAAACCGCCTCCTGGTATCGCATCGAGGCCACCTGCGACGGTCAGCCCGCGCTCGGCTGGATTCAGGCAGATCGCGGCATCCTGCGCAATTCCGGCGGTATCGATATTCCCGTCAATCCGTAAGCTCGCCTGTATCTCACGTCGGGGCACGACTGATCGTGCCCCGACACGTTCCAACTTCCGCTCATTTTCGACTCAGCACTCAGCACTTCGCTTTCGACTAACCGCTCGCCTGTGTTTATAATAGGTGTAATAAGGAGGCGACGGTTGAAAATTCGGCTGGTGCTTGGGCTGCTCGCGCTGCTGCTGGCGGCCTGCAATCTGAACGTCCCGGAGGTCACGCCGACCGTCGCGCCCACCCTGACACCGAGCCAGACGCCGCCCGCAACCTTCACCTCGACGCCCAGCACTACGCCCTCGCGCACCGCGACCGTCTCGGCGACTCCGACCGACACACCCTCGCCGACCTTGACGCCTTCCGATACGCCCACTGGCACGCCCTCGCCGTCGCCAACTTCGACCGATACCAATACACCGACCGATACGTTCACGCCCTCCAATACGCCAACGGGCACGCCGAGCAGCACCTTCACGCCCTCGCCTACGCCCACCATCACGCCCAGCGCCACGCCCACGTCATCCGACACGCCGACGGAAACCCTGACCCCCTCGGATACGCTCATACCGTCGCCAACGGACACATTCACGCCCTCGAATACACCCAGCGCGACGGCGCCCGACACCTTCACGCCCACCGACACGGATACCCCCTCTGCCACGCCGACAGGCACCCCCTCGCCTACGTCGAGCGCCACAGCGACCGCTACCTTTACACCATCACCGACCTTGACTCCGACCGACACGCTCACGCCCTCGCATACGCCCAGCGCAACGGCAACTGCTACCGACACGCCAACCGATACACGCACACCAGCACTAACCAGCACACCGTCAGCTACGCTCACACCGTCGCCCACGCCCAGCGCCACGCCAACGGACACGAATACCGTATCCCCAACCCCGCTGCCGACCGACACCCTCACGCCGACGCTGACGTTCAGTCCCTCACCGCTGCCAACGGACACCTTCACGCCATCACCGACCAGCACGCCCTCGGCTACGCCGACGGGTACACCGAGCAGCACCTTCACGCCCAGCGCCACGCTTACGGCGACTGTCACCTCGACGCCGCAGCCGACCGACACGCCCTTACCAACGGATACGCCTTTACCGACGAGTACATCATCGGCGACGCCGACAGGCACACCAACGGAGACATCCGCGCCGACTGAAACGGCGACTCAGCCGCCCACGCTGACCCTCACCAGCACTGCGACTGCATCGCCGACGCTGCCCGCGCCGACCGAAGTCGCTAACCTGCCGCCGACGCTGATCCCGCTCGGCGTGCGCACGCCAACGCCGAGTCAGCCGGAAGCCAGTACGCCGACCCTGATCCCGCTCGGTGTGCGCACGCCCGAAGCGATTACGATCACGCCGATTCAGGGCGTAACCACGCCTGAAGCCGTCACGCAGACGGCAGCGATTGTCCTGCTGCCGACGCCGACGCCGCTCGCGCCGACGCCGCTGCCGACGATTGCCCTGATTCCGCTCGTCGTGCCGTCGAACCCGAATACGCGCGGCTTCGCCCTTAGCTCGAATAACGGCGCGGTCACGGGCAGCGGCTTCGATCTGCCTTTCAGCGCGACGACCTTCGCCCGTGATCCGGTCGATCCCTCGCATTACGCCGTCGTGGACGTGCGCGGCCTGATTTACCTGTTTTTCGGCGGCGTCAGCGGGCAGGACGTGATTCGCGTTCACGTCTCGCCCTTCCTCGATTTCGAGCCGCAGTCGGCGCAGGATAATCAAGCCAACGTCGTGCAGGTTGTCTGGTCACCCGATGGTCAGCATCTCGCCTTTTTGGTCGATGCCAACCGCGACGACCGCGATGGCGTCTGGCTGCTCAACAATCCGCAGAGCGCCAGCGTCAGCAGCGGGCAGCAGATTTTCCGCGAATGTCCGCCGCCCATCGACAACGACTGCTCGGTCAACATTGGCGGCGAACCGAAACACTACAACAGCCTGCACATCGACTGGAACAGCAGCAGCACGGCGATCCTCGTCCAGCTTGATCTGTCTGACGAGAACCGCCGCGCCTTCACGGTCGTCCCGCTCGACAACGATCCGACTCATCTGCCGCCGATCTATCGCTACGAGTACGCTTCGTGGTCGCAGGATGGCACGCGCGTGCTCGTCAGCGGCGCGGGGCCGGATGGTCGCCAGGTGATCGGCTGGCTCAATCCAGCCGATGGCACGGTGCAGATGCTCATCGACGGCAGCAGCGCCGGGCTGATCTTCCGCGATGCCGTCCAGCGTCCCGACGGTCAGATCGTCGCGCTCGCTTCGCCCAGCCTCAACAGCCCGTTCGCCCTCTACGACAGCAGCGGGCGACCACTGGGCGGCGTGATCGGGGACGCCGCGCCCGCCCGCGTCTCGTGGAGTCCTGATCGCAGCGCCGCACTGGTCGCCGTCAACGATGGCGCGCTGCGCTACTACGTCGCCAACGTCGATGGCTCGGTACAGGAGATCACCGCGAGCGTCGCCGGAGCGCTGGCCGTCGATTGGGTCGGCGGTGATCTGCCCCCCACCAGCGATACCAGCGCGCCGCCCACCAACGCGCCCACCATCACGCCGACACTCGCGCCGACTAACGCGCAGAGCCAATTCGGTCTTGGCGTGAACCAATCCGTCCAGATCATCGCGCCGTCGGGAGCCAATCTGCGCGCGACCGCCTCGCAGAGCGCACAGGTGGTCGAGCTGCTCAAATTTCACGACTTCGTAACGCTGATCGATGGGCCAGTGCAGAGCGAGGGGCTGCTCTGGTGGAAAGCCCGCGCCGGGGATGGGCAAATCGGCTGGGTGGCCGAGGCCAGCGCCGACGGCACGCAGTTGCTCACGAACCAGCCGCAGTGAGCCTCTTTTTTCACGAAATTCTTTGAATCTCTTAACTTTGGCGTAGGTTTGTCGGGGTTATGTTAGAACAGAGTGACGATTTCCCTGTTTCGTGCTACAACCGATGCAGAATTATAGGGACTTCCATGAAAACTAAACTTCAAAATCCGCGATCCGTCACCGAGTCGGGCGTCTTCGAAAAACCCGATCCCGCCATGTTCACACCGCATGAGCCTGCCGAGCCGCACGACAAGCCGGAAGTGATCGAGCACGCCAGTTCGACGAGCGTCATGATGATCCTGACCGAAGGCGAAGACGCCGCCAAGCTCAAGGACGACTCCGCCGCTGGTCGCAAACAGTAACGTTCCGCTCAATCCGCGTTTCCCGTAACGCTCACCCCAGCTTGCCCTGAAGCGCAGGGCTTGCTCAGCAGGGGAGCGTTATTGATCTCAGCCCTCGTCTGTACCGGCTTCCCGCAGCACCTTGCGATACACCAGAATCCGCTTATGCACCCGCATCCCTGCGCGCTCGTAGATCGCGCCTGCGTTCGTCGGGCTTGATGCGTCTACGCTCAGGCCAGCGCGTGTAAACCCGCGTGCCTGAAACAGAGCGAAGCTGTGCAGCAGCAAGGCGAAGCCGATGCCCTGCTTGCGCCAGCGCCGCCGCACGCCGAGCGTTCCCACCCATGCCAACTGCGGATCATCCTGTCCGAACGGGCGATTGAGGCAAACCCCAGCGATTTCGCCATTGTCGTCCGCCACCAGCCACAGCGACAGGTCTTGCCCGACTTTATTAAGCACCTGCCGCTGCCATTCTTCGAATGAGCGGTGTTCGTGCTCCCAGTGATCGGCGAAGGCTTCCTCGTTCGCCTCGTAGACCGCATACGTATCGGCCTGAGCAAACGGGCGCACGCGGATTCCAGCGGGCAGCGGCGGCAGATCAAGCGGCTGCTCGAAATCGATCCGCATCAGATTGAATGAGCGAATGAAATCGTAGCCGGCTTTTTCGAACAGCCGGATCGCTCGCCCGTTGCCTGCACCAACTCCGCGATCCAGCGCGATCTCCTGCTCCGGCGGCAGGCTGGCCGCAGCCCGTTCGAGCGTGCGCGCTTCGGTCAGGTGCAGCAGTTCCGTCCCCATCCCCTGATTCCAGTAAGCGGGATCGACGACGGCATCAGCGTAGCAATGTCCCGTGCTGGCAAATTCGCAGTAGGCAAATGCCACCATCTGCCCGTCGCGCTCGACCACAAACGTATCCAGTTCGGGATCGATCACGGGCGCGGCCAGAAAATTGCGCACCGCCGCCGCGTCCATGCGATGTTGAGCCTCAATCGCCGCGTCGCTAACGCGGTAAATCTGCGCAATCGTCTCGGCGTCGCTCGGTTGATAGCGCCGATAGTTCAGCTTTTCCAGCATGAGTCTTGATCCTGTCTCTACTCGACACAGGCTATCATTTCGGCTTATAAATGTCAATGAGAGGTCTGGAAGGTTCAGTGGCAAAATCAGACCGAACGGGCTAAGATCAAGCGTAAGACAATTGGATAGATTTGGACGAACCTCATGGACGTGATCAATCCCTACGACGGCAGCGTCGTGAAAACGGTAGCCGAATCCAGTGAATCCGACGTGCGCGCCGCGATTGGCCGAGCCGCCGCCGTCGCGGATAAAATGGCGAGCATGACGGCGAACGCCCGCGCCGCGATCCTGAACAAAAGCGCCGCGATCATCGAGCAGGATGCGGCCAATATCGCTAAGACGATGGCGCTCGAAAGCGGCAAGCCGATGAAATACGCACGCGGCGAGGTCGCCCGCTGCGTCGAAACCTTCACCTTCGCCGCCGACGCCGCGCGCAACCTGCATGGCGAGACGATCCCGCTCGACGCGGCGAAAACGGGCAGCGGCAAGATCGGCTACACCGTGCGCGTCCCGGTCGGCGTGATCGCGGCGATCACGCCGTTCAATTTCCCGCTCAATCTGGTGGCGCACAAGGTCGCGCCAGCGGTCGCGGCGGGCTGTCCGCTTGTCCTCAAGCCGAATCCGGCCACGCCGCTGACCTCGCTGCACCTCGCCGATATTCTGCGCGAGGCGGGTCTGCCTGATGGCGCGTTCAGCGTCGTAATCGGCGGCGCGGACGTGGGCGACTGGCTCGTCAGCGATCCGCGTATCGCCATGATCACCTTCACGGGCAGCGTCCCGGTCGCGCGGGCGATTAGCAAGAGCGTCGGTCTGCGCCGCGTCACCTTTGAACTCGGCGGCAACGCGGCGACCGTGATCGACGCGAACGCGAATTTAGACGCCGCTATCGGCAAGACGGTCAGCGGCGGTTTCTCGTACAGCGGACAGGTGTGCATCAGCGTGCAGCGCATTTACGTCGAGCGCAGCCGCTATGCCGAGTTCCGCGACAAATACGTTGCCGAAGCCAATAAGCTGGTGATGGGCAATCCTCTCGACGACCAGACCGATCTCGGCCCGATGCTCAACGACGGCGCGTGCCAGCGGATCGACTCGTGGATCAGCGAGGCGGTCGCGGGCGGCGCGTCAGTGATCGCGGGCGGCCAGCGCGAGGGTCGCATGTATCAGGCGACGGTGATTGAAGGCGCGCAGCCCAACATGAAGGTCATGCACGAGGAAGTGTTCGGCCCGGTCGTCTGCCTGATCCCGTTTGACGATTTCGAGCAGGCGCTGGATGCGGTCAACGACTCGCCGTTCGGCTTGCAGGCGGGCGTCTACACGCGCGATCTCAATCACGCGCTGCTGGCGACGCAGAAGCTCAACGTCGGCGGCGTGATGATCAACGACGTGCCGACCTTCCGCGTCGATCAGATGCCTTACGGCGGCATGAAGGAGAGCGGCATCGGGCGCGAAGGGCCGCGTTTCGCCATCGAGGACATGACGACGCTCAAGATGGTCGTGATGAGTTTGGGGGTGTAGCGATGACCGAGCAGCCGAAAGAAGAACGCGGGATTACGGCGATTGCCGTTAGCGGATTCAAATCCCTGCGGGACGAATCGCGGATTGAGATTCGCAATCTAACCGTGCTTGCCGGAGCGAATAGCTCCGGCAAGTCGAGCATCATGCAGCCGCTCTTGCTGCTCAAGCAGACTCTCGAAGCGCCGTATGATGCTGGGCCGCTTAAGCTCGATGGCCCAAATGTAAAGTTCACAAGTGCAGAACAATTTTTGGTAGCATCACCACGAACAAGTGAAAGACTTGACTTTATATCGGAGATTGAAGTCAACCAGCAGCGCAGTATCTCTAACACATATACAAAGAGAAGCGAAACGCCGAAGATAGAACTTGTCAAAACAATACGTCATCTACAAAGCCGAATATATGAGCTTCGCTCTAATATGACCTCAGATGAAATTACTCGTCAGATTCCGACTGGATATTTCAGGAGAGTATTTCAAAACGAGCCAAAAGGATCTATACCCGATTCTAATTGGCGCGTCGTGCTTAAACAATGTTTTTTGGATGCAGCACTATACAATGAGCGAGACAACAGTCGTTTTCAAGGCGCAATGTATAACGTCAAATGGGGAATAAGCCCCAATATATACTTGACTCACTTGATACATTTGCCGGGTATTAGGGGAAATCCAGAAAGAGCATATCCGACT
>DASZXN010000527.1:0-3103 GCA_035545875.1 Phototrophicaceae bacterium
GGGCGCGTCTGGACTGGCTCGCAGGCATTGACACATGGCCTGGTCGATCAACTCGGCGATCTGCACGTCGCCATCGACAAAGCCCGTGAGTTCGCCAATCTGCCGCCCGACGCTCCGGTCGTCATGATCGCGGGCAAGGGAAAGCCGCTGCCGCCCTCCGCCGCTCTGACCGCTTCTATCGCCTCGATTTCCGACGGCCTCCACGCGCTGGCAAATGGCACGGCGCAGGTCGTCATGCCGATCTGGTGGAATGAACCATGAAAGCACTCGTCACGGGAGCGACCGGCTTCGTCGGCGCGCACATCGTCCGCCTGTTGAGCGAACAGGGGCACAGCCCGGTCGCCCTGCACCGCGCTTCTTCGCGCCTGGATGCGCTTGCTGGCCTTACCTACGCCAGCGCGCTCGGCGATGTCACTGATCTCGAGGCACTCCGCCAAGCGAGTGTTGGCTGTGATTGGGTTTTTCACGTCGCCGCCGTCGCCGATTACTGGCGCGCCGACAAAGCGCGCATGTACGAAGTCAACGTCGAGGGGACGCGCAAGGTGCTTCAGGCCGCCCGCGAGAATGGCGTCCAGCGCGTGGTGTTCACGAGCAGCGCGGCAGCAGTCGGCTTCCACGACGACCGCCCCTCGAACGAACAGGATGCCTTCAATCTCGCGCCGGAGCGCTTCCCCTATGGTCACAGCAAGGCGTTGGCGGAAGCCGTCGCGCAGGAAGCGGTGCAGGCCGGGCAGGAAGTCGTGATCGTCAACCCGGTCGTCGTCCTGGGGCCGGGCGACCTGAATATCATCTCTGGCGATTTCGTCCTCAAGATCAAGCGCTTGCAGTGGACAGTTCCCGTGCCGCCGGGCGGCGTCGCCGTGATCGACGTGCGCGACGTGGCACGAATGCACATCGCCGCCGCGACTCAGGGGCAGGTCGGCGAGCGCTACATCCTCGGTACGGCGAATTATCCTTATCGCCAGTGGTTCGGCATGGTCGCGGATGGCGTCGGCGCGGCGCATCCGGCGCTCCCGACGCCGCGCTGGGCGCTGCCGCCGCTCGCTGCCCTGTTCGATGGGCTGCGCGCGCTCGGTTTGCAACCGCCCGTCGATGGCAACCAGACGCGGCTCGGCGCACGCAATATCTATTTCGATTTCAGCAAGGGCTGGAACGCGCTCGGCCAGCCGCAGATCGACATGCAGCAGAGCATCGCCGATACGTATTCATGGTATCGGGAGCATGGTTACGTCAAAGACGACTGGCTGGCGAAGGTGATTGATCGACTGACGCTGTCCGGCACGCGATCTCGCTCGATTTAACCGTTGCGAAACTGTCGTACAATGAAATGAAGTTCAAGCTACGGGGAAATTAACATGATCCCACTCATCCACCATGATAAGGAGATTCTTGGCGGCATTCCTGTATTTTATGGGACGCGCGTTCCGGTGCAAAACCTGATCGACTATCTGGCGACTGGGGAAACGATTGATAGTTTCCTCGATGATTTCCCGACTGTCAGCCGAGAACAGGTTGTTCAGTTTCTCGAAACCTTTGGCGCGCTCGCCGCTGAATCGCCCGATGCGAATCCTGATTGACGAATGCCTGCTGCGTAAGCTCAAGCGCGAACTCAGCGATTATGATGTTTCGACAGTTCCAGAAATGGGCTGGTCAGGTCTCAAGAATGGCGCATTATTGCGGAAGATGGTCGGGCAAATCGATGTCTTTGTCACCATTGACGGCAATCTGGAATATCAACAGAACTTGAGCAAGTCGCAAATTGCGCTCATCATCCTGAAAGCGCGCAATAGCAAGCTCGAAGCGCTGCTGCTGTTAATGCCAGCGCTGCGTGAAAAACTCGCTGATTTGCAACCGGGCGAGATTGCTCGCTTTGGCGATACGGACGGTTAGCCTTTCATCCACGCGCGAATCTGCTGCTCCGCCTCATCGACGCTGATGCCATCGCGTGACCAATCCCAATCGACAGGCGCACCCGAAGCGACCCCGCCGCGCTGAACGGTCGTCGGCTTCCAGAGCGCGAGGGCATGATCCGCGAACGGCGCATAGCGCTGCGGATCGGATGGGCCGAGGATCATGACGGTGTACGCGCCCGCTGCTGCCGCCAGATGGGTTAACCCGGTATCGTTACCGATATACAACTTCGCCCCGTTCGCCAGCGCCGCCATCTCTCCGAACGACAGCACGCCGACAAAGGCGGTCGCGGGTACAGTCAGTTTCGCTTGAACGGCTTCAACCAACAATTCATCGCCCAGCCCACCGATCAAATAGACAGGCAGGCCGAAACGATTCGCCAGATTCGCAAAGTTCTGCGACGGCCAGCGCTTCACGTCCATGACCATGCCGGGATTGCGCCCGCCCGCCGGGTTGATGACGAGATAGCTGCCCGTGACGCCGCGTTCGCGCAGTCTGGCGCGATCCTCCTCGCGGACAGGGACGTTGACTTTGCAATCGGTTGTATCAACGCCGAGCGCGCACACCACGTCGAGGTAAATCTCAGCCTCGTGACGTGGCACATTCGGATCGACACTCGCGCGCACGGTGTAGCCGAAGCCACGCCCGCCGCTGTCGATTCCGGCGCGGTTGGGAATGCCCGACAGCAGGACGGCGAGGCTCATCAGCGGCGAGCGTACCAGCGACACGGCGAGATCGAAGTGTCCAGCGCGTAATTGCCGGACGAAATGGAGCAGTTCGCCCGGCGATTTGACCGGAAGCGCGCTCGCGCCCGTGTCGATCACGGCATCGAGCAAATCGTGATGCTCAATGGCAGGTTTCGACCAACTCCCGACCGCCCAGGCGATGTAAGCGTGCGGATAAGCCCGGCGCAGCGCCTTGAGCGCCGCCGTCGCCAGCACCACGTCGCCAATGCAGCAGGGCAGAATCAGCACGATGCGCTGCGGATTCTGGGGAGCGGGACGAATCGGGAAAAAGCGAGAAAACGCCTGTATCATGGGTGAGATGATACAGACAGAATCGGCTCTCGACTAGTCAGTCATGAAACTGTCATCCGCGTGAGAGGATTTTCATAAGGGCGAGGCGTGCCTCGCCCATAGGCATCAAGTTAAGCCCTCACTCTCAATCTCTCTCCCTCAGGGCGAGAGACTTA
>DASZXN010000528.1:0-6969 GCA_035545875.1 Phototrophicaceae bacterium
GTGTGAGCAAGTCAGCGCAGCGCTCCAGTCAGCAGGCGCGGTGCGTGTTTTTAGGACAGTAGTGGGTTAACATTCCGATCTGAAATACGACCACGTTTCGCAGGTAGGGGCGAGGCGTGCCCTCGCCCTGATTTTCTCTTCCTGGCGGCTTGGCGGTTCAATTTGATTTCTATTTTGAACGTTGACCTGACCTGAGGTAGCCTGATGCTCACATTTGTCAAGCTCGGCGGCTCGCTCATCACCGACAAACGTGTGGAGAACAGCTATCGCCCCGACGTGGCCGAGCGGGTTGCCTCGGAAGTGAAGGCGGCGCTCGACCAGAATGCCAATCTGCGCCTGCTGCTCGGTCATGGCAGCGGATCATTCGGGCATATGGCTGCCAAGCGCTACAGCACGATGGCAGGCGTTCATTCCGCCGAAGCATGGCGCGGCTTCGCGGAAGTCGCCACCGTCGCCGCTGAACTCAACTATCTGATGGCGCGCACGCTGCAATCAGTTGGCGTTCCGGTCTGGCGAATGCAGCCTTCAGCCTCCGCTCTCAGCCGCGACGGTGTGCTGATCTCGATGGCGCTCGATCCGATTCGAGCGGCGCTCGATCACAGTCTCGTGCCGCTCGTTTATGGCGACGTGGCGCTCGATGAAGTGCGCGGCGGCACGATTGTCTCGACCGAAACCGTCTTTTTCTATCTGGCGCGTAATCTGCCCGTCAGCCGGATTTTACTGCTCGGCGAGGTTGATGGCGTTTACGACGAAACGGGCAAGGTGATTGAGCGGATTACGCCTGTCACCTTAGCCGCTGTGGAAGCTGCGCTCGGCGGCTCTGCTGGAACCGATGTCACGGGTGGGATGGAAACCAAAGTCCGCGATATGGTTGCGCTGGTCGAAGCCGTGCCCAATCTCTCGATCCGCATCATGAGCGGCACGCAGCCCGGCTTGCTTCAGGCCGCTCTGCTCGATCAGGTACAGCCCGGTACGCTGATTGCATCAGAATAGTCGTAGGGGCAGGTCTTCAACCTGCCCTTGTTCGATCACACCTTTATGGATGGTGAATCGCATCGGCGGCCCTGTTCAGCAGGATCACCGTCAGCGTAATCGCCACTCCCGGCGCAGCCCCAATCCAGGGCGCGAGCCGAAACGCCTGCCGTCCCTCGTAGAGCATCACGCCCCAGTCGGGGATACCCGGCTCGCCACCCAAGCCGAGGAAGCTCAAGGCCGCGCTGTTGAGGATGGCATAAGCGAAGATCACGGCGGTATAGGCGAGCAGCGTCGAGAGAACGTTCGGCAGAATGTGCCTGAGAATGACCCTCAATTCGCTTGCGCCGAGTCCGCGCGCCGCCTCGACGTATCCCGTCACGCTGACGCTGATCACGGCGGCGCGCGTCACGCGGGCGCAGGGCGCAATCTGGATCAGCCCCGTTGCCAGCGCCAGCGGCAAAGCCCCTTGTCCCAGCACCGTCAAAATCACCAGCGCCAGCAGCAAGCCGGGAAAGGCCAACACTGCATTGATCAGGAGGCTCGTCAGCTTATCCGCGACTGCGCTCAACAGCCCCAGCGCGACACCGGGCACGACCGCGATCAACGTCGCCAGCCCCGCGATCAACAGAGTATGCTGGCCGCCGTAAAGCGCGCGGCTCAAAACATCCCGACCGAGTAAATCGGTGCCGAGCAGATGCTCGGCGCTCGGCGGCTGTAGCTGATTGACCGGATCAGTGTGCGTTGGATCGCTCGGCGCGATCAGCGGCGCGAGGATCACGAGGATGATAAAGACGGCCAGCAGGATCAGCGGCGCGCGCATCGGCTAGACTCGCGGATCGAGCAGGCGGTAAGCGACATCGGCGGTGGCGTTGAGCAGCGTATAGACGACCGCGCCGAGTACGACGATCCCCTGCACCACCGGGTAATCCTGCTTGAGCGTGGCGTTGAGCAGTACCCGCCCAATCCCCGGACGGATGAACAGGCTCTCGGTGATGACCACGCCGCCGAGCAAAAACCCGGCTTGGAGCGCGATCACGGTGACGGCAGGCAGCAGTGAAGCGCGCAGCACGTGCCGGGCGATCACGCGGGCTTCGCTTAATCCTTTGGCGCGGGCGGTGCGCACGAAATCGAAGGCCAGCGTTTCACGGACGTTGGCGCGCACGACTTGACCGATTCCCCCGGCGGCGCTGAAACCGAGCACGCCCGCAGGCAGCACCAGATTGGTTGAGCCGGACGAGGGCAGCCAGTTGAGGCGCACGGCGAAAATATAGATCGCCAGCGTGCCTGTCCAATAGATCGGCGCGCTGAGAGCCACGTCGAGGACTAGTCGAGCGCTGCGCGAGCCGTAAATGTCAAGCGCCGCTAGTGTCCCTAAGCCTAAGCCGAGGATCGTGGCGACCAGCAAGGCGGTGACGGCCAGCGCGACCGTCGGCGCAAGCTGCTCGCCGATCACTTCGGTCACCGGTTGGCCGTTGAGCAGCGAGACGCCGAGGTCGCCGCGCAGCAGGCCAAGCAGATAGTTCTCATACTGGACAAGTACAGGTGCGTCGAGACCGAGCGCGGCGCGGCGCTGGGCGATCTCATCCGCGCTCGCGCCGCTGCCCAGTAGCTCACCCTGAATCGCGTCTCCCGGCAGGATGTGAAGCGCGAAAAAGGCCAGCGTTGCCGCCAGCCAGATCACTGCCAGGGTCGTGACGACCTTCCCGATCACGTCAACTGCTTTTCACCTTCAGGTTGTTCAGAAGCGGGAACCAGCCATAAGCATCATACGACAGACCGTCGAGATCGGATCGACTGCCGTTCAGGTTGACGTAATCGCGGATCGGCAGAATCAGCGCCTGCTCCATAATCGTGCGCTGTACCTGATTGTAAAGGCTGGCGCGGGCGTTGTCGTCGGTCGATGCCGCCGCCTGATTGAGTTCGGCGTCGAGATTAGCGTCACTGTAGCCTGTCCAGTTGCTCGCGCCGTTGCTCAGGAAGTAGCGGTTCAGGAAGGCGGGATCGAGGCCGAAATCGTACCACGCGACCAGATTGTACTGTCCTTGCTGGACGTGCTGGTTGAGGATGGTCGCGCTCGGCACGGGATCGATGTCGAGCTTGATGCCGATGTCGCGCCATTGATCCTGAAGCAGTTGCACGACTTCGGGAATCTCGCCCCAGTTGGGCGTAATCACGTTGACTTCGAGGTTCGCGCCGCCGAAATCGACGTAGCCGTCGTTGTTGGTGTCGGTATAACCCGCGCTCGCCAGCAGCGACTTGGCTTTCTGCGGGTCGAAGGCGTAGGAGTTGACGACATCCTGACTATAGAACTCAGTTGCGGACGAGAGCGGCCCCCACGCGACGGGCGAGAAGCGCTGAAAGACCGCATCGATGATGGCGTCGCGGTTGGTGCCGTAAATGAGCGCCTGACGCACCGCCAGCGTGTTCGTTGGGAAGCGTTTGGTGTTCATCATGAACTGAAGCGGCTGGCCGGGAATCACCGTCGGCAGCAGTTCAACGTCGCTGTTGGCCGTGAGCGAGCGCGCATCGACGGGCAGCAGTTCGCCGACAATATCGACATCCTTGTTTTCGAGCGCTGTCGCCCGCGCCGATTCGTCCGTGTCATAAAACTTGAAGGTGATCTCATCGACCGAATCAGGGGTCGAAGGCGTATAGAATGACGGCCCCCAGGCGTAATCGAAGTTGCGCCGAATGGTCAGATGATCGCCGGGGACGTACTCGAGCATCTCGAATGGCCCGGTGCCGACCTGATGAAACTGGTAGCGCTCGACCGAATACTGGCTCAGAGCCGTTGGGCTGGCGATGCCGAGGTAGACCTGACTGAGCGAATCGAGCAGCGGGCTGTACGGCGCTGAGAGTTGAAGCTGAATGGTATAATCGTCCACGATCTTGTAACCCGTGTACGGCCCTAGCAGGAAAACGGCTTTCTGCGAAGCGTTCATCGGGTTGGTGATCCGGTCGAGGTTCGCGGCGACAGCCTGCGCGTTGAAGGGCGTGCCGTCGTGGAATTTGACGCCTTGCCGCAGCGCGAAGGTGTAGGTTAGACCATCCGGCGAGATCGACCAACTGGTCGCCAGACCGGGGACGAACTGCTTGGTCGTCGGATCGCGGTAGACGAGCGTGTCGTAAACTGAACGGAGCGGGATACCCAGTTCGGACGATGAGCCGATTTGCGGGTCGAAGGTGCTCGGCTGAAGCGTCAACCCGTACACAATCGGATGATGGGCGACGAATGTCTGCTCGGAGGGCGCGGACTGCACGCGCGATGAGCAGGAAATGGCGACGAACAACGATACCAGCAGGCACACTCGGACGACCGGAGAAATGCGCATAGAGCGATAGTTTACCTTTCGACTGCGGTGCGATACGATTAGGCGCGATACTCGCGTTGAAGTATAGCGATCTGGAATCGAAAACGTAAGGCTTTATGAGCGTTTATAACCAACGCCTGCTGACGCCGCCGGGTGAAGAAGAGGAGATTAATCCCTATCGCCCTGTTTGGCGCAGCTTCGTGATCGAAAATCTGGCGCTCGTCGGCGTGACGCTGGTCGCGTTTGTCGTCTTTGGCTTTTTGCGTGTCCACGTCTCGGATCGCGTCAACCTGATCCTCAATATTCTGCTGATTGCACTGCCCGTCGCGCTCTGGCTGATTTTCTCAGTCTGGCGCGAGCGTTTCGTGCCGCAGCCACGCCCGCGTTTGATCACCGTGTTTGTGATCAGCGCGCTGGCTGCCAACGCTGTCGCCCTGCCCTTGATCAATAATGTGTTTCAGCCAGAACAATGGCTGCCGCTTGGCGGCGCGATCAACCGGATTATCGGCTATGCGTTCACGGTTGGCATCGTTCAGGAAGTGATCAAATATGCCGTCGTGCGCTTCACCGTTTGGCCGACTTACTTCCGCACGCGCATCGACAGCGTGGCCTACTGCGCCGCCAGCGCGCTCGGTTACGCGCTTGTGCTCAACGTCAGCTATCTGATCAGCACGCCCAATGCCACGCCTGACGTGATGGCAGTCCAGGTGTTTAACAACGTCGCCCTGAATTTGGCGGCCAGCCTGCTCGTCAGCTTTGGGTTGGCGGAAGTCAGCTTCGACCAGCCGACGCCTTTCCTCCTCACGATCACAGTCGCCTTCGCCGCTTTTCTCAACGGCGTGGTGATCCCGCTGCGCAGCGGCTTGACCAACGCGACCTTTTCACTCACGCCGCCCGATACTTCGACGCTGATCGGCCTGTTTCTGGCGACCTTTTCGCTCAAAAGCAGCACGCCTAAGCCGATCCTGAGTTTCGTCTTTTCGGCGGCGGTGTTGGCGGGATTGGCGTTTGTCGTCGCCTTCCTGATCAACAATGCCGAGCGTCAGGCGCGCGAAGCTGCCGCCAGCCGTGAGGTCTCGTAAGGTTGAACAATGGCCGTCATTGAAATCACTCAGGAACGCCGCGTCGAAGAACTGACCCAGCGCCAGCGCTGGAGCCACTACTTCGTCTTTATTTACGCGCTGCTGGCGCTGTTCATTGGCTTCAATTTGCGCAGCGCTACCCTCGACGCGACCACCCCTTACGTCAATAATGAGGTCGGCATTCGCGCCTTCTATCCGTCTCACTGGCTGATCGACACGACCAGCAGCGCATATGTCTTTCGCGTGCAGGACATCGCCCAGCCGGGCTTCAAGACGACGATTCAGGTCGGCGTGCAGCCCGTGACTGCCAATACCAGCGCCCGCAATCTGCTCGATACGCTGACGCTCAATCGCGCCAATTCGCTCTCTGGCTACAACGTGATCCAGCGCGTGCCCTATACGCTGCCCAACAGTCAGGAAGCCACCGAGATGGATTATGTTTACGTCTCGGCAGATAGCAACCCATTTCTCAAAAGCATCCCGACGGTCGTCAGAGGTGAGGATATTCTCGCCATTCGGCGCGGTCAGGCGATCATCATCACCTTTCTCTCCGACGCTGAAACCTTTGACGATAACCAGCCGGTTTTTCAGAGGTTCCTCAATGATCTCCAGTTTTAAACGCCTTGTAAAAGCGGGCGTTGTGCAACCTTCGGTTGCCTTCGCCCCTACACTGGGGCTTATCGCCTTAATGGTTTTGGTCGCTGCGCCGGTTACAGCGCAGAATCAGGGCTTCGATACCCAGCGCATCGAGCAGGCGACGGTGTTCGTCATGCAGGCGACCAGCACGACCAGCCAGTTGACGATCAACTGCGTTGCGTCCGGTACACTCGTCAGTCGTGATGGATTAATTCTCACGAACGCCCATAGCTCGCTCACAAGCAAAACCTGTCCCGGCGACGTTCTGATTGTGGAGATGAGCGTTCGTCTGGATGAGCCGCCGACTCCGGTCTATCGCGCCGAAATCGTCGAAGCCGATCCCGGTCTCGATCTGGCGCTGCTGCGGATCACCGAGCAGGATGATGGTCGTCTGATCGACCCTTCGACGCTGGCGCTGCCCTTTGTCGAGCTAGGTGACTCGACCACGCTGAACCTCGACGACACGATCACGACGGTCGGCTATCCCGATCTGGGCGACAGCGCGGTCGCGGAGGCGATGGGCACAGTCACGGGTTTCACGGCGGAGCCAAGCGGCGGTGATAAGTCGTGGGTCAAGACGAGCGCCTCGATCCCTGGCACGATGACGGGCGGCGGCGTCTACAACACGCAGGGTCAGTTGATCGGCGTACCGACGACCTCGCCGGTGGTCGGCGTCTCGCCCGACGCCAAGTGCGTCACCATTCAGGACACCAACAACGACGGTGTGATGAACAATCAGGACGTGTGCGTGCCAGTCGGCGGCTTTATCAACTCGATTCGTCCGTCGAGCTTCGTGCGCCCGCTGCTGCGTGCCGCTTCGCTCAACCTCAAGCTTGATAATCTGAGCCAGCCGAGCGGCCAAATCGTCACGACTGGCACGCCTAAGTTCAGCCGCCTGTTCTTCTCGCCCTCGGTCAACGAAGCCGCCATGCCGACCAGCGTGATTCGCAGTCTGCCTGCGGGCA
>DASZXN010000529.1:0-3536 GCA_035545875.1 Phototrophicaceae bacterium
GAGTCTGTTCGGCAATCGCCGCCGCTAAATCAGCGCAGCATACAGGCAGGTCTCGTAGGGGCGGGTTTAAAACCTGCCCCTATAGGCATCAAGTTAAGCCCTCACCCTCAATCCCTCTCCCTCAGGGCGAGGGACTTTAAAACCCGGAAACTGGATTTTCCCTTCTCCCGCCGCTTCGCTTATGGAGAAGGGCAGGGGATGAGGGCAAGATCAGAAACCTTAAATTGATGCGCATGGGCGGGTTTAAAACCCGCCCCTATATTTTTATGCAACAACCATATTTCCTATGGCCGCCGCTGTCCCTCTTTCACCCACCGCTTGCGCATCATCATCAGCTTGTCTTGACCGTGTATAAACCGCTCATCCGTGAGACCGACCCTATTTCACATCCGCGCTATGGTCGGCAAAACACGCTGACCGGGACGCGGGTGATTGCTCGTATGCCGGATCGCGTGCGGGATCGGTTGATGACTTCACGTTGAGAAATACAAAGAGGTGGGCTTGCGCCCACCTCTGATGTGGAGATTGGATAACCGAATTAGCTGCCGCTGCCGGGGCTGACGAGCGTGGCGTTTGGCGTGCCCTCAATCGGCCCAAAGCTGATCGAGCCGTCGCTGGTCGGAGCTTCGGTCGCTGCCGCCGTGCTCATAGCTGTCAATTCGGCGGTGGACATGGCGGTCGCGGCTGCGGTCGCCGCAGGTGCGGGCGGAACCAGCACCGTGTCGATCACGTCGATCACGCCGTTCGAAGCCTGAACATTGGTCAGGGTGATCTTGGCTGCGCCATTGAGCAGGATCGTGCTGCCGTCGCTGCCGAAGGTCACGAGCAGCTTCTGATCGTCATTCAGCGTCGGGATGACGATTTCATCCGGGTTATCGGAGCTGCGATAGACTTGCAGGTTGGTGGTGGTGATCATGCCGGGGGCGACATGGTACATGAGAATGTCGGCCAAATCGGAACGGCTCAGCAGATCAGCTTCGGTCGTATTCGTCGCGGCGAAGAACTTGTTGAAAGCGTCGTCGGTCGGAGCAAAGACCGTGAAGGGGCCAGTCCCGGAAAGCTTGCTGGTCAGGCCGGCCTTGTCCAGCGCAGCCAGCAGAATGTTGAAATGACCGTCGGCTTTCGCCACGTCGATAATGCTGCCGACCGGGGTAGTCGCTTCGGCAGTGCCGGTCGCCTGCGCGGTGCTGGCAGCCATTGAGGTGCTGGCAGCGGTCATTGCGGCAGCAGGTGACGCCGCCATCGTTGACGCAGCGGTCGCCATTGAGGTGGATTCCGCAGTTGCCATCATCGTGGATTCTGCTGTTGCCATCACGGAAGAGGTCGCTTCACTGGTGGCCGCGCTGGTCATTTCAGCCGTCGCCGCAGTGGTAGCGGCGCTGGTGACAGCGCTGGTTGCAGCAGCGCTGGCCTGCTCCGTCGGTGACGTAACGGCGCTGGTTGCAGCAGTCGTGACGGCAGCCGTCACTTCAGGCGTCGCAGCGGTGGTCGCCGTAGGCGGCACCGGAGTGCTCGACGGAATTGGGGTTGGCGTCGGCGTCGGCGTCGTGGAGCACGCCGCCAGGACAATCGCGGTTAGCAGGATGAAAACAAAAGCCCAACGCTGGTGAGTTCGAGACATACCTTTACCCTCCGTGAAGATTCCTTTGCCGCTGAAATAAGAATGCTGAAACCGCACTCATCATAACAAAAATTGTTGCAGTAAGCAATCAATCTTTATGAGCACTAATCTCCAACAAATTTCTGCAAATTTTCGAGACTATTCAGGTTGACAACGGCTTTATCGCCGTCAATCCGCTTGAGCAGCCCGGTCAGCACGTCTTTGGGGCCAATTTCGACGAAAGTCTGCGCGCCCTGTGTGATCATCGCTTCCATCGATTCGCGCCAGCGCACAGGGCTGGTCAACTGTGCGCCAAGTTCCTGACGAATCGCTTCGACGCTGGTCAGTGGCGCGGCGCTCACATTGCCGTAGATTGGAACGCTCGGCATCTGGAAGGTCGTCGCAGCAACGGCCTGCTTGAACTGCTCCGAGGACGACTGCATCAGCGGCGAATGGGAAGCGATACTAACCGCCAGCTTGATCGCGCGGCGCACGCCCATCGCTTTCGCAATCACCAGCGCCTGATCGAGCGTGGCAACATCGCCAGAGATGACGACCTGCCCCGGACAGTTGTCGTTCGCAACGACCAGCACACCGCCCGTTTCGGCGCGCGCGCGTTCACACAAGCTGCGCACCGCGTCAATGTCGAGCGCAAGGATGGCGGCCATCGCGCCGGGGCTTCTGATTCCGGCCTCTTTCATCAGGCGACCGCGCTCGCGCACGAGCCGCAGCCCATCCTCGAAGGTCAGCGCGCCAAACGCGGCCAGCGCCGTAAATTCGCCGAAGCTGTGCCCGGCAGCGAAGCCGGGAAGCGCGTCCGGGATTTCGCTGTGGAGTACGCGCAGCGTGGCGATCCCGCAGACGTACAGCGCAGGTTGGGTATTGATCGTGTCGCTGAGGTCGTCCGCCGAGCCGTTGAAGCACAGGTCGGAAAGTGAGAAGCCGAGGAAATCATCAGCCTGTTCGAAGGTTTGGCGCGCCACCGGATAAGCGTCGGCGATGTCTTTGCCCATGCCGACAACCTGTGATCCCTGGCCGGGGAACATAAATGCCGTGCTTGACCACTCTTGCTTGACCAGGATTTTGCTCCGATGGTTGTGAAATTGCGCACACGACCAAGAATAACGGAAATGTGCCATAAAGCAAGCGCAGCAGATTAAAAGTCGTTAAATCCTATAAAAATAAAGGCTCATGTACAGAATGAGTGACAATGGACGAGAGCAGCAATAAAGGGCGGAGAAATCGCCTTCAGATTGACGCGAAACTCGTAGATCGCCACATAGCCGTCGAGATAGGCTTTATGCACACCACGAAACGGACGGAGAAAATGGCGCAATCCGCTCCACATGCCTTCTTCACTGTTGGTATGGCTTTCGCGCCAACCGTCGCCATCGTCATCGCGCGCCCATTCTTTCACCGCATGACAGACTGTCACCCGTTGACGCTGGAGCGGGTTGTAGCTGTCGTACTCGTCGGTGTAGACCAGCGTGTCGGGCTGGGTGAAGCGTTCTACGAACGGACAGAGAGTACTGGCTTTGGTATCCAGGGCTACCCGCAAGCGCACCTGGCCGCTCTCTCGACCCAGCACGCCCAAGACCGGCGGTCGGTCGTTGGCATACGTCCCGCGTCCGCGCCGCTTATTCGCCCGACGACGCGGTGGGTCGAGCGGGTCAAAGTGTTCGTCGCCTTTTTTCCCCCGCGTTCTGGAACAACTCATCGGCTTCCACCACCTGGTCAGATAACGGCGCTTCACTTTGGAGCTGCGTCGCGTTGGCTTGGATTAGCTGACGTAACTCACTTATCGTCGTTCGGCTGCGTCCCAATTCGCGCGCCAGCGTCGCAGCGCTTTCGCCTTTCAAGACCCCACGCATCAGCAGGACAACTTCCGAAGGTGGCAAGTGACGTGCCTCAAAGATCGTTCCGCTGTAAAGGTTAT
>DASZXN010000530.1:0-12517 GCA_035545875.1 Phototrophicaceae bacterium
TGGAGCCGTTGGACAGGGGGTGATGGCGCTCCCGGTTGGACGCTCGAAGCGGTCGGCATCGATTTGACCAAGATTCACGAGGTCGGCGCGGCGATCACCCACCAGACGCACGGCGATCCCTTCCCGCGTATGATCTGGCCGACCAACAACAGCAAATTCGCGGCGGCGACGATGTTCACCCTCTTTTTCGCGGGCAGCGATTTTGCGCCAGAGACCAAAATCGACGGCGTGCCTGTGCAGGACTATCTCCAAAGCCACTATATCGAGGCGATCCGGCAGGTCGCGCTGCGCTTGAGCGACCTGCCCAACGTGATCGGCTACGACAGTCTCAACGAACCCAGTCCCGGCTGGATCGGCTGGAAAGACATTACGTCGCTCGATGGGGGCTTCTTCAACAAGGGCGTGACCATGACGCCGTTTCAGTCGATGCAGGCGGCAGGTGGGCACACCGTTGAAGCGGCGGTCTACGATCTGGGTTTCAGCGGCCCGGAAGTTGTCGGGCAAACGACGGTTAATGACGAGGGCGTGCGCATCTGGCGCGACGGCTTTCCCGACCTCTGGCAGCAGAACGGTGTCTGGACAGACGAGGGCGGCGAAGTCGAGGTCATGCACGCCGAGCATTTCGCCAGCGTTGCCGGACGGCAGATTGATTTCGTGCGTGATTATCTCAAGCCGTTCATCGCCCGTTACGCGGCGACGATTCGCTCGGTCAATCCTGACGCGATCCTGTTCATCGAAGGCGCGCCGACGGGGTTGAAATTGGAGTGGGGCGCGGGCGATCCGGCCAACGCGGTCAATGCCGGACACTGGTACGACGCGATCACGTTGATCATGAAGCACTTCAATCCCGACCTGACGCTCGATTTCTTCACCAGCCAATTCATCAACGGCAAGGAGAACGTCGCCAAAGCCTTCGCCGATCAGTTGGGCAGGCTCAAGCGCGCGTCGGTCGAACACATGGGCGGCATCCCGACGCTGATTGGCGAGTTCGGCCTGCCCTTCGATCTGGACGACAAAAAAGCTTTTGCCGATGGCGATTTCTCAGCGCACATTCAGGCGCTCGACATGTACTACGACGCGATGGATGCCAACCTGCTCAACTGCACGATTTGGAACTACACCGCCGACAACACCAACGCGCATGGCGACCTGTGGAACGACGAAGACCTGTCGATCTTCAGCCGTGATCAGCAAACTGATCCAACCAACCTGCACTCTGGCGGTCGCGCTCTGGAGGCGGTCGTGCGTCCCTACGCTCAACGGATTGCGGGTGAGCCGCTGCGCCAGAGTTACGAGCTTGACACGCATACCTTCGAGTTCGAGTTCCGCCACGATCCGGTGGTCAGCACGCCGACCGAGTTATTTGTACCCGGCTACCAGTATCCGCGCGGCGCGGTCGTCGAAGTCTCGGACGGCTCCTACATCTTCGACCACGAGGCGCAGATTCTCAGCTACCAGCACACGCCGGATCGACCGACACATACGATTAAGATCACGCCGCGCCCCTCATGAGCATGACGGCGGACGCGATTCTCGGCGAAATTTTCGACAGCCCGTCCGATCCGCTCTATGCGCCGCTGGCCGAGTGGATCAGGGCGGATCGCCGCTTGCGCACCTTCGCCGAGCGCTATCGCGTCAAAATTCGCCGCAAGCTGCGCGGCATAGCGGATCAGGAGGGCTTTGCCGATTTGCAGTTCGAGCTTGAAGTCGCGCGCTGGCTGCTGCAAGAGTCTCGCTTCGAGGTCGAGTACGAGACGTTCGACGCGCGGCAGGGCGGGCCAGATTACACCGTCACCTTTCGCGTGAACACGAAGTTCAACGTCGAAGTGCGCCGGATTCGCACGCAGGAAACGGGCGAGGCGCGCGTGCGCAAATTGACCGACACGCTGGCCGATAAAACGCGCCAGATGCCGCCGAGCGCGATCAACCTGCTCGTACTGACCGATGGCTTGCCGTCGGGGGACGATCTCGTGCAGGCGGCGACAGCGCTGCGCGGACTAGCCGAGCGCAAAGTCGAGGACTATTTTGCCCATCGGGGTTACAAAAACGCCGCCGATTTTCTGCGCCAGTATCGCCAGTTGAGCGGCGTGTTCTTCAAAGCGGAGAGCGGGCAGCTCTGGCTCAATCCACTGGCGAAACACCCGCTCCCGAAAGACCTCGCCCTCGCCCTCGAACGCCTTCCGGCGTGGGGGATGGGAAGTTCCGAGGAGATGTAGAGGCGAGGCACGCCTCGCCCGAATGAACCATGCCTTCGATTTGCACTACTTCTCGGCGTGAAGCCACTATCGTTTCTTCAGCTTGACCATTAGAATCAATTCCTGGTGATCTTGTCAGCTTGGCGGTTCAAAAATGTCTTTTGCTTCTGCAATTCGCTCACTCGATCTGACGCACGGTACGCTCGACTTCCCGATTTTCCTGCCCGACGCCACGCGCGGCGTCGTCCGCGCCATCGACAGCGCTGATCTGGAAAGCGTCGGCACAACCGGGCTGGTCATGAGCACCTTTCATCTGATGCAGCACCCCGGCTCAACCGTGATCAAGCAGCACGGCGGTTTGCATCGCTTCGCCAACTGGCGGCACCCGCTTGTGACCGATTCAGGTGGCTTTCAGGTCTGGTCGCTGGTGCATCAGAATCCGAAAGTCGGCAGCCTGAGCGAAAAGGGCATGGTCTATCACGCCGAGGACGGCTCGAAGTACAACCTCACGCCCGAAAAGAGCATCCAGCTACAGGTCAGCTACGGCAGCGACATCGTATTCTGCCTTGACGACTGCACCCACGTCGATGACGCGGAAGCTGTGCAGGTTGATGCGGTGCGCCGCACGATCAAGTGGGCCAAGCGCTGCCGCGAGGAATTTGATCGGCTGATTGACCAGAAACGTCTGGAAAAACCGCCGCTGTTGTTCGGCGTGGTGCAGGGCGGCGGCATCCGCGAGCTGCGTAAACAGTGTGCCGAAGCGCTGCTCGACATCGGCTTCGACGGCTACGGTTATGGCGGTTATCCGCTCGACGGCGCAGGCCATCTTGTCACCGATATTATCGCTTACGTGCGCGAACTGATCCCGCCGCAGTACCCGATCCACGCGCTCGGCATCGGTCACCCGCAAAATGTCGTGGACAGCTATCGGCTCGGCTACAGCATCTTCGACAGCGCCTTGCCAACCCGTGACGCGCGCAAGGGACGGCTCTATCGCTTCAAGGATGTGCCCGCGATCACGCCGGGGCGCTGGTTCGAGTACGTCTACATCGAGGATAAGAAGCACATCAAGGATACCGAGCCGATCTCGCCGTACTGCGACTGTGCGGCCTGCGCCGGCTATTCGCTCAGTTACTTGCAGCACCTCTATCGCATTGGCGATGCGCTCTACATGCGGCTGGCAACCATCCACAACCTGCGCTTCATGAACCAGGTGATCGATCTCCTGAGGGCGCATGGCTGATCTCGATCAGGTCGTTGACGCGGTGTTGGCTAGTCGCAAATATCGTCACGTCGCGCCGGAATTCGTGCGCAAGATGGCAGCGGAAGCAGCGAACAAATCGCTCAGAGCAGCAGTCAAAGCGACCAAGAATCGGCTGCATCAGGTGGCGGGCGCGTATCTGAGTGATCCGCCCAATTATGCCGCTTGGCTCGAACGGCTAGCCGCTGTGTCATCCCCCGACGAACGCCGTACCGTTGCTCGCGCATTGATGCAGACTCACGCCTCAACCCGTGAACGCCTGCCGATCCTCGACCAGTTCTACGCGACGGCTTTAGCCGAAATTTCTCCCATCTATTCGGTTCTCGATCTGGCTTGCGGACTGAATCCGCTGGCGATCCCGTTCATGCCGCTGGCCGAGAATGCCGCATACTATGCCTGCGATATTTACACCGATTTGGCCGACTTCTTCAACCACGCTTTTCCGCTGCTCGGTGTGAGCGGATCGGCATGGGCGCTCGACGTGACGCAGACGATCCCGCAGCAAAAAGTCGATCTGGCACTGATCATCAAGGCGATCCCGTGCTTGCAGCAGATCGATAAGGAGATTGGCAGGCGCTTGCTCGACGGCGTGCAGGCCGATCACATCCTCGTGTCGTATCCGGCGCAGAGTCTCGGCGGCAAAAGCAAGGGGATGCGCGCGAATTACGAAGCGCAGTTCAATGAGTTGGTCGCAGGCAGGAACTGGACGATCCGCCGCTACGATTTCCCGACGGAGTTGGCCTTTCTGATCAGCCCATAAAAAAGGCTCCCATCGTCGGGAGCCTTCAGAGACGCTTCTATTCACGCCAGCCGGATTAGCCGGCTGTAACGGTTGCAGTGGAGGACGGAACTGGCTCCAGCCAGTATTCGCCTGCGCCGCCTTCCGTGACCCATCCGGTCTGACCGTTATAGGTCACCTGATACCAGTAGGTGCCGCCGGAGCATTCCGGGCCGCTCACAATGGTGACAATCGCGCCGTGCGGCATGACGGCCAACACATCGGTACTGCCAATCGCCGCGCGCAGGCTGCTGTAAGTCTGCGCGACTTCGGCCTGCGCTTTGCCCTGAAGCTGGGTCGCCAGTGTGCAGGTCAGCGGCGCGGTGTACGTCGTGGGGGGATACCATTGCCAGTGACGGTGATGACTATTGCCGTTCCCATTCCAGTTGCCGTTCCCATTCCAGTTGCCGTTGCCGTTCCAGTTGTTGTTGCCATTCCCATTCCAGTTTCCATTGCCGTTGCCGTTCCAGTTGCCATCGTGCTGCCAATTGGGATTGGGCGTAGGCGATGGGTCTTGCTGGACTTGACGTGTGCCTACTGCGGACGGAGCGGTGCTGCTTTCTGCTAAGACTGCGCCAGACACAAGCACGAACAACGCTGAAAGACAGAGTAGGAACAACCATTTACCGAATTTCATACGATGAGCCTTTCGTGTTACAAGAAGAAAACTTCAAGATGACTTCATCGTAGGAAGCAATCGTGGGAAAGCTGAGTAGGAATTGTAACGAATTTGTAAACTGGTTAGTCTTTGATGAGAAGGGTTATCAAAATTCAAACCAAGCGGCTAAAGTGCTGGAATGATTCCTTATTTGGCGCCCTGTACGAGCAGCGTGACCTCGCCGCGAATCGGCTCGCGCTCGAAATGGGCGATCAGGTCGCTGATGGAACCACGCGCGTATTCCTCGAACCGCTTGGTGAGTTCCAGCCCGACGACCGCCGAACGGTCGCCTAATACGTCACGCATCACGCCGAGCGTTTTGATAAGGCGCTGTGGGCTTTCGTAAAAGATCAGCGTTTCGGGAAAGACGCCGCGCTCGCTGAGAAACTGGCGTAGTTCGCCGTCTTTGCGTGGCGGGAATCCATAGAAGCGAAACGAAGCGCTCGGCAGGCCGGAAGCCGTCAGCGCAGTCGTGATCGCGTTCGCGCCCGGCAGCACAATCACGTGGATGCCCGCGTCAAGTGCCTGCGTGATCAACGCCGCGCCGGGGTCGGAAATTCCCGGTGTGCCTGCGTCGGTGATCAACGCGACATCGCCGGATGCCAGAAACGCGATCAAGTCGCTGGCTTTGGACTGCTCGTTGTGCTGGTGATAGCTGGTCAGGCGAGTATGGATATTGTAGTGATTGAGTAATTTGAGCGAGTGGCGGGTGTCTTCAGCCGCAATCAAAGAAACGCTGCGCAGGACGCGCAGCGCTCGCACGGTGATGTCTTCGAGGTTGCCGATGGGTGTCGGGACGACGTAGAGGTCGCCCAACTACTGACCAGCGTTGATGACGTAGACGATTCCAGCTAAACCCATCTGTGTGCGGATCACGCCTTTCGATTTCAGGCGCTCTAATAATTTTTTCGTGCGCGACCCAGCAGTGGCATCTTTTCCAAAAACGATCTCTCTGGCTTGCTCGATTGAGAGTCCGCGCGTTCCGGCGAGGCGGAAAGCATCCAGCAGCAGCCTGAAATTCTCCTCTTGACTTCGGTTTCTCATGGTATCCTGATCAAAGCTAAAAAATATTATGTATGATGATAACAATAACGGAATGTTTCAAAATTGTAAAGTAGCGAATCGGGAGAAAAAATGGCGTCTGATTTTGTGATTATCCACTTCAACGAAACCATGAACAAATCGGATCATGGGCTGATCCGCGAGTTTGGGGTTTCGGCCTCGACGACGGGCAGTCAGAGCCTGAGTATGGCCTTCGGCAAGGTTCCGGCAGGATCGAAATCCAAGCGCCATTATCACCCATTCGAGACAGCAGTCTACGTGATCTCCGGCAAGGCACGCTCGTTCTTTGGCCCCAACGACGAGCACTGGGAGGATGTCAGCGCGGGCGATTTCGTCTATATCCCGGCAGGCATGATCCACAGCACTGAAGCGCTCGGCGACGAGCCGGTCGAGTATATTCTTGCCCGCGCCGCCCCGGAGGACATCGCTATCTCTGCGGATTAATCCGCCGACCGCGCGATCGCGTATACTGGGGACTGCGGTCAAGAAGAACTCAGGAGGACAATGAACACTCCCGGCTGGTTTCTGGATGAACTGGCACACGCAGGCAGCGAGCACCTCGATGCAAGCTACGTGCCCGGTTATGATCGCAAGGCTGGCACCGACCCCGCCGATGACCTGACTCTGCTGCGCGGGCTTGGCCTGAACGCGGCTTCGACGCTGGTCGATCTTGGCGCGGGCACGGGGACATTTGCCTTAGCTGCCGCGCCGTTTTGCCGCCGCGTGATCGCCGTCGATGTCTCTCCGGTCATGCTCGGCCTGCTGCGCGAAAAAGCAGCGGCGCAAAACCTGAGCAACGTCGAATGGGTTCAAGCAGGCTTTCTCAGCTATCAGCCGCAGGGCGATCCAGCAGATTTTGTTTATTCGCGCCATGCGCTCCATCATCTGCCGGATTTCTGGAAGGCGGTTGCACTCCAGCGGATCAACGGGCTGCTGCGCACAGGCGGCATTTTCTATCTGCGCGACCTGATCTTCTCATTCGACTTGAGTGAAAGCGACAGTGTCATCGAAAATTGGTTATCCCACGCCAGTAAGACCTCGGAAATCGGCTGGACGCGCGCCGAACTGGAAACGCATCTGCGCGAGGAATACAGCACCTTTCGCTGGTTGCTCGAACCGATGATCGAGCGGGCAGGCTTCCAGATTCAGGCAGTCGATCAAGCGCCGTCGAAGCTCTATTCGGCCTACACCTGCATCAAAGTAAGCTAATCAACGCTAGTTATGGATAACGATTTTGAGCGACGAATTTTATCGTAGGGGCACGACCTGTCGTGCCCCTACAAGGGAAAAACCGGTTCCCGCTGCAGCGTATCCATAATTCACGTTAATCAACCAATTTCTGTAGGGGCACGGCGCGCCGTGCCCCTACGAGATGCTAATCATCTTCGTCTTCGCTGATCAGCGCCGACAAATCTGCTGCCTGAATTTTCGCGTCAAGCTCGACGTAGCGCTTCCACATCCGGCGCAGAATTGCCTGCGAATCACGCGCCGCGCCGACTCCCTGATTGGCGAAGTAGTCGCACACGCGCGTGATGTCGCGCTCCAGAATCGGGTAGGCCTGCGAATTGCTGCGCGTGTTGGTCACCTGCGGGAAGTCGATCAGCGTGATCGTGCCTTCCCAGTAGAGGATGTTGTAGGCCGAAAGGTCGCCGTGAATGATGCCGTTTTGCAGCATCACCTCGATATTGCGCAGCGCCTCAACGAACAGCGGTTTGGCTTCATCCCGATCCAGCGCAATTTCGCTGAGGGCAGGCGCGGCCATATTCTCGTCGCCGCAGTAGCCCATGAGCAGCGCATTCTCGGCACTCGAAATCGGCTGCGGGACAGCCGCGCCTGCCGCGTAGAGCTTTTGCAGTGAGGTGTACTCGTACATCAGCCACGAGGTATGCGCGACCTCCTCGCCGAAGGCCGATTTCTTGCCGAGCGCGCGCATGATCCGGTGATCGGTTTTCTTGATCACTTTGCCGTCGCCCGTCAGCACTTCGCGCCCCTCACGATACATTTTATCGTTGCGCAGGTTGCGGAACATGCGCGGTCGATAGACTTTGGCCGCGACCAGCTTCAGCCCGGTTTCGGGATGCGCTGCGCAGCGATAAACATTGGCCTCTTTGCCGCCTTTGACGCGCGCCAGCACGTCCGTGATCAGGCCGCGATCATAAAACGGACGCAGCGAATCGAGCAGCCAGCCTTCTTCAAAGTGACCGGGCACGTAAGTCGTCTGAAACGACGATTCGGCGTTACTTTCGGCGGCGATCTCGGTGATCACTTCGCGCTGCGCTTTTTTCGGGTTGTGATGCGCTTTCGGCTTGCGTTGACGGCGAGCTTTGCGGTCGCTGTGCAGCGGATCGAACAGCGCTTCGTAATCTTCGTATTGATCGAAGTCGTTCAAGATAGAAATGTCCTCAGATGGATCAGAATCAGTCAACAACGCCAGTCGCAACGACCAGCCGCGAAACTACTGCATGTTGACCAGACCATCTGACGGAACCGTCAGCCGGGGAGTCAACAGGCTGTCACTGAAAATCAGTACGCCTGTCTTGGTGTTAAGCGGAACTTAAGCGCGGGCAGCAGGCGTACCGGTCGTCACAAGGGTCACAGCTTTTCCGTTGGACATAGTCGCCTCCTCATGCAAAGATGATAACGCTGCTCAGTATAGCATGAATTTTCAGGGCTTGTAAAGAGGGGCAGCGAAAGCTCACAGCAGTTCACTTGTGTATTTTATTCATTAGACGCTACGATAGAGTCTGCTTACGCTGTGATTTTTGCACATATGTGATTTGACAAATGTGCAGAGCGCCACTAGAGTTAAGATGAACAGGTGTGGAATGACTACTGTGAAACTGTCTGACGCCTATATCGCCCGGTTGGTCGAAGTCGCGCGCGCCTACTATCTGGAAGACCAGACACAGGCTGAGATTGCGCGTAGCCTGGGGCTGTCCCGCAGCCTGATCTCGCGCTATCTCTCGACCGCACGCGAACTGGGTATCGTTCAGATTCGCATCGCCGCGCCGGATCAAGCCTTCGACGCGCTGGCTTTCGCGCTGCGCGGGCGCTACCCGGAACTCAAAGCGGTCATCGTCGCGCCGACCTTCAGCGCCGAACCGGACGCGCAGCGCGCGATGGTTGGGCGTTTTGCCGCCAACTATCTGGCGGAAATCGTTCAGCCGGGGATGCGGCTGGCGCTTGGCTCTGGGCGCACGCTCCGCGAGACGGTCGATGCGCTGTCACGCCACGTCACCCCTAACGTGACCATCGTGCAGGCGATGGGCAGCATCGGTCACGAAGCGCAGCAGATCGACTACAACGAAATCGTCCGCAAAGCCGCTGACGCCTGGGGTGGGCAAGCCTATTACGTCAGCGCCCCCGCGATTCTCGGCTCTGGCAGCGCGGCGGAGTTCGTCGCTGCCAATCCAATGCTGAAATCCTCGCTCGATCTGGCAAGCTCGGCGGATGTTTATATGGTTGGCCTCGGTACGCTCGCCAGCGATCAGCTTTACGCGCGCGTCGGCCTGATCCGTGAGGACGACTTGAGGCAGGTCTACGTCCACGCCGTCAGCAATATCTGCGCCCGTTTCTATGACATCAAAGGGCAGGAGCAGCCTACGCCTTTTGCCGAGCGGATTGTCGGCATCGACTTGCATCATCTGCGCGCCGCCAGTCTCTCGATTGGCGTGGCGGCGGGCGACGATAAGGTCGCACCGCTGCTCGGCGCGGTGCGCGGCGGCTACCTCAATGCCATTATCAGCGACGAGCGCACACTTCAGGCACTTCTCCGCCTCGACAATCAAGCGTGATAACTGGAGCGCAATTGCTCAGGGTGACATCAACCCGGACACGCAGCGCGCCAATATCCCGCGCTACGCTAAAGTCTGGAACTGGCTGTTCCCGAAGGATACCCATTGATGCGTGACGTTTCGGTCGTTGGGCCGCTCAATATCGATCTGGTTATCAAGGGGGCTGGGCCGCTGAACTGGGATGCGATCCCAACCTGGGATGGCCCGGCGCAGATGGATATGACTGCTGCCGGATCGGTCGGCTACACCGTGCAAAATCTGGCGCGGCTTGGCCTCGACGTGCGCGTGAGTTCGTGCCTGCCCGACGATCCGCTCGGCCTGTTTGTCGAGGATGCGCTGCGGCGTGTCGGCGTCGATACCGGATCGGTGCGGCGGATCGCGGGTACACAGGGCGGGATCGGCGTCTACGTGCTGCTGTTTGACAGCCGCAAGCGTCCGCTGATCTATCGTCTGCCGACCCATCCGCTCTGGCCGACCGAGTTCGCGTCCGACGAAGTGGATTGTTTGCTCGACGCACGGATTCTGCATCAGGGCGGCTACCTGCACTTCAAAGAGGCGTGGCATGGCGCGACTGTCGATCTGTTCCGCGAAGCCAAAGCACGCGGCCTGATCACCGCGCTCGATCCGCAGTTTCCTACATTTTCTATGGCTGCCCCCTGGCTGCTCGCTTTAGAAGATGTACTGCCTTACGTCGATATTCTCTTTTGTGATAGCGGCGAAGCGCTGAATCTCACCTTTGTACAAAATCAGGACTTGGCGGCTCAATTACTGCGCAGCGCGGGTGTTCAGACCGTCGTTATCAAGGATGGAGATCGCGGCTCAACCGTCTATCATGCAGGCGGGCAGTTTCATCGGGACGCGATTATGCTCGGCGCGGTCGAAGACACGATTGGCGCGGGCGACGCTTACGATGCCGCCTTTCTCTACGGCACACTCCAGGCTTGGCCGCTCGAAAAGCGCGCCTTGTTCGCCAGCATCGCCGCTGGTTTCAGCGTGACCGGAGTCGGCGGCGCGCAGACCATGCCTGAGTTACCTGTTCTGCTCGCGGAGATGGACAAGCGCTTTTAGGTGCGCAGATACGATGCGCCGTTCACGTCGATCACCGCGCCGGTGCTGAAAAACGCTTCGTCCGAGGCGAAAAACACCACCACCGAGGCGATTTCGTCGGCGGTCGCCACGCGCTTGAGCGGGCTTTGATTGCGAATGCCTTCGCCGCGTTCGCCTTCGAGATAATCCTTCGCCATGTCGGTATCGACCCATCCCGGCGCGACCGTCACGACCGAAATGTTATGCGGCGCGAGCGCCAGCGCCAGCGATTGTCCCATCGAGTTCATGCCCGCCTTGCTCGCACCGTACGCGGGAGCGGTCGGCTCGCCGCGAAACGCGCCGCGCGACGAGACGTTGACGATTTTGCCGCCGCCGCGCTGAATCATGATCTGCGCCGCGCAGTAGCACAGGTTGGCCGCACCGATCAGGTTCGTGCCGATGGTTGCCGCCCACTGCGCCTGCCATTCCTCATAGCTGACCGAGGCAATCGGGTGATCGGTATAGACACCTGCGTTGTTGATCAGGATGTCGATACCGGCCAGATCGACAGCTACGCTGTCCAGCAGCGACTTAACGGCATTGGGATCGGCAATGTCGGCCTGATAAATCCTATGACTGCTGCCGTGCAGCGAGGCGAGCGTTTCCTCAGCCGCCGCGCGATTGGCGTTGTAATGCACGGCGACGGTTGCGCCTTTTTGCGCGAACTGCTGCGCAATCGCCTTGCCGATGCCGCGTGACGCGCCTGTGATGAGGACGACTTTTCCGGTGAAATCCATCGATCAAGCTCCTGTGGTGGTGGGTAGGGGCGCGGCGCGCTGCGCCCCTACACGCGATTATTCTGCCTGCTGCGGCTGCGGCTCGACGTACTTGGCATACCCATCAACCAGCAGATGACTGTCTTCGAGCGCCCACACGTCGCCGCCGAACTGCCGCAAAAAGCGGCGGTCGTGCGAGGCGGCGATCACCGGGCCGGGAAACAGTCTGAGCGCCGTTTCCAGTTCTTCGAGCACGTCGAAGCTGACGAAGTTGGTCGGCTCGTCGAGGATCAGGAGATTCGACCCATCTGCCATCAGCCGCGCGATTTGCAACTTGCGCTGCTGTCCCAGACTGAGCACGCCGACGGGCTTATCGAGGTCGTCGTAGCGGAACAGCCCGGTGCGCAGCAGGAATGATTTTAGCGCTTTCTCGGTTTCGGCCAAGCCTTGCGCGAAGGCTTCATAAACGGTCAATGCCGGGTCGAGCGTGCGCCCTTCCTGATCGAGATAGCCAATTTTGACCGCCGGGTTGATGTAAACCTCACCGCTGTCGCCGGATTCGTACCCGGTCAGGATGCGAATCAGGGTTGATTTACCCGCGCCGTTGACGCCGACGAAGACGATGCGCGCTTTCTGGCTGACCGTGAATGATACGTCGTCCAGCACGGTTTTGTCGCCGTAGCGCTTGCTCAAGCGCGAGACAATGATCGGCATTCGGCCTTTGAGCGCCTGCGGGTCAAAGTCGGCTTCAAAGCGCAGGTCTTCGGGTGGTTGGAGGATGGGGTTGGCCTCAATGCGCTTGAGCTTCTCCTCTGCCGAGCGTACCCGCCTAGAGACGGTATCGGCGTGAGTGTTGCGCTTGATGCCCAGGACAAATTTGTCGTTGTCAGTGTGCGCCCGGTAGTTGGAATTCTGGTGAGCCGTCTGCTTGATTTCAATGCGCAGTTCCTTGATTTCCTCCTGCTGA
>DASZXN010000531.1:0-1977 GCA_035545875.1 Phototrophicaceae bacterium
CCTCGTCAGCCAGCAGCGCCAGCTTGTCAACGTCATCACCAACGACGCAATTGGTACACTCGATCAAGCGCTGGCAGACGTAGATCGCCAGTCGGAAACAAAATCGCCAGCGATTCAATTGCATCTGTTGGTGCGCAAGCCGGAACAACTCGAAGTGGCGCTCGAACTCCAGCCCGCCAGCATCACGCTCGACTATCTTGATCTCTACGGTCTGCGCCCTGCCGTCGAGCAGATCAAAGCGGCGGGGATCGAGGCGCGCGTCGCCAGCCCGCGCGTCCTGAAGCCGCAGGAGCAGCGCATTGTCAATTTCCTGCTGCGCCTCGACTGCCCAATTGTCGTGCGCTCCGGCGGATTGGTTGAAGCGCTGCAAGGCCGCCATCAGCACCCACTGATCGGCGATTTCAGCCTGAATGTCGCCAATCAGCTATCGGCAGACACCTATTTCAAGCTCGGCGTCGAGCGGATCACACCGACGCACGACCTGAATGCTGACCAGATCAGCAAGCTGGCGAGCGAGATCGGCGGCGCGCGCTTCGAGGTGATCGCCTATCATCACCTGCCCGTGTTTCACACCGAACACTGCGTCTTTTGCCGCTTCCTCTCGAACGGCACGAGCTATCTCGACTGTGGGCATCCATGTGAGAAACATCAGGTTTCGCTGCGGGATGCGCAAGGGCGCGAGCATCCGGTCATGGCCGACGTGGGCTGCCGGAATACCGTGTTCGGAGCGGAAGCGCAGGTCGCCAGCAAGCATCTCGACACGATGATCGCCAGCGGCATCGTGGATTTCCGGCTGGAGTTCGTCCACGAATCCGCAAAAATCGTGCGGCAGGTTGTGAGCATCTTTAACGACTACTTCGCTGGACGAATCAGCGCCGCAGACCTCGACGCTCGGCTGCAAAAAGTCGCGCCGCAGGGGACGACCGAAGGCTCGCTGTTCGTGCCGGAAGATTACCTGAAAGTTCCTGTGCTTTAACGATAAAACGGTCGTGATCTTGCGATCTGTGAAGGGGAAGGGTCGTCTATGGGATGGGAGGCACTCAAGCAGTGGGGGAACGACATCGTTCGCATCGAACCACTCGCTGGGGGAGTAGCCAACGACGTTTGGTCGGTGCGCGTCAATGGGCACCTTGCGGTCGGTCGCCTCGGTGTCAGAAGCGACGCGGATCTCGCGTGGGAAACTGAGCTTCTCCAGCACCTCGACCGTGCAGGTCTGACGGTGCCGGTGCCGATCCCGACCACAGATGGTCGCCTGTTCGCTGATGGTGTGGTGGTGATGACCTACATCGAGGGCAGACCACCGGAGACGGAGGCCGACTGGCGTCGCGTGGCTGATACACTCCGCCAGCTACATCAGTTGACTCCGGGATGGTCGCAGCGTCCGGGCTGGCGCGGATCGACCGACTTCCTGCACGCTGAGACTGGGACGCGGGTCGATCTCGGCGCGATGCCGCCTGAAGGTGTTGCTCGATGCCGAGCAGCGTGGGCGCGGCTCGTCGGACGGCAGACCTGCGTCGTTCATGGCGACCCTAACCCGCGTAACATCCGCATGACCGCCGAGCGGGTCGCGCTGATTGACTGGGACGAGGCGCACGTCGATGTTCCCGACCTCGACCTGGTGCTGCCCCACAATGCTGCTGGTCTCGACGACGAGGTACTCGACATCGCTGCGCAAGCGTGGGCTGCCTGGGAAGCTGCTGTCTGCTGGGATGACGAGCACTCGCGCAAGCGGCTTGCCGAAGTTCGAGCGGTCTGAGCAGCAGCAGATCGGAAACCAAGTATGGCGTTTTGTCTGTTTTTCCATCGACTATCTATCCGTTCGATTTAGACCACGACCAATAAACTTTGCGTCTTTGCGCCTTTGCGTTCATGCTTTTCTCTTGCCTTCTTTCCTGACCTCGCTATGATCGCTGCCTATTCGCTTGGCGCATGTGAAAAGGCTTATTCCATGTCGAAAATTACCTTTATTGGCGCGGG
>DASZXN010000532.1:0-2847 GCA_035545875.1 Phototrophicaceae bacterium
ATCCGTCGCGGTCAAGCACCGTGTTGATCGCGTCGCGCAGATGCTGCACCGGGAAGAATTCCGGCGGCGGCGCGCCCGTGCTGAAATTGATCACGCCCGGTTTGCGCGCCAGCCGCATCATCTCGCGGATCGAGCGATCCGGGAGCGCCTGCTGCTCGGTGGCGGGCGCGGTGGCTGCCGGGTGCGCGGCGGGCGGCGGCGGCGCGGACGTATCGCGGTCGCCCGCGACGAACGTCCCGCGTCCCGCGTGAGCGCTCAGATAACCCTCGGCGCGCAGTTCGGCGTAAGCATTGACCACGCTGATGCGGCTAATGTTCAATTGGCGGGCGAGATCACGGCTGGCAGGCAGCCGTGTCCCTGCTGACAATGATCCGCTCTCGACCTGCGCACGAATGTGGCGGATCAACTGGCGATAGATCGGTTCTTCACTGTCTCGATCCAGTGGGATCGTCAAATTCGTGCTTAACATGGTCTGCCGCGCTCCAGCGGATAAATTATTCGTAAAGTACCATTGAGTCCTGACGTGATGATAAGACCACATTATACCAATGTGGTCTAGACGATCCTGTGTGAAAAAGCCTTACTTTCGATCTTTGCCAACTTGCCGTATAGTTAGAAAGTCATGAATAACGAGGATTGAGTGCTGAGTTAAAACCAATGGAATCAGTTGCAACTTTTTGACCCAGCACTCCGAGCATTGCTGTTTAAAGTTTTGCGACACGATTTCCAGCATCGCCAGAGCCTCGAAGTCTCTGGCTAGGAATTCAAGCCGTCTAAAGACGGCTGCAAATCAGCCCACTTGAGTGGGCTTGGGTTGGGCAGCCGGAGATTTTGAACCTCCGGCGGGACAAAATCAACCTTATACTCATTTTAATGGTGATGCTCTTAGTACTCAGCACTCAGCACTGATGACTTTCACATTGAGGAACCTTTATGGCGGATTCACAGGCGTCTCCCAGCGCGCTTGAAGAAAAAATCGATGCGATGATCACCCAGCTTGCCTCGAAAAGCGCGAGCAAGCGGCGCGAAGCGGCCTATTTTCTGGGCGAAGCCGCAGCCGCCGACGCGGTTCAGCCATTGGTCGATATTTATCAGAAAGACAAGGACGCCAGCGTGCGCGCCGCTGCCGCTTACGCGCTCGGCATGTACAAGGCCGTCGAGCAGGCGATCAATCGCGGGCAGGAAGAACACGTCATCGAACTGCTGCGCGGTATTGAAGAAGACGGCAAGCTCGGCAGGCGCGCACCGACCGGGCGCAGCGTCCGCATCCTGCTCGGCCTGCTCGTCTCGCTGCTCGTGCTGGGTGTCGTTTATCTGGCGCGCGCGGACATCAAAGCCTCCCTGTTCGGCAGCAGTAAGTCACACGCCACCCTCGTCGCTGACGTGAACCAGCGCTATACCCTCGTCCGCGACGACACGCGCAACCTGCAAACCGACCTGCTCAACGTGATTCAGAACCAGCCCTTAAGCTGCATCGGCTTTTTCAACAATCCTGCCCCCTACCAGCTTGATCCGGTCGATGGACACAGCTATCCCGACATCGCCGATATTGTCGATCAACTGAACGGCGCGCAGGCCAGCCTCGCCAGCGCGAAAGCCGCCTACGACGCCGCCTGCAACAACGGCGCGAAATTCGGCGCTGCCGAAGCCCAGCAGACCTTCCAGACGCTTCTGCCCGCCCTGCAAGCGCTCGACCCCTTGCAACTGAAGCTGACGCAGGCGCAGGCGCTCCAGCCAACCGTCACGCCGGAGCCGCCGACTGCCGCCCCGACGACGGCCAGCGCCGCTCAACCGACCGCCGTGCCGCCGACTCCCGCGCCGGGCACGCCTGTCGTCACCTTGCAGAGCAACGTCACGCTTCAGCCGACGACCGCCACCGACGCACAGACCGAGGCCGACATCAAGAAACAGCTTCCGGCGCTCTTTGACATCATCGACGACGTAACGTCGCCGCGCGGATCGAGCACGCTGCTGCTGCAATACTGGCAGGACGTGCAGAAATCCGGCACGACGCAGGGATGCAGTATCACGACCGTGCCGGATATTCCCAACACGGTCTTTATCCCTGAAGCCGATTTGCAGGCTTCGTCCAACCTGCGCGACGCGGTGCAGTTGATCAATAACGGCCTCTCGGCGCTGCATACGGGCTGGACGAACTTTGAGTTCGCCTGCAACTCGCACAGTTTGCAGAACAAGGTCGCCACCGAACTGCCCAGCGCGCAGGTCGCCGCCGATGCGTTCGCTGCCGCCGACGCGGAACTGCAAACGCTCCAGAACGGCGCGTAAGCGATGGCAAAGCTCAAGCTGGATTTGCACGACATTTACAACAAGGGCGACCAGATCGAGGTCGAACTCAACCGTATCATGCAGGAAGCAGTCGATAAGAAGATCGACCTGGTCGAGATCATTCCGGGGAAAGGATCGGGCGCGCTCAAGAAAAAGGTGCTGCGCTTCCTCGATCAGAAGCACATCCGCGCCATGTATCACCGCGTCGAGAAGGACGACAAGAACTTCGGGCGCATCTTCGTCCACTTCAAGCACTAAGCTCGGCAAGTAAATCAACGCCAGTTATGGATAACGATTTTGAGCGAAGAATTTTATCGTAGGGGCACGACATGTCGTGCCCCTACCAGGGAAAAACCGGTTCCCGCTGCGGCGTATCCATAATTCACGTTAAATCAAAAAACGGGCGTTCAATTGAACACCCCCATTCACATCAACTTAAGGATTGAGCCGGTGTGTTTTTGCCCTCATCCCCTAGCCCTTCTCCCTCAGGGAGAAGGGAGAACAACGGGTCAGCAGGATTTTAAGTCTCTCGCCCTGAGAGGGTTTCTGAAAACTCCCTCG
>DASZXN010000533.1:0-5551 GCA_035545875.1 Phototrophicaceae bacterium
GCGTCACCAATTTCGGCGGGATCACGGGTGGCGATACCGGCATCTACATCGGCCAGAGCGGTCAGGTCTTCAATGCGGGTAACATCGAAGGCAACCAAAACGGCGTATCGATTGAAAACTACGGCCAGGTCATCAACCTCAACTCGATCATCGGCGATCACAGCAATGGTATCAATCTGGGTGATGGCTGGGTGTTCAACGGCGGTCTGGTTGAAGGCAAACAGGACGGCGTATCCATCGGCGGCGACGGCCAGGTCATCAACAGCGGCTTGATCGAAGGCGAGAAAAGTAATGGCGTGTACATCGGCAACGATGGTCACGTCGTCAACCTCAGCCAGATCATGAGCATCAAGGATACGGCAGTTTACATCGGCGACGACGGTCACGTCCTCAACCTCGGCGAGATCAAAGGCTATAACTACGGCGTCTACATTGGCGACGACGGCACGGTCTTCAACGCCTATAAGATTATTGGCGAAGGCAACGACGCGGTCTATATCGGCGATGATGGTCACGTCTTCAACGACGGCCTGATCAAGGGTGATGTCAACGGCGTCTACATCGGCGACGACGGCTTCGTCTTTAATGCCGACAAGATCGAAGGTCAGGGCTATAACGGTATTTTCATCGATGATCATGGTCTCGTCGTCAACGCAGGTGAAGTCAAGGGCTACGTCAATGGCATTTACATGGGCAGCGGCTCGGTCTTCAACTCCGGTCTGATCAACGGCAAAGGCTATGAGGGTGTTTATATCAGCGGACATGGCATCGTCGGCAATCAGGGTGAGATCAAGGGTAACATTGATGGAGTCCAGGTTGGCAGCGGCGCGATTTTCAACTCTGGCCTGATCGTCGGCGAGTCCAACAACGGCGTTTTCCTCGGCAGCGACGGCGCGGTCTTCAATATCGGCAAGATCACGGGCACTAACAACGGCGTTTACTTGAACGGCGATGGCGCGGTCTTCAACGGCAGCGGCGGACACATTCATGGGGACGATAACGGTGTCTGGATCAGCGGTCAAGCCCTGATCGTCAACGCAGGTCGTATTCACGGTCAGAACGATGGCGCCTATGTGGAAGGCGACGCCTTCGTCATCAACGGCGGCGTTATCCACGCCCAGAACGACGGCCTCTATCTGCAATCCGACGGCGCAGTCTACAACCTCGGCAAGATTCGCGGCAGCAATGACGGCATCTACATCGTCCAGGATGGCGTGATCTACAACCTCGGCAAGATCAAGGGCGGCAACGCGGGTATTTACGTGAATGGCGACGCGGAGATTGAAAACGCAGGCATCGTCAAGGGCGGCAACACGGGTATCTACGTGAATGGCGGCGGCGACGTCACCGTTGATGCGTCCGGCACGGTGAAATCTGACGGTACGGGCGTTTACATGGACGGCGATGGCAACATTACCGTCGATGGCACGATCAAGGCTGGCGATGTCGGCATTCAGGGTGGCTCAGGCGATCAGCACGTCGATGTTTCGGGCACGATTGACCCGCCGATTGCCGCTGATCTCGGTGATGGTAACGACACCTTCTACGCGCACAGCGGCGCGAATATCGACGGCACGATCAACATGGGCGGCGGCGACGACACCGTGATCGTCGGCGACCACGCTCACGTCCCGGATATGATCTCCGGCGGCGAAACCAACGAAAGTTATGGCGACACGCTGGTCATCGGCGATGGTCAGATTTGCGCTGAGGATGGCACAGCCATTGCCAACGCCAAAGCGATCAACTCGCTCGACCCTAACAGCGGTATGGTCACCTACCTGGGCGAGACCTACACCTGGCAGGAATTCGAACATATCCTGGGCGGTGGGCATGTCGCGCCCTGCGTTGGAAAAATCAATGATGGGCGCATCAACGCCTACGATGAAGGCGCGCCGGACGCGCTCTACTGCACGGTTGCAGGCGGCGTCAGCGACTGGCGCATTGATCTCGACGGACACGGCACGTTCAGCTTCGCCGTGAGCGCTGATCAAATCGAAGCAGCGCTCGCCAAAGCGCTCGAAACCGGCGTCAATCAGCCGATCAATACGGGCAGCTTCAACAACACGCTCTACGCCCTCAGCGACGGCAAAACGCTGTCCTTCATCTCGCCGGATTTGCGCGACGCGGGCAAGATGTATACGTTCACCTTTGACGGTGGTCGCTGCGCCATCGCGCCCTCGGCGTCATAGTCGTTAGCAAGCAGCCCTCGTTTAGACGAACAGCCTCCCATAGCGGAGGCTGTTTTTATTCTGCAAGCTGCGCGTGCCGGAAGCAGTCCATCGTATGATCATTGACCATGCCGACCGCCTGCATCAGCGAGTAGCAAATCGTCGAGCCGACGAACTTGAAGCCGCGCTTGCTCAGGGCTTTGCTCATCTGGCGCGAAAGCTCGGTTTCGGCGGGCAGTTCTTTGAGCGAACCCCAGTGATTCTGGATCGGCTTGCCGCCGACGAAGCTCCACAGATATTGGTCGAAGCTGCCATACTCGGCCTGCACTTCCAGCACCTTGCGCGCGTTGATCACGGCGGCGTTGACCTTGAGCCGATTGCGGACGATGCCGGGGTTTTGCAGCAGTTCCGCGATCTTCGCATCATCGTACTGCGCGACCAGCGCTGGGTCGAAGTTGGCGAAAGCGGCGCGATAATTCGCGCGCTTGTGCAGAATCGTTGACCAGCTTAAGCCGGCCTGCGCCCCTTCCAGCACCAGAAATTCGAACAGCTTGTTGTCGTCGTGAACGGGAACACCCCATTCCTCGTCGTGATAGCTGACGTAAAGCGGGTCGCTGCCCGACCAGCCACAGCGCTGCACATCCATTCCGATGATCCTTTCGTGAAGAAAGTGATTGCGTAAGTTTGCTACGTTCACTATGATACTAATGAACGGGTCTGTGATGCGGAATCCAAAGGAGCGCGGAATGGTTGGGAGCGCCGTCAAACTTTCACTGATTGGGTTACTGCTGCTCACACTGGCAGGAGCGGCGGCTGCCGCGCCGAGCCAGCAGTCCGGGTCGCTGCTGCCAGCCATCGTCGATTTCACGACGGACGCGACCTCGCTCAACTATGCCGACGTTGAAGCGGGCACGGCACAGATCACGCTCGCGTGGCACACGATCAACACCAGCGCCCAGTATCGCATCGTCATTGATGCGTTCATTCAAAGCGGCTGGACGACCGTCCTCGGTAAGAATGAAACCCTGCCGCTGAGCGGCGCGCAGAAAATCACGGTGGCGCTGCCGCAGGACTTCAGCGTGCCGACCTATCGCCTGACGCTCAAGACGAATACGGGCGGCATCGTCGATCAGCAGTTTTTGACCATCCCCTACGCAGCGTCCGCCCAGACCGCGCCGAGCATCGTCTCATTCACGACGATGGCGAAGGCGCTCGACATCAACCAGATTGTCCAGAGCAACACCCATTTGATCGTCAGTTGGCAAGTCGCCAACCGCCAGCCGAACACCGTGATTCACTTCGAGGAAGTCATGCCGGACGGCAGCGCCGTCTCAGTCGAGCCGCCGCGCGTCTCGCTCTGGCTGCCTTCACAGGGGCAAGGCGATATTATCCCGCGCGCCACACCGTCCAAAGATACGGTCGATTTCCGTATGATACTGAGCGATGCGGTCAGCGGCGCGGTTTATGACCAGAAAGACCTGATCATCCCGATTGTCGGTCAGGTTGTGCTCGCGCCGAGCAATGCGCAGCAGACGCAGGCCGAAACCGTTCACACCAATACCACCCAGACGACCGCAGCCTCGCAGCCGACCATCACCGGCGACCAGATTCAGAATTTCTCAGCGGAGTCCGCGACCGCGCCGCAGGGCGGCGTGACGACCCTCACGTGGGATGCGGGCAACGCGGCGAGTGTCGATCTGCTTGCCAATCAGCAGAACGGCCCGACCACGCTCTACATCGAACTGCCGCCCAGCGGATCGCTGCAACTGCCCGTGCCCGCAAATTCGCCCAACGTCACGTATACGCTGCGCGCCGAGAATGCCGACGGTCAGGTATCGACCGGGCAGGTGAACGTCACGCAAACCCAGTCATCCGACCAAAACAATGGCGGTTGAACCCGAATGGATACCGGGGCGCGCAATAATCTGTGCGCCCCGGTATGAAATTTGCGCGTTTCTGTTCATTTTGCCCATGTCCATAAATGAATTTGAGAAAGATACTTGTTGAAACTGCCTAACGAATGTATAAATAAAGTTGTCTATGAATTTCGGCAAACTTTGTTAAATTAAATGCACGCTGCGTTCCAGGACTAATTATTGAAAAGCTGTCTCCCGGCAGCTTACGATTCGGAGTCTCCTATGAGTTTGACATCTGAAGAATTCAGCGACGCGACTCTCATCGAGCATCTGCGCGGCAATGATCTCGATGCGCTCGGCGCTTTATTTGATCGCTATTACGCGCAGGTCTACCGCACCGCAGCGGCGATCACGCGCGATAACGCCGTCGCCGAAGACATCGCTCAGGATTGTTTCCTGAAACTGCATCAGTACGCCCACCGAATCGATCTGTCGCTGCCGCTCGCGCCCTGGCTTTACCGCGTCACCGTCAACCTGAGCTACACGTGGATTTCGCGCCGCCAGAAGCGCCGTATTTCGCTGGAAGCGCTCGTCGATCACCTGATGTCTCCGTCGTGGCACGCTCCTGATCAACTGGCTGAGAACAGCGAAGTCCAGCAGCAGGTGCGCGCGGCCATCAGCGAACTGCCGTTCAACCAGCGCGTCGTCATCGTACTGCACTACCTCAGCGCCCTCAGTTTAGAAGAAATTGCTGAGATTCTCGATTGCCCGGTTGGAACGGTCAAAAGTCGGCTATACTATGCGCGTGAGAACTTACGTCGTCGCCTGGATGAAAGCCATCGTTTGAGCGAGGTTGCACACGGTTATGCCGGAATTAACTGATCAGCAATTCGATGCTGATGCCGCTCGGCAGTTGAAATTCAACACGATGGTTACGGCGTCCCAGCAGGCTAAAGCCAAAGAACGGCTGCTGCGCCGTGCCGCCCACCAGATCATGCTTGAGCCGGAAACGCCCGCGCCCGTCGAGAGCCGCGCGCAGGTCATCGGTCGGCGCACGCTGCACGTGCTCAACTTCCTGATCATGGATTCGAAAGCCTTCGAGCGCGCGCATCGCCCCTGGCGCACCTACCGGTACGAGAACATGCGCCGCTACATCACGATTCGCATGTCCACGTGAGTTCGCGTTAACCACGCAGGGACGCGGTGCAACCTTCGGTTGCCTGTCGCGTCCGTTATCTCTCGAATTTGCTGCAAATGGACGAGACCAGTCTCGTCCCGACAAGATCACAATGCAGATGTCCTGCCCTCAGTCTTGAAGTCGGAGAGGGATCAGGCTAGCGATTGATCTCGATCAGCAGCACCCACGAATCGAGCACCGCTTTGATAAACGAGAACAGCATGGCGACCGGCAGGAAATACAGGCCGTTCGTCCCAAAGATCAGCACGGCGGCTCCTGCGATCACGTAAGGCAGCGTGGCAAGCTGGGTAAGAACCATGTTGCTGAGAAACTGCCCCCGATACTGA
>DASZXN010000534.1:0-4352 GCA_035545875.1 Phototrophicaceae bacterium
CGAGATGACCGCTAACGGCGATCTGCTGCCGCTGACCTCCAACCCGGTCGCCAGTACCAAGCCACCCAGCCCAGAGCGCGCCGCCGAGCGTGACGAGGTGCTTGCCAAAATTCAGCGCACGCTCGACGACGTGCTGACCGAGCGCCAGCAGCAAGCCCTGATCGCGGTGGTGGTGCGCGGCGTTCCGCTCGAAGTCGTCGCCGAGCAGATGAACACCAATCGCAACGCGCTCTACAAGCTCCTGCATGATGCGCGCCAGAAGCTTAAATCGCACCTCGAAGCGCAGGGCTTGTCGATTGATTACGTCCTCAATCTGTTTCAGGATCAATAGAAACAAATCGAGGACGATCATCAGATCGTCCTCGTATCTTTCCCTGAAACCGCAAAAACCGCTTACCCGTTCGGCGATTGATCCGCCGGATTCTCGTCGTTCTCGACCGCCGGAGGGATCGGGTCGAGCGGCAGCGCGCCCGGCGTGGTCGCCGCCTCCTGCGCTGCGGGAGCGGGCACACTCGCGGCGGGAAGCTCGCCGGGCAGCGTGGCAGGCTTCGGCGGCGGGGCGGGCGAAGCCGCTGGCGTCGTATCCGCTGGTGTCGAGGTCGTCACAGGCGTGGTTTCGGGCGGCGCGATAGCCGGTTCGTCGCTGTCTGGCGCGGTCACGGACGTTGTGCTCGTGTCCGTCGGGATCGACGGCGCGCTGGTCGTATCGGTGGTCGGCGCGGTTACGGGCGTCGTTGAAGTCCCAAACGGCGAGGTGGTATTGGCGGGCGACGCGAACGGCGACGTACTGGTATCGACCGGGATCGACGGGAGATTGCTCGTATTCGCCGTGTCGGTCGGCAGCGGATCGTGCGGGATGGCCGTCGTATCGGTCGGTGCTGTCGGCGTGGTCGTGGTGGTCGGCAGCGTCGTCGGCGGGAGCGTTGGTGTGCTCGGCAGCGGCAGACTGGGCTGCGCGTTGGCGTTGTTCTGCGTCACGAGCGCGTTGTTGAAAGCCTGAAGCTGATTGATCAAGGCCAGCACGGTTGGATCGATGCCCGACGATGCCGACTGCGCGTCGGCGGTCTGATCCGGCGGTTTCCCGGCGTAGCGCAGGTTGGTCAGCTTGTTAAGCAGGTCGAACCAGAAGGGCGCGCCCTGCGAGATGGCGAACACCGTCACGCCCAGCCCGATGATTTTCCTGAGGAGGTAAAACAGGATGCCGAGCGCGTCCGAGGCGGGCTGCACCGAATCCGGCCAGCCAATCGGCAGGGCAAGCTTCGAGATCAGCGTATCGTAAATTTGCGTGATCGTCTGGGCGTTGCCCGTCGTTACCGTGCTGGTCTGGCTCACGCCGCCAACCGTCTCAGTTGACTGTGGGATCGGCGTTGTGTCGCTCGGCGGGATGATTACGTCCTGAGCGCTGCTGACGACCGCCGAGTTGAGCAGCCCTGACGACGATAAGCCGGCTTCGACGCCCTGCTTTTCCAGCAGCGAATTGGCAATCGTGATCGTGTCGATGTTCATCAGCAGAACGAGGATGATGCTCAGACCGAGCACGAAAAGCTGCGTCTGCGCTTTGTACAGCCCGGAGACGCGCTCCATCGAACTGTCGAACCAGTTTTCGAGCAGCGTTTGCGCTTTTTTAACGTCGTCCTCCGCCTGCGCGATGGTCGTCATCATGACCTTGCGCAGCGGCGCGTCCGGGGGAAGCTGCTGCGCCATCGCCCGCCAGCGATCCGCGTCGATCTGCTGGCCTTCGCTGGGCGAGACGGCCTGCACTTGCAGCGTATTGTCGGTGGGATAGCGGTTGAGCAGGTCAAGGATGGCGACCGAGAAATCAGCGGCTTTGATGTAGGATGGCGTTTCCTTGCCGTTGACGGTTTGCGGCTGAAGCACCGTTTCCTGGAAAATGTCACTGACGTTGAGGTTCGTGCCGGTCAGCAGCGACTCCAGAAAACTGATCAGATTCTTGGAGCGCCGTTTCAGGAAGGAACTGATCAATTCGTTCAGGGCGGACACGGTGATGCTCAATACCGTGAACAGAATGATCAGCCCTAGTGCGACATCAAGCATTTCTGAAAACAACGTCACCTCCCAGGTTTCAGCGCATCTTTTCCAAACTATCTTTCGTAAGAATACATTGTAGCGACTGAAATCTTTCTGGATGGATTATAACATGGTATTCACACGCTTTTCTAACGAAAAACCGCAGCGCCGCCCATATTCACACTGCTCACGGTGATCTGGGGTGCTTGAGCAGCTTGAATTGGAGACGCTGCGGCAGTTGCGGCAATCCGCATCCGTCGATGCGCGCGTTCGGGTGCAGGAGCCGTATGTCGGCCTGATTCTTCCCAGCGTCGAGGGTGTGGGCACAACCGTAACCGGTTCCATGCCTATCGAGCGATAAAAAACGGACACACCACAAGCGTGCTGTGTCCGTCGCTGCAAATATAGCGTTTCTCCGTAGGGACGCAGCGCGCTGCTTCCGTCCCTACCTAACCTGAATTTCGGATAGCAAATTTTGAGGGAAGGTTTTTGTAGGGGCACGACATGTCGTGCCCCTACGGACAGACCCTATCCGAAACTGAGGTTACCTAATCCGCACCTGAACTTAGTCGCCGCTGCTGGCGCTGGCGACGGCCTTCTCCATCTCCTGTGTTTCAGTATCTTCCTGCTTGCTGCGCATAATCGCCCAGCCGATCACGGCCAGCAGGACGATCATCACGACGATGATGATGATGCGCGAGCTATCCGGCGTGGTGGGCGCGGCTGCCGAGACGATCAGCGGCGCGGAGAGCAGCGCGACCAGGTTCACGACCTTGATCATCGGGTTGAGCGCCGGGCCAGCCGTATCCTTGAAGGGATCGCCGACCGTATCACCGACGACTGCCGCCTTGTGCGGGTCGGAGCGCTTGCCGCCGTAGTGACCATCCTCGATGTACTTCTTGGCGTTATCCCACGCGCCACCCGCGTTCGCCATGAACACCGCCATCAACTGCCCGGTGAGGATGATGCCCGCGAGGAAGCCGCCGAGCGCGGGAGCGCCCAGCAGGAAGCCGACGACAATCGGCGTCAGCACGGCGACCACGCCGATGGGCAGCAGTTCACGCTGCGCCGCCTGCGTCGAAATACCGACGCACTCGGCATAGTCCGGCGTCTTGGTTCCTTCCAGAATGCCGGGGATACGCAGTTGGCGACGCACGACGCCGATCATCTTGAAGGCCGCGCGGTTGACGGCGCGGATCAGCAGGCTGCTGAACAGGAAGATCAGCGCGCCGCCGATCAGGAAGCCGATGAACACAATTGGCTGTGAAATGTTGATGCCCGTGCCGAACAGTGTGTTTTGCAGCGGCACGCCGAGACCGAGTTGCACGACGCGCGTATCGGTCAGGAACGAGCCGAACAGCGAGACCGCCGCGATCACCGCCGAGCCGATGGCGATACCTTTGGTGATGGCCTTCGTCGTGTTACCCACCGCGTCGAGCGAGTTGAGGGTCTCGCCGCCGAAGCCTTCGCTCTCGCCCGCCAGTTCCGCCACGCCCTGCGCGTTGTCGGAGATGGGGCCGAACGCATCCATCGAGACGTTGTTGCCCGTCAGGGTCAACATGCCGATGCCCGTCATGGCGACGCCGTAGAGGATGGCCGTGAAGCTGTCCACAATCTGCGCGCCGGTATTGTCCTTAATTGGGAACAGAGTGAAGATGATCACGCTGGCGAGGATGCTCCCGCCGATCACGAGGATCGCCCACACGCTGCTCTCCATGCCGTTCGCCAGACCGCTGAGGATGGTCGTGGCGGGGCCGGTTTGCGTGTTCCGCGCGATTTCCTGCACCGGGCCGAATTCGGTGTCGGTGAAGTAGGCGGTCACGCGGTCGATGACGATGGCGAGGATGATGCCGACGACCACCGCCGCGAACGGCTGCCAGATCACGCCGCCGTTATCGATATTCGAGTCGTGCATGTAGAACAGCGTCATCAGGAAGAACAGCGTCACGCTGATGGCGGCGGCGCTGTAGAAGCCGCGCGTAATCGCGTGCAGCGCGTCCTTGCCGGACGACGAGCGCACCAGATAGGTGCTGATGATCGAACTGAGCACGCCGATGCCGCGCACGACCAGCGGGAAGACGATCCAGATGGGGCTGCGCGTGACCGTCGCCAGCGCGAGGCCGAGGATCAGGCCGGAGACAATCGTGACTTCGTAGCTCTCGAAGATGTCGGCAGCCATACCCGCGCAGTCGCCCACGTTGTCGCCCACGAGGTCAGCGATCACGGCGGCGTTGCGCGGATCGTCTTCGGGCAGGTCAGCCTCGACTTTACCCACGAGGTCAGCGCCCACGTCAGCGGCTTTGGTGTAGATACCGCCGCCCACG
>DASZXN010000535.1:0-2726 GCA_035545875.1 Phototrophicaceae bacterium
ACTGGATGAGTGCTGCCTGCCGCCCGCAGGATCGCTTGTTCGCGCACCTGCGCCCATGCGAACAAGCGCCGTTCCAGATCGCCGCCGCGCGGCTGCGGGTGAATCACGGCCTCGATGCTGCCGTGACGCGCCAGCGAGAGCAGGACAAGCGCCTGAATCATCCCATCCACCTCGTAGACATAAACATACTGATCCTGATCGCGCCCGCGCAGCGAACTGCTCATATGATGCACGACATCGCCGGGATGCAGGCAACCACAATCCGCTTGCGCGCAGCACTCCCCCACGAAGCGCAGCACACGCGCCAAATCGTCCGGCTGATAGGCTCGCAGGCCGATCAAATCAGGAGCGGCAATCATAGCGGAATGTTGCCGTGCTTCTTGGGCGGATTGTTGTCCCGCTTGTTCTGGAACACTTCCAGCCCGTTGATCAGACGCGCGCGGGTCTCACGCGGCTCGATCACGTCGTCGATGTAACCGCGCTCGGCAGCAACGTAGGGATTCGCCAGCTTATCGCGATACTGCTTCGCCAGTTCATCCTTGAGCGCCGCCGGATCATCGGATTTCTTCAGTTCACGCCGATAGAGGATTTCGACCGCGCCTTCCGGCCCCATCACCGCGATTTCCGCCGTCGGCCACGCGAGGTTGAGATCACCGCGCATATGCTTGCTGCTCATGACGCAGTACGCGCCGCCGTAAGCCTTGCGCGTCGTCACCGTCAGCTTGGGGATCGTCGCCTCGCAGTAGGCATAGAGCAGCTTCGCGCCGCTCATGATGATGCCGTTGTGCTCCTGCGCCGTACCGGGCATGTAGCCAGGGACATCGACAAAGGTGATGATCGGAATATTGAAGCAATCGCAGAAGCGGATAAAACGTGCCGCCTTGTTACTGGCATGGATGTCGAGTACGCCCGCCAGCACCATCGGTTGATTGCCGACAATGCCGACGCTGTGCCCGCCCAGGCGCGCGAAGCCAACGACGATGTTGGCGGCAAAATCCGGCTGAATCTCGTAAAAGATGCCATCATCGACAATCCGGTTGATCACGTCCTTCATGTCGTAGGGCTTATTCGGGCTGTCCGGCACAATCATGTCGAGTTCGGGGTCAGCGCGCAGCGGATCGTCCTTCGTCGGCACGAACGGCGCATCCTCCATGTTGTTCTGCGGCACGTAGCCAAGCATTTCGCGCACGAGCAGCAGCGTTTGCGTTTCGTTTTCGCCAACCATATGACAGACGCCGCTCTTGCTGGCGTGGATATTCGCGCCGCCCAGTTGCTCGAAAGTCACATCCTCGTGTGTCACCTGCTTGACCACATCCGGCCCGGTGATGAACATATAGCTCGTGTCTTTGACCATGAAGATGAAGTCGGTCAGCGCGGGGCTGTAGACCGCCCCACCCGCGCACGGCCCCATGATCACGCTGATTTGCGGAATCACGCCGCTGGCAAGCGTATTGCGCAGGAAAATGTCGGTGTAGCCGCCCAGACTGACCACCCCTTCCTGAATGCGCGCGCCGCCGCTGTCGTTCAGGCCGATCAAGGGCGCGCCTGTCTTCATCGCCATGTCCATCACCTTGACGATCTTCTCGGCGGCGACTTCGCTCAACGTGCCGCCGACGACCGTGAAGTCCTGCGAAAAGACGTAGACCAGCCGCCCGTTGATTGTCCCCCAGCCCGTAACTACGCTGTCGCCGGAGTAGCGATTTCGCTCCATGCCAAAATCGTGCGAACGATGCTTGACAAAAGCATCCAGTTCGCGAAAGCTGCCGGGATCGAGCAGGATGTCGAGGCGTTCGCGCGCGGTGTTGCGTCCGGCTTCGTGCTGGCGCTGGATGCGTTCCTCGCCCCCGCCTTCCTGACTCTGTTCACGCAGCTCGCGTAGTTGTTCAATCTTGGGATTGGCGCTCATCAATTTTCTCCGTAGGCCGCGTCCGCCGCACCACCGGACGCCACAAATAAACAACCGCAGCGATCAAAATGAGGATAGTCACGACGGTTAAGAAGCGTAGGCGATTGTAATCGTAATCGGCGCGGGTGAAGACCAGCAAACGCGCCACGCTGTAGACAATGAAGGCCACCAGCACAAACACGCTCGTGCGCAGGTTGCGCTCGCGGAACCAGGCAACCACCCACGTCGCCGCCGTGAGCAGCAGCGCCCAGACTAACGCGGCAATTGCTTCGAGCGGGCGGATCAGGCTGGTCGTGACATCGGCAGGCATGTTCAGCGCGTGATAGGCCGCGCCGAACTCGATGATCGCCAGCACAGCGGTGATGACCATCACCTGACGCTCGCGACCCACCGCACGACTAGGCAACTGTTTGCTTTCTTCGGACATAACGCCGGATTATAACATAAGCAAAGCGATTAGCGGTGAGTGTTTATTTACACTCAGAAAGTAGTGAGTGGATTATCCTCTAAGTGGATCAGAGGTTCACGCTGGACAGTATACGACGATCTAAGAAGGCATCGAATGGACGAACGTGACACCCATAAACAGCGACCAACCTTTCAATGGACAGCGGGTTGTCTCGCCCTCCTCTTCTTGGGCGGCGCATTCATAATGCTGTTTCCATACCAGAGTGACGACGCGACGAAAGTCATTTACGAGTTGATCTTCGCTGTCATCGCAGTGGTCGTCCTCTTTGGTCTTTGGCGCTTCCTGAATCGCGTTTCGACTCGCACGCTGGAACGCGCCTTAGCCCTGCTATTGGGTCTACTTTTCGCTTTT
>DASZXN010000536.1:0-16082 GCA_035545875.1 Phototrophicaceae bacterium
CCGGCGAAAAGGCAGCGGCAATCGTCGTGCCCTGCGTATTGGGCAGACGGGCGGCCAGCCCGTGATCGTCGGGAGTCCACATACTCAGGCCAGAGGATTGATTACCGCCGAGCACGAAGCGTCCATCGGGCGAGAATTGCAAAAGCTGGGCAGCCCCGCCGGGGCCAGTGTTGAGCGTATCGACCTCGCTCGGCTTGCTCATCGACCAGAGGCGCAGGTCGCCGCTCGTGCCGAGCGCCAGCCAATGACCATCGGGCGAAAAGGCCATTTGCCCGACTTGCAGTGATGGATCAATCCGGGTTTCGACGAGCAGCTTGCGATCATGCCAGTTCCAGACGCGCACCGCGCCATCCTGTCCCGACGTGGCAAGCTGGGTTCCGTCGGGCGAAAAGGCGAGCGCGGTCACGGCCTGCGCATCGGCATTGAAGGTGACGAGCGACTGGCGTGCATAGCTGTCCCAGACTTTGACCGAGCCATCCGTTCCGCCGAAGGCCAGCCAGCCATCATCACTCGAAAAGGCGATCACGTCGGCATACTTGGGATGTCCCGAAAACGAAGTTTTGGTCGCGCCAGTCGTTGAATCGTAGACGACGGTCAAGCCCGTGTTATCGATGCCGTAGAGTTCAGTCTTATCTGACGAATACAACAGGTGGGTGGCGTCACTGCGCGAGGTTTGAAAGAGCAGCTTGCCATCGAGCAGATTCCACGAGAGGATTTCCTCGTTGTTGAGCGCCGCCAGCCGCGAATCATCGGGCGAAAGCGCGTAAGTGAACAGGGTCGAGACCGTACCGGGTTGGTCGAGCCGCCCCAAATATTTGAGGTTGGCGATGTTGTTGACCGTGATCGGCTGGTCGCCTTCGATAAATTGCGCCGGAGCCGTGACGGTCGGCGCATTGGAATGTCTCGTATTATTGTCCGGCGCAGGCAGAGACGAGCACGCCACGAGGATTACGCATACGAGCAGGACGAGACAACGACGCACTCTTAGTCTCCTTGTGGGAGCGCTCCGGCGTAAATGTTCATGTCGCCGACCGCGATACCGTATTCATCGATCTGCTGCAAGCCACATTCGCCCTCAAATGGCTCGATCTCGCCGTTCTGGTTGAGGTCAACGCCGTTGACCATCGCGTCGGCCAGTTGGGTCGATGCTTTCAACTGCGGCTGAATGGCGTTGAGATCGTTCACTTTGAGAAACTGCGATTCGTAGCTCACGACTTGCTCCATCCAGTTTTGCACGTTGAGCAGGCAGACGTGAATCAACTCTACCTGGCTCTGGACGAAGTGATCGGCGCTGGGCGCGCTGGCGATGGCGTTGAGCTTGGCCTGAATGCGATCCGTGAAATAGGCGACGCCATAGCCGCGTCCGGGATTTTCACCGCGTCCATTGCCATCATAATCGACATAGGTGCCGCGCAGAATATTGATTGTGTGCTCGGCATGGGTGTGCATACTGCCGACGGTCGTGGACTGCGCCGCCAGCCCGGAATGTTTTTCGCCGATGATCGCTTCGGCCAGCGCTCCGGCGAGCAAACTGGATGGCGCGTCTGCTTCAGATGTGGCTTCTGTGGTCGCGCCGGGTACGGCGGTCGCGCCATATTCATCGGTCGCGCCGGGTGCGGCAGTTGCGCCGGGTACGGCGGTTGCGCCGGGTATGGCAGGCGTTGCAATCGGCGGCAGACCATCCGGCGAAGTGATTAGAATGGCTTCCAGCGCGTCCATGACGGGCGCGGGCACACCGCCACTGTAGGCTATCGTACTGGAGGGCACAGTCGCACTGTTGTCCGTTTCTTCGCTGATCAGCAGGGCATCGTAGAGGATGGGCAGGATGCCGCTGCCCGTGTAGCTAATCTGGCCGTTGCCGAGTGGGTCGAGCTTTAAGTTGCCGAGCTTGAGCGTCTGTTTCGAGATGGTGTTGTAGAGCCAGACGGCGTAGGTTTGTCCCGCTGGCGCCAGCGTCAGACCGTCGGCCTGAACCTGAACGGTGTCGCCGCTGGATTTGACGGTCGAATAGGTGACTTTGCCGAAATTCGGCGTGGTATCGACCGGGACAGGCGTCGATTGATCGGGGATGCTGGTCGGCAGAATGACGACCGCCGGGGCAGCGTTGGGTGTGCGCCCGAAGTTGAGCAGCAGCGCGACGACCGCCACGATCAGCAGCGCGATGATGGCAAAACCGCCGAGCAGAATCAACGGGTTCCAGCCGGGCTGCGCGATCATGGTCGGCTGAAGGGGGGACGCGGCCACGGTTGGCGTGCCGGGTGGCGGCGTGCCGGACACAGAAGGCACGGGCGGCGGCGTTTTGGTGGGAACCAATGGCTGTTCACTGCGAATAGCGCGGCTGAAATCTTCGTAGAATTCTTTGGCGCTTCCGTAACGGCTCTGCGGGTCTTTTTCGAGGGCGTGCTGCATCACAACGTCAAGCTGGGGCGGCAGCGCGGCGTTGAAATCGCTGAGGCGCGGCACAGGTGACGTAATGTGTTTGAGGACGACCTGCATCGGCGTGTCGGCGGAGAAGGGCTGCGCGCCGGTCAGCATTTCGAAGAGAACGATGCCGAGCGAATAAATGTCGGTGCGGTGATCGACGGGAAGTCCCTGCGCCTGCTCCGGCGACATATAGGCGGGCGTGCCAACCAGCCCACCGGTTCCGGTCAGGTTGAGCGTGTTTGTCTCTTCCACGAGCTTGGCGATGCCAAAATCACTGAGGAGCGCGTTGTTTTCACGGTCAAGCAGAATGTTGTCCGGCTTGATGTCGCGGTGGATGACGTTATGGCGGTGCGCGTAATCGAGTGCAGCGGCGATCTGTTGAAACAACTGCTGGGTTTCGCGCAGCGGAATCGCGCCCTGGCGGATACGGTCGGCCAGCGATCCACCATCGACAAAGCTCATCACCAGATAGAGAACGTCGTTTTCATCGCCGTAGTCGTAAAGCGGCAAAATGTGGGGATGCTGCAAGCGCGCGATGGTGCGTGCTTCCAGTCGAAAGCGCTCGACAAATGACCCGTCCTGTCCCGGATGCGGCGGCAGAACTTTCACGGCGACAAAGCGCTCCACGTCGCGCTGATAGCCTTTGTAGACGGTCGCCATGCCGCCTTGCCCCAGCAGCTCAGTGATTTCGTATTTGCCGAGCTTCTGTCCGACCAGTGACGCTGACACAGGGTATCCCTTTGATTACGCTAAGACTGTCTTTCCATGTGCTGCGTTCCTAGCGTTTCGTGATGGGTCTGCATTGGGGATGATGAACGGTCAACCGATCAACGATGACTAAAAACGGCCTGATTTATTCCAGCGCGTACGCCTGTTCCAACTCTGTCCGCAAACTTAAATAACTTTGATAGCGTGCTTTGCTGATCGCGCCCCGTTCGACAGCCGCGCGTACCGCGCAGCCCGGCTCATTGCTGTGGGTGCAGTCGCCAAAACGACATTCCGGCACATAGGGAGCGATGTCCCGATAATAGGCGTCCAGTTCCTCCGGCTCGACATCCCAGATCGTCAGGGTGCGAATACCAGGCGTATCGGCCAGATAGCCGCCTGTGTCCAGCTTGACCAGTTCGCTGTCGCGGGTGGTGTGTGTGCCTTCCTGACGCTTCTGGCTGATCGCTTTGACGGCGCGTCCGAGGTTGGGCTGGACATCGTTGAGCAGGCTGGTCTTGCCGACGCCGGACGGCCCCGTAAAGACGGACACGTGGTCTTTGATCGCGGCGCGCAGGTCGTCGATGCCGACGCCAACGAGCGCGCTGGTGTAAAGAACGCGGTACCCCATCTGAACATAGGGCATGAACTGCGCCTCGGTCACACTGCGATCTGCAAGATCAATCTTATTGATTACAACGCTGATTCGCTCGATCTCGGATTTTTCACCCATGACGAGGAAACGATCCAGCAGGCCGAAATTCGGCGCAGGCGCGGCTGCCGCGAACACGAAAATCGCCTGATCCGCGTTGGCGATGATCACCTGCTCGCGCTCGGCGCTGCCCGCGCCGCGACTGCCTTCGGTGCGCATCGCCCGCGAGATCACGCTGGTGCGCTCCTCGACCGATTCAATCGTCCCGGTGCCATCGTCCGCCGGGCTGATCGTCACACGGTCGCCAATGGCGGCAATGTCCGACGACTGTGCCTCTTCCAGCAAACGTCCGCGCAGACGACACATATAGACGCCGCCGTTTTCGACTTCGACCCAGAAAAATCCACTCTGTTCCTTCACAACCAGCCCGTGCAATCTGCCTCCAATGACGTAACTTCCCCTAAATCTATTTTACCTTACAATCGAAATCGCTGTCGGATAGACAGAGAATTCGCATCGCCCACAAACGTCCAAAGGTGCTTCAGGCTGCGCTGTTCACTCATAAAGGCCGTTTTCGTATTCCGTTCCTGATCTTAAATGGTTTCGCCCGCACGAATAATTTGAGCTTCATGAATGTGGTATCATTTGAGCCAGCAGTGCCGGGTTAGCGAGGTACAGTGTGAATCCGAATGTAGAAATTCCGCCGGAAAAAGTCGAGTCGCCTGCCGTGATCGTGATCTCGCGGGTCACGTTCAACTACGCGGTGATCGCGTTTGTCTGTCTGGCGCTGGGGATGGTGATCGGCATGGTGGCCTATGATCGGGTTGCGCAGGGCAGTCAGGCCGGAACTGAAGCCCTAATCAACAAAGCGGTAGCGACGGCGGTTGCCTCGCTGCCGCAGGCCGCAGTCAACGACCCCAATGCCCGCCACAACGTTTCCATTGACGACCGTCCGTCGCTGGGGCCGAAGGACGCGCCGGTTGTGCTGGTCGAGTTTGGTGATTTCGACTGTATTCACTGCAAGGATTTCCACGATAGTACCATTGAGCCGCTGCTGCAACACTACGGCGATAAAGTGCTGTACGTCTTCCGCGACTTTCCGATTCTAGGGCAAGGTTCGGTCGAGGCAGCGCTGGCGGCGGACTGCGCCTACGATCAGAATGCTTTCTGGGGCTTCCACGATATGCTCTACGCGGATCAGGCCAATCTGACTCGCACCCAGTTCGTCAAGGACGCGCAGACGCTCAAGCTGAATGTCGATCAGTTCACGCAGTGTTTCGACAGCGGCGAGCATCAGGATCGGGTTGGGAAAGATTATACCGACGCCGAAGCGCTCGGCGTGAATGGCACGCCGACCTTCTTCGTCAATGGCAAGATGCTGGTCGGCGCGCAGCCTTATCAAGCCTTTGCTGATGCCATCGATGCCGAACTTGACGTATCCAACGTGGCAGCGACGCAGCCGCCATCCTGAACGGTGTGGCTGTGACTGCATTCCGCCTGACTCTAGAGATTCCAATGTAATTCTGATTGAAACTATTTTATACTGAGGATCAATCTGAGTTACGGAGGCAGGGATGGATGAGCGAGCGGCCTTCCGGCAGCAGAAGGCAGCGGAACTGGAATTGTGGGAAGCTGATCTGGAGCGCTGGCATACCCAGAGGGAAAGCGCCGAAGGCAATCCGCAGCTTCGCCGCGAGCAGCAGCAAATGTTGGACGATCTGCACCTCAAGCGTGAGCAGGCACGCCATTACCTCGATGATCTGGATCGCGGTGGCGACTTTAACGGCTTAAAACCGAAAATGGAGCAGCTATGGGCACAAATCCGAACCTCCCTGACGGCGATCAAACAGTGGGCTTGAGCGAGTGGATTCAAGGTTTGGTTCACGAAGTTAACCGCGAGGCCAATTTCTATCGGTTGGTGCTGGCCGATCCGCGCACGCCGTCCTCAGTCAAGTTTCTGATCGGCGCGGCGCTGATCTACTGGGTGTCACCGATTGACCTGATCCCGGATTTCATCCCGATTATCGGTCAACTGGACGATGTGATCATTGTTCCGGTGCTGATTTTCCTCGCGCTGCGGCTCGTTCCGCAGGAAGTTCTGGACGACTGCCGCGCGAAGGTCAATGAGGAAGACAAATAAAAAATGGGTCTGGTAGGATTCGAACCTACAACCAACCCGTTATGAGCAGGCCGCTCTGCCCTTGAGCTACAGACCCTTGTTGAGTTGAGGGGAAGCGGGTAACGAGATTCGAACTCGTGCTGAGACCTTGGAAGAGTCGCGTGCTACCACTACACCATACCCGCGTATGACGATCATTGTAGCGGAATAATTGTTTTGTTTCAAGTCGGGGTACTGGGATTTGAACCCAGAGTCTCACGCACCCAAAGCGCGCGCGTTACCAGATTACGCTATACCCCGATAGTTTTACCATTGAGCTTTGATAGTGTCCATCCACGCCTGCAACCGTGCGCGTAGATAGGTGTCGTTTGCTCTTACGCTCAACAGGCCATATACTGAGCGAAACTGTCTGCCGCTCAACTGGTTACTGTTCGACTTGCGTATCGATTTGATTATATCAGGCTTTATCCCCAAAATTCCAGCCCAGTATTCTTTTAGCTCAGCTTCGTCGTGGTCAACGTGATATTGAAGCTGATAGCTGATTTTATTCTTTGCGAGTTGAACAATCCAGCGATTGGCTAAATGCACCATCTTGGGGTCAGAGTTCACGAAATCGACTGAGTTACGCTTGCGCTTTGCCCCTTCCGCCATATACAGCACGACGAAATCCCGAAAGCTCAAATCCTGAAGCAGCGTCGGAGCTTCAGCTAACCCCTGCTGATAGGCAGCTTCGCGCAGCGCTGCAAATTTGGCTTGCATTGCGATTGTTCCCTGCTGCTGACCGGGGTGCTGTCGCCTTGGTGGAGCAGGCAGGTCTTTAATCCAATGGTAAATGGTCGTTTTCGGCAAACTGAGACGATCCATAATTTCATCGAGCGTCATGTGATGCTCGGTGCGTAAATGAATCGCTTTTTCGCGCAGGTGATCGTAACGATGTGCCATGAAGTCAGCTTTGATAAGAAAAGAGTCATTCAATAGGTGTATTGTAACCGAATCATGATCTATTTTCAGTTACTTTTTGTGTGACACTCATTTATCGTTGCGGGCTTTGAAAATCTTCAACCAGGCTTCGACCTCGGCAGGGGAAACGTACACGTCTGCTGATTCTCCAGCGTCTACGTCAGGATCATGCTTTCGGGGTGCTTGTGCAGGGCGGAGCAGTGGCGCGAACTCGGCGCTGGTGATGCTCGTCATGCGCCGTGAGCGAGCGGCATCCAAAACCACACGATCATTCGAGACGACCACCCACTGACCCGGATCGCGGACGCGCTTGATGCGCTCTTTCATCACGTCGTCGGCGGTGCTGCGCGCTGAGGCGAAAATCACCTCGACCTGCCGTGTCGAGAGCCGCGATTTGCCGCCGGGAAGCCCACTGTCAAAAACGACGACGATTTTCTTCTGCTGGCGGGCGGCGAAGCCGATCAGCTTTTGCACGAGTTTCGCCTCGTCGTCGGGGTCTTTGAGCGATATATCGGGCAGTTGGCCGATCAGGTTGTGCCCGTCGATCAGGTAAGTCATGAAAAGCCTTTGCGCATGTTCGCTCAATTGTAGTGCGCAAACGCAGGCACGAACACCATCCAGCCGATTCTTCTACGCTTCTGCGTCGGCGACTCCGTTACACTAAAAGTCGGTTGTTGTCACACGGAGTTTTCATGCCTGAAAAATCGCCCGCGAACCTGCTGATCCGCGCCCTGATCCTGTTTGTTGCCCTGTTCGCTCTGCTGATCGGCTACTACTGGGTACACAAGCCGTTCGACCTGTCGATTGTGACGCGGATTGGTGGGGCGCTGCTCGATCTGGCGACGGTGGCGGCGCTGTTCGGGATCGCCGGGGGAGTCGGACGGGCGCTGCTAAGGCGGCTTGATCTGAGCAGCGTCACGCGCGCCGAGCGGGTCGCGCTGGAAGGCGGGATCGGCATCGGTGTGATCGCGCTGGCGGCGCTGATCTTCGGGCTGGTTGGGCTGTTTCGTCCGCCGATTCTGTGGGTACTGCTGGTGATTGTGGCGGCGCTGCTGCGCAAAGCGCTGATCGGCTGGCTGATCGATGGGCGCGACCTGCTGCGCGCGGCGCTGCGGATCGACTCGATTGGGCAGGGCGGCGCGGCGCTCTACTGCGCGATTCTGCTGCTGCTGGCGCTGACCATCGCACTCGCCCCCCCGACGCATTGGGACTCGCTGACCTATCACATGGTCGCGGCACAGACCTACGTCCACAATGGCGCGATCACGGCGCAGCCGAACAATTTCTATCTGGGATTGTCGCAAAACGTCGAGATGCTCTATGGGCTGACGCTCGGCTTGTTCGGTCGGGCGACGGCGGCTGCGCCTGTCCATTTCGGCCTCGGCCTGCTGGCGCTGCTGGCGACTGCCGGGGTCGTGCGGCGCTTCGCCGGACGCTCGGCGGGCTGGGTGACGGCGCTGCTGCTCCTGAGTGCTTATAACCTGTGGGCGCTGCTGGGCTGGGCCTACGTCGATTTAGGGACGCTGCTGTACGGCGCGCTGGCGCTGACGGCGATGACCGCGTGGCGCGAGACGCGCGGACGTGGTTGGCTGATCGTGATGGGCGCGCTGGTTGGGCTGGCAATGGGCGTCAAGTACACGACAGTCGCGCTCGGCGTGGCGCTCGGCCTGTTCGTGCTGATTCAGGAACCGCGCCGCGTGATCCAGCATGGCGCGATCATGATCGTGGCTGGCCTGATCGCGTTCGCGCCCTGGGCGATCAAGGGCGTGCTGCTCTATCACAACCCGGTGTATCCGTTCGTCCTCAACGGCCTGAACTGGAACGCCGAGCGCTCGGAGGAGTTCAATTTCTCGGCCTATAACCTGATCGCGGTCGGCAACGGTTGGCAGCTTCCGATCCTGCCCGTGTCCGCAACGATCTTCGGGCAGGATAACGCCGATGGCTTCGGTTTTACGGTTGGCCCCTGGCTGCTGACGACGTTTCTGCTGCTGCCGCTGGTCTGGGCGTTTCTCGAAGCGAAGGCGCGGCGGCTGGCGCTCGATGCGCTCACGCTGATGGTGCCGCTGCTGATCTTCTGGGCGATCATGGCGAGCCTGAACTCGGTCGGGATTCAGACACGCCTGATGATCATGGCGCTGCCCGCCTTCGCCGCCGCTGGAGCGCTTGGGCTGCATGGATTAGCGCGCTTTCCTAAGAAGCCGCTCGACATCAATTTCATCGTGCGGGTCGCGCTGGCGCTGACGCTGACGCTGGGCGTGCTCGACGCGCTGCGCGAAACGGTGCATGAGCAGGTCATTCCGTATCTGACCGGGCAGATTGAGATGGGCGATTACATGTATGCCAACACCGGCGCGTATTACAACGCGCTTCAGCAGCTTCCGGCGGGATCGCGCGTGCTGTTCCTGTGGGAGCCGCGCAGCTTCTACTGTCCAGCGACGGTCACCTGCACGGCGGACGTGCTGTTCGACAACTGGAAGCTGCCAATGCTCGACGACGGTCTGAACGCCGATCAGGTCTTTGAGCGCTATCGCTCGGAGGGGTACAACTACATCCTCTTCTTCAGCAGTATGTACAGCGACGATTATCTGCCGTTCTCACGGCACCCGGAGCTTGACAGGCAGTTCCCCGCCGCGCTGGACAAGTGGATGACACCGATCTGGACGGACAAGGTGCGCTATACGCTCTATGGATGGAAGAACGGAGGGTAGGCGGCAGGCGTGCGCTTTTGCCCACGATTTTGCTTTGTGCTAGACTTCGCAAACAGTGCTGTCGTGTACAAAGTGAGGCAGGTATGGGTCGGCGAGCATCGGTTCTCATCCTGGTGATCATCAACGTCATTGTGACGCTGGTCGTGGTCTTCGTGGCGGTCTCGTTCATCAACTCGCAGAACGCGAGCCAGCCGACCAACCGGGTCGTGATCACCGTGCCTGTCCTGATTACGGCGACGCAGAACCCCAACCAGACCGAGCAGGTGCGCATCATCACGGCGTCGCCCGCGCCCGGAACCCCCGGCGTGGTGCAGCTACCGACCGGGTTGATCGACGATTTCGGCGGCACGTTCGAGGCGGCGACCAGCGATCTCTCGGCCATTGCTGGCGATTCGTCGCTGCAAGAAACGGCGACTTCGCTGCCGCCCCACTGCATCCTCTACACGATCAAAGACGGCGATACGCCCTACGGGATCGCAACAGAATATAATATCGACGGCGACCAACTGCTGGCGGTCAACGGACTCGATCAGCAGAGCGCCTCATTCCTGCAAATCGGTCAGGTGTTGATCGTGCCGCTCCCCGGCTGCGATCTGGCCGCCGTGACGCCGCAGGCGACTGCCGTGCCTCCGACCGATACGCCGACCGAGGGGCCAAGCCCGACGAATACGTCGTCGCCTGTTCCTGCGAGCCAGACGGCTTCGCCGACGGTCAAGCCGACCGCTTCGAGCACGCCGACGCAAACGCTGCCCGCGACGGCGACCAACGCGCAGGTCGAGATCGTGCGCGTGATCAGCCCCGGCGACATCAATGCCGAAGGCGTGGACATTCGCAACAACGGCGCGGTCGTCGATTTGACGGGATGGAAGCTCAGTAATGCGTCAGGGACGAGCTATACGTTTCCCCAGCAGCGCCTGTTCACGGGCAGCGTGCTGACGGTTTACACGCGCGTCGGCACGGACACGCCGACGGCGAAATTCTGGGGGCTGGACAAGGCGCTCTGGTCGTCGGGAGCCACGCTCACCCTGACCGACGCCAGCGGCAAAGTGCAATCGACCTATATTGTTCCCTAGAGGAGACAATGCCCAAGATTGACGAACAAATTCAGGACGCGATGCGCAAAGGCCAGTTCGACAATCTGCCCGGCGCGGGCAAGCCACTCAAGCTGGACAACGACGCGCATACGCCGGAGCATTTACGCATGGCGCACAAGCTCCTGAAGGATAACGACCTCGCGCCGGACTGGATGACTCAGGGCCAGGAGATCGACGCGGCGCGCGAACACCTGATCGTCTCGATTCGCCGGGCGGCACGCGAGCATCAGGGCGCGCTCAACGACGCGGATCGCACGGGTGGAGATCGCGCGCCGCTTGAGCAGCGCTGGCGAGCGGCGGTCGAATCGCTGCGCGCAGCAGCCAAGAAGCACAATAGTCAGGTGTTGAGCTACAACCTCAAAGTGCCGCAAGGGGTCACGCACAAGCGGCATTTCGATTTCGAGGCGGAATTGGGGAAGTACAAATAGTCAGCGTAGATATGTAGGGGCAGGGCTTAGCCCTGTCCCTACGAGAACCATTTCCCGTTAGACAAAGACAATTGCAGCGATGGTTAGCTCGCGGGATGAGCGACGAGCACGCGCGCGTTAGCGACGATCAGCGTGTAGGTTTGCGTTGCCGGGTTGTAGCGATAAATCCCCGCAGCGCCGACGCTATCGGTTTGCGTTTGATTCCAGTCGAGCAGCGTGCCATCGGGCAGCATGTCGAAGTAGAGGCTCGTCCCCGCGTTGGGGAGTGGGATCGTCTGACCATCACTGTAACGGTAAGCAACCGCCTGATCGCTGCCGCTCGTGTCGCCATAGCTGTGAATGGTGAAGCCCTGCGCGGTATAGAAGATTTGGCCGATGGAAATCCCCTTGATCTGCGCGACTGGCCTGGCGGAAGTCAGGTCGAGGACGCTGAACATGCCAGCGGTAGTTTGGGTGAGCAGGTAGCGACCATCCGGCGAGATCAGTTGCGTAATCGACATGAACGTTTGGGTCGTGTCGTAGCTGCCGAGTTTGATCGCTGTGTCGCGGGGGCGTAGCAGCCAGAAATTATCGTTGCTATCGAAGGTGAGCAGTAATCCCGGCTGCGGCTCGCCCAGCGGCTGATAAATGCCAGCGGTGGGCAGAGAGAGGGTGGTATCGGCGGTTGGGCTACGGATTTCCAGCGTGCAATGATCACCGCAGTCGGCAGCGCTGCCAATTAAGTCGCCATCCAAAAAGCGCCATTCGAGCCAAGTATCGTTGCCGGTGGTGCGGAGCGCAATCCTTGTGCCGTCGGCTGAAATCAGATGAAAAGCGTCGATGCTGTTCGGCTCATCATCCGTGTAAAGCCAGCGCTCGCCGTACTGATCTGCATCGAGGATGGGGGCGGGGTTGCTCGACGCGACCGTATAGATGATCCGCTCCTGCCCGGTTGCCAGCGTGCGCTCGATCAACGACCAATCGCTGCCGTCTGTGCTCATATAGCGAAGAAATTTGCCATCCTGCGAAATCCGCGCGAGCTGCGGTACTCGCCCGGTCAGCGTCACAGCCTGATTCGTGGCGACATTGATCAGCAGGGCATTCGCTAAAGCTGCATCGGCCTCACGCAGCACGACATAACTGCCGGACGCGGCGAGTGCCTGCCGCAGTTGATCGGGGCTGCCGGGTGTGGCGATCTCGGTGGCTGTGTTCGGCGTGACGTGGTAGAGATGGGCGACATTGCGGCTGTCCGTCAGCAGAAAGAGCGCGTTTTGCGCATCAATGCGCACGCCATACTGAGCATCGCCCGTGATGTCGAGCGGGTGAACGTCGCCGCTGGAGGTGTAGGCGATTACCTGCTTGCTGGCGGTCAATTGGCCGAAATACCAGGTTTGCGCGGGGCTGCCGCTAAACAGGAGCGTGGTCAGCACCATCAGGAAGTGAAGCATCATTTGAACTCAGGCTTGGTAAGAAAGAATGTAACGAGGCGAGATGCAAAAAAGGTAATCGCAGCAGCACCGCGATTACCTTCGAAGCTTTCGAGCGAATTACGCCTGCGGCGGAATCGGCGGTTGGGTGTTGGTATCCGTCGGCGTGGGGGGAACGACCGCCGCGTTGTTGGTGTTCGAGGCTTTGCCGCCTTCTTCGAGACCCTTACGGAAGTTAGCGACCGCGTTGCCAAGCTCGCCACCAATCTTACCGACGCGACCGACACCAAACAGCAGGATGACGATCACCAGAATAATGAGCAGTTCAGGTGCTCCCAAATCCATGATCTTTCCTCTCCTCTTCCTAAACCACTAAATCCCTATTCGGGGTCTTGCTTGCTGTCTTGCTGGAGGTTTTTGCGGAAATTGGCGATAGCGCCACCAAACTCTCCGCCGATTTTGCCGAGACGCCCGACTCCGAACAGCAGGAGCACGATCAACAGGATAATGATCAATTCAGTTGTGCCGAACATTCTGTTGTTCCTTGTCTGCGATCCACACTCACAATTCGCCATTATAACACGGTTTGGATTGCTAGGGCTGTGCAAGAGTGCTAGACTCTCATCTGGAGGATTGAACCGTTGCCAGAACAAGCACTGTATCTGAAATGGCGTCCCATGTCCTTCGAGGACGTGGTGGGACAGGAACATATTACGCGGACGCTGCGCAACTCGCTCAAATCGGGGCGCATTCGTCACGCGTATCTCTTCAGCGGGCCGCGCGGCACCGGCAAAACGACCTCCGCTCGCCTGCTGGCAAAAGCCATCAACTGCCAGAATCCCGACATCGACAAACGCCCCTGCAACGAGTGTCCCTCATGTATTGCTATGAACGAAGGACGCTTCCTCGACCTGATCGAGATTGACGCGGCCTCGCATACGGGCGTTGACGACGTGCGCGACCTGCGCGACAAGATCGCGTTCGCGCCGGGAGAAGGTCGTTACAAGGTCTACATTATCGACGAAGTGCATCGTTTCAGCGGCAGCGCCTTCGACGCGCTGCTCAAGACGCTCGAAGAACCGCCGGAACATGCCGTGTTCGTGCTGGCGACCACCGAAATCGACAAAGTGCCGCAGACGATCAAGAGCCGCTGCCTGCAATTCGAGTTTCGGCGCTTCACCGTTCACGAGACGGCGGATCGCTTGCAGAAGATCACCACCTCGGAAGGTTTGCAGGCTGATCGCGCCGCGCTGGAGATGATCGCACGCTACGGGACGGGCAGTATGCGCGACAGCATCAGCCTGCTCGATCAAATCGTTACCGATCCTGATGAGCCGATCACATTAGAACTGGTTGAGAAGGTCTTGGGGACAGCCAGCAGCGCTGCCGTGAAACAACTCGTCGAAGCCTTAATTGAGCGTGACGCGGCACAAGGCTTAAAGGTCATCAACGCGGCGATTGATTCGGGCACCGACCCGCGTCAGTTCGGCGAGCAGGTTATCGAGCATCTGCGCGCCGTGCTGATCACGCAGACGGCGGGCGCGGATATGATCGAAGCGTCGCCGGACGAGCGCGCCCTTTATACAGTGCAAGGCGATCAGTTTGAGCGGGCGCGGCTGGTCAAAGCGCTTCGCGCCTTCAACGATGCCGTCAACAGCTTCAAAGGTGGCTGGCAGCCGCAATTGTCGCTCGAACTGGCGCTGATCGAGAGCCTGAGCGAACCGGAGACAGTCGTGCAGATTGTCGCGTCAACGGGCGCACCGACGGCAGCGAGTCAGCCCGCGCAGGCAAATGTCATGCCCGCACGACCGAAGCAGGACGCGACTCCGGCGGTTCCTTCGGCGCTGATGAATGAGCGATGGGATAAAGTCCTGCGCGCGCTGATGCGTTACAGCAAAACCGGCCCGGAAGTGATGAAAAATTTCCGGGTGCAGCGCGTCGAAGGCAGTACGGTTTATCTGTGTACGGATAATGAAACCTTCTACAAGACGATTCAGCCATATCCCGACAAGCGGAAAGCAATTGAGCGCGCGCTCGGCGACGTGTTCCGTGTCGATATGACGGTGGCGATTGTACTGGTCAGCCCGCAGGAGATGGAAGCGGTCAGCAGCGGTGGAGCAACGAACGCGCCGATTGACACGAACGATCCGCTGCTTTCAAAAGGACTGGAATTGGGCGCGGAAATCAAGCGAATCGATAACGCTTAAGGAGCGAGTGAAAATGCCGAAGTATCGTGGTGGTCTTTCCGGTGGTGGCGGCAGTGGGGCGAGCGGCATGAATCCCCAGAAAATGCTGCAAAAGATGCAGGCAGATATGCTGGCGGCGCAGGAAGCGCTCGAAACCGAAACGGTCGAGGTGAGCAAGAACGGCATCACCATCGTGATCACTGGGCATCAGCGCGTGCAGTCGGTCACGGTCGATCCGGCGACGGTCGATACCAGCGACTCGGAATGGCTGACCGACTTGCAGGATTTGCTGGTCGTGGCGGTCAACGAGGCGATTGAGCAGAGCCAAGCAATGGCGGCGGCGCGGATGGAGTCGATTACCGGCGGTCTGGGCAGCATTCCCGGTCTGGGCGGGCTTCTGTGAGTAACGCCGTTCCCGAACCCGTCACCAAGCTGATCGACGCGCTGTCGCGGCTGCCGGGCGTGGGGTCAAAAACGGCTTCACGCCTGACTTACTATCTGCTGCGCTCGCCCGATGAGCTGTCGCTGACGCTGGCTGACGCGCTGCGTGACCTGAAGTCGCAAACCCGATTATGCTCGGTCTGCTTCAATATCACCGTCGATGATCCTTGCCCGATTTGCGCAAATGATAACCGCGATCACCGAACGATTGCGGTGGTCGAGGAACCGCTCGATGTGCTGGCGATTGAGCGGGCGGGCATTTACAAGGGCGTCTATCACGTGCTGCATGGCGCGATCAGCCCGGTCAACGGCATTCTGGCGGAAGACCTGAAGATTCGTGAACTGGTCGAGCGGGTCGATAAAGGCAACATTCTCGAAGTGATCGTGGCGACGAATCCGGGGTTGGAAGGCGATGCAACCGCTCGAATGATCCAGCGCGAACTGGTGACGAAGGGTGTCAAGCTGACGTGGCTCGCGCGTGGCTTGCCCGTCGGCGGCGATATTGAGTACGCCGACTCGGTGACGTTAATGCGCGCGCTGCAAGGTCGCAGCGAGTTGTAGAAACTCGTGAAAATTCGCGCAACTTGACCCTTTACAGGGGAGGGGAGGGCGCGTAAGATATGCCTCCCGCGTGAGAAACCAGAACACACGGGAAAGCACCTGAACAAGTCAGCCGCAGAACCCAATATCCCAAATATCGCAAACGAGCTTAAAAACTCATGGCGAACCGGGATTGACAGGCGAAAAGACGGCTGCTAAGATTGCGACACGCTGAACCAAACGCGCGGACTTCATGCGCGCAGGTGAAGGCGAAAGCAAATCAACAAAGGCGAACGAGGTTCGCCAAGCCGAAGTAGTCATCGGCCAGCACCTTAACAACAGAAGCGTGCAGACGAAAAGCGAAAGAGCCACGACGGAGAGTTTGATCCTGGCTCAGGATGAACGCTGGCGGCGTGCTT
>DASZXN010000537.1:0-17417 GCA_035545875.1 Phototrophicaceae bacterium
TGTAGAGCGCACCGTCGTGGTAGTCGAGGCCATTGGGAAAAGTCAGGCCGGAGGCGATCACCTGCACTTGATTAGGGAGACCATCGCCATCCGAGTCAGTGACGGCAACGACCTCGCCTGCCAGCGGACGCGCCGCGTAAAGTGTGCCATCGGGCGCGACGGCCAGCGCCGTAAAACCCAATTCACCTTGCGCTGGATCGCTGATCGGCTCTTCCAGACAGGCTAGCCCGGCTTGAATCCAGGGATCGCCGCGCGACGTGGAACGTTGACCACAGGGAAGCGTTTGCGCCAGCGAGAGCGCGGCAGGGCTAAACGTAAACGCGATCACAAACAGGACGACAATCGAACGCAACCCAAGCTCCTCGATGCGATTGCGTGTAGAATAATACTACGACCCTGACGAGATAGCGAGAGAACCGATGGCTGAACCCATTCGCATCGCGCTGATAGGCGCAGGACTATTTGCGCGAGAAGCCCACGTCCCGGCGTTCAACGCGCTGCGGGATCGCTTTGAAATCGCGGCGATCTACAGCCGCAGCCGCGACACCGCTGAAAAGCTCCTGCCCCATATTCACGCGGGCAAGCCCGACATCTACACTGACCTCGGCACGCTGCTCAAGCGTGACGACATCCCCGCAGTCGATATTCTGCTGCCGATTGACGTGCAGCCCGCCGTGATCGACATGGCGTTTGCCGCTGGTAAGCACGTCGTCAGCGAGAAGCCGATTGCACCCGACGTAGCGGCAGGCAAACGCCTGATCCGCATCCACAGCAACCACCCGCAGCAGGTCTGGATGGTCGCCGAGAATTTCCGGTTCGAGCCAGCCTTTCAACGAGCGAGCGAAGTCATCCAGAGCGGCGAGATCGGCAAGGTGATCACAGCGCAGTGGTCACTGTATCTGCCGACGCGACACGGCAATCCCTATCACGGAACCGCGTGGCGACGATCCGGCAACTTCCCCGGCGGCTTTTTGATGGACGGCGGCGTGCATCACGCTGCCGCGCTCCGGCAGGCACTCGGCGAAATCACGCACGTCAGCGCGGAATATAAGCAGATGCTTGAAGACCTAAAGCCTGCCGACACCCTGAGCGCGGTCATGCAGTTCGCCAATGGCGCCATTGGCAGCTATACCGTCACCTACGCGGCGGGCACGCCCTTCCCTAACTATCTGACGATCCTCGGCGAGATCGGCGCACTGCGGGTGAGCAACGAGCGGCTCGACATCTTCGTCGGCGGCAAGGAGCGCAGCGAGGACTACAGCAGCAACCAGAATGTCTACGAAGAGATGAAAGTCTTTGCAGAGATGATCCGCGACGGCAAAGCTGGCAACGCTTCAGCGCTTGATGGTCTGCGCGACGTGGCCGTGATCGAGGCGATGCTCAAATCGAGCGAAACGGGCCGGCGCGTGGACGTAGATCGATTGACGGACTTGGAGAGCGTAAGGTGAGTGAGAATTTACTGGTTAGCACCGAATGGCTGAACGAGCATCTGAATGATGCCCCTGTTCGGATTGTCGATATTCGCGGGCACGTGCTTCCCGCGAGTGAACCACTGCCACATTACTACAATCACGAGGCTGACTATACGAAAAGCCATATCCCCGGCGCAGTCTTTGTCGATTGGGTCAAGGAGATCACCGATCCCGCTGATCCGCGCCATGCACAAATCGCGCAGCCAGAGCGCTACGCCGCCGTGATGGAGCGAATCGGCGTGGGCGACGACACGCTGGTCATCGCCTACGACGACGCTAAAGGCATGTTCGCGGCGCGGCTGTGGTGGAGCCTGAACTACTACGGTCACACCAACGTCGCCGTACTCGACGGCGGCTGGGATAAGTGGATCGCGGAAGGCCGCCCGACAACGGCGGAGATTCCGGCGGTTACGCCATCGCATTTCACGCCCAACCCGGACGCGAACGTGTTCCGATCCGGCGCGCAGGTTTTGGCGCACATGAACGGCGATCAGCACTTGATCGACGTGCGCACGCCAGAAGAATTTGCCGGGAAAGCCTCGCGCGCCAGACGCGGCGGACACATCCCCGGAGCGTTCAATCTGCCGCGCGCGCTGCTGGTCGCGCCCGATGGCACAATGCTCAATCAAGCAGCGCTGAAACGCCGCTTCGCCAGCGCCGGCATCAGCGAGAACTCGCCCGATGTGGTCTTTTACTGCAATGGCGGTGTTTCCGCGAGCTTTGGCCTGCTGGCGCTGCGCGCCGCCGGGTTTGAAGGCGGCAGCGTCTACGATGGCTCGTGGAAAGACTGGGGCAACGACGACCAAAAGCCTATCGCCACAGAGTAGCACACTTGTTCCAATTCTGTTACAATGAGACTCATACGCAGCCTGAAATATCGGGAGCCGTGCTATGGGTCTCAACGCGCCGTTTCTGACATCTGACCGCCTGATGATCGATCAACAACTGTTTGGCGAAATCTTCCCTATCCTCACCGAAGCGCTGCCAGCGCTGACCGCCTATCGCCTGAAGATGCAAGGCGTGGAATCGCCGAGCCGCGTTGGTACGAAACTCGCCGAGCGATTGGCTGAAGCTTTTGGCGGATCGTGGGTATGGAGCATGGGCAAGCTGATCACGGATGCGCCGCCCAATCCGGTCAACCTGATTATGGCGATTGACGAGGCGCGCGGGCACAAAGCCTTTCAGCACCTCGAAACCATCGAGGAAGATTTCCAGTGGCAGCCGACAGCGGAAGAATTGGCCGGATACGTCGTGCGCGGGCCAGTGGCGCAGTTCGAGGACACGATCCTTGAAGCCCTGTCGCGCACGGTCTACACAATCAAAGGCTCGCGGATTCAGCGCGAGTATCACTTGCGCACCTGGGCGGTCAATGACGCGCCTGCCCTCTCGGTGACAGTCGTCTCGCGGCTGCTCTACGAGCCGGATTTGCAAGCCTATCTCGAAAAGCTGACGACCCCCTCTGAGGTGATCGGGCTGTGGGTGGCGGACAAAACGTCACAGCTACAGGGTGAAGTGATCAAGCTGGTCGGCCTGCTCGATGAACAGCGCGAGCGCCTGCTCGAACTGACGCAGCGTTCGACTACCCGCCAAATTGTCGAGAACGCGGACGGCAAGCACTGGGTCGTGCGGGTGCTGTCTGGCGCGCGCGAGTACGATTACGTCGCTGACGCGCTTGATCTGGTCATTCGCCCGGAAGACATCCAGCAGTTCGCCATCAATCAGCAGCAGATCGAGAAGGCGCTGCACCTCAAGCCCGCGCTGCACGCGCAAATGGTCAAGCTGGTTTCGGACATTCTCAAAGAAGCCCGGCTGATCGGCGCGGCCTACAGCACGCAGAATGCCCCGCAGTTGTACCAGAGCGGCGCGCCGCAGGCCAATCTGCTGTTCGGCAAAAGCAAGATTCGCCCGCATAACGCGCTCAAGCTGGCGGCGGATTTCAAGGAAAACGGCGTATATCAAGTGCCCGATAAGCTCAAGCAAGAGCCGCTGCGCGTGGTCGTGATCAACACGCTGGCCGACGAGGTGAGCGACTTTCTCGAAGCGCTCAAGCGGGCGATGAGCAAGGATTACAACCTGGCGCTCGAAGTCGTGCGCGAGCGCAACATGCGCGTGATCTCGCAAACCAACCTCGAAAGCGCCGTACGGCTGCTGCAAAAGGAAACGTCCGATCTGGTGCTGGTGTTTCTGCCTGACGAAACCGAAAGCGACGAGGAAGAAACCGTCAGCGACCGCACGACACGAGTGCAGACGATTGGTCGTGGGCTACCCTGCCTGATCGTCAATGAAGCGAGCATGAACCGCCCCGAAGACATGCCGCAGATTGTCATGGGGTTGATCGCCAGAGCGCGCGCCATCCCGTTTCTGCTGGCCGATCCGCTGCCCTACGCGGATCGCGTCATCGGCCTGCATCTGGTCTATCACAGTAAACGTGAAGGCGAAGTCGTCACCGGAATCAGCCGAATTTATGGCAGCGACGGTCAATTCCTGCGCGCCGTGATCGCCAGCGCGCCGTCCAGCGAAGGATTGCCGGATGATTTACTGAACCAGTTATTTCCGCGTGATCTGCTCAAGGATAAGCGGATCATCGTACATGGCGATGGCAAGCTGAAGCGCAACACCCTCCGCTCGATTGGCGCGTGGGAGGATGAACTGAACGCAACCATCCTGCCCGTCGAAGTTATCCGCGCAGGCGTGCCGCGTCTCTACGCCTTCAACGCCGGAAAGATCGAACCGCCGCATTGGGGCAGCGTTTTCCGTCTGAATGAGAACGAAGCCTTCGTCCAATCGACCGAGACAACGATTCAGCCGCTGCACGTTCGCTGCGAGCCGCCGCTGACGATTGAGCAAGCGACGCACTCGGTGCTGCTGTTCACGCTGTTGCATTACGGCGCGCTCAAATCGCCCAAGCTGCCCGTAACGATCCACAATGCCGAAGCGATTGAGACGGGAATTCTGCGCGGCATTATACCAACCGATTTGGTGACTGAAGTCCCATTTTGGCTGTAATTTCTTGCTCAGTTGCCATGTATTCGATGAGAAAAATTCTGAATGAAATGAATTTCGGATATACTATAGTAGGAGAGCTTGTTTAGCGCAGATCGAGGAGCGCGACATGGCGAGCGGATTTCACGTCGTCGATTTTCTGGATTTGCAGCCGTTAGAGCGCTGCGTTGTCCGGCTAATTCTGCGCGAAGTCACCATGACCTATCCGCAGCTTTGCGAGGCGATCACCACCCTGCCCGTCGATCAGCAGATGGATCAACCCAAGCTCGACACGGTGCTCGATCAACTGACGCAGAATCATTGGCTGGTGCGCGAATACGATCACAATCTGCTGTCGTATCGCGTCAATACCAGCGAGAACACGCGCCGCCAAACCGGGCTGGACTTGTCGGAATTGTCGCGCGCCGACGACTCGCTCAATCTGAAGCGGAGCAAACGCAATCTGCCCAATCACGTTTGGGATTGTTTGACCGATGCGCCCGCCGAAACACCAGCGCCGCCCAAACCCGCACGCCGCACCAGCTTGTTCGACAAATTCACGGACGACGAAAACCCACCCAAAGAAACGTAATACCTCCATCACGCTTTTGTCATTTCTCCTGTAAAATAAATGCGATGAGTCAGTGATTCAATGCTGCGATGGCCTGACTTACCGTTCTGTCCTGCCGTCGAGTGGCTGAGGTGGCAGAAAACAGGTAAGATTATTGGAATGACGTTCGAGTCTCATCCTCAGCCCCTATAGGAGAACATTCATGTCTAAAATCATCTCCGTACACTCGTTTCGTGGAGGTACGGGCAAATCGAATACGACTGCCAATCTGTCCGCCCTGTTTGCGGCGAAGGGGCTGCGCGTCGGCGTGATCGACACGGACATCAACTCTCCTGGGATTCACGTTCTGTTTGGTCTGAACGAAGACGACATCAAGTATTCGCTCAACGATTATCTGTGGGGCAAGTGCGAGATCGAGAAGGCCGCGCATGACGTAACGGCGCTCCTCAACAGCAGCGCGCAAGGCGGCCCCGGCGCAGTTCCGCCCAACGGCAAAGTTTTCCTAATCCCGTCGAGCATCAAGGTCGGCGAAATCGCCCGTATTCTGCGCGAAGGCTACGACGTTGGCCTGCTCAACGACGGCTTCCAGAATCTCGTGCGCGAACTCAAGCTCGACGTACTGCTGATCGACACGCACCCCGGTCTGAACGAAGAAACGCTGCTCTCGGTCGCTATCTCGGACGCGCTGGCGATTATCATGCGCCCCGATCAGCAGGATTATCAGGGCACAGGCGTAACCGTCGAAGTCGCGCGCAAGCTCGACGTGCCGCGTATGCTGCTGATCGTCAACAAGACACCGCCGTCACTCAACTTCGATGAGGTCAAGGCGCGCGTCGAGGCGACCTACAACTGCCCCGTCGGTGCGGTGCTGCCGCACTCGGACGAGATGATGGTGCTGGCGAGCAGCGGCGTGTTTGTGCTGCGCTACCCCGATCACCCGATCACGCAAAAGCTGCGCAAGGTCGCAGATACGCTCCTGAGCTAATCGATCATGCTCTCAGTTATTTCATCAGAACCCCTCTCGTCAGGGGTTTATTTTTTGGGATCGGATGGCAGGCGCTCCTGCAAGCTGTGTACCATTGCCACGAAGGTATTGATCAGCGCCTGCATCCCGGCTTCGTCGGTCGAGAGCGCCATGTCTCGGATCGCTTCTTCATATTCACTGTTGGAGAGTCGTTCGAGCGCCTCGTTGAGCCGCCCCAGATAAGTGGTCGCGTAGCGAATCCGCTCGGCAAAGCCGCGCATCAACTCGATGCCAACGACCGGGCGCTCCTGAAGCAGACGAAGAAAGTCAACGCGCTGCAAGACCAGTACGTCGAGCGGAGCGTTCGCCGCCGCCGATGCTGTGCGATTCTTGTGATCGAGCAGCGAAAACTCGCCGAGAATCTGCCCCTCGCCCAGTGTGCGGAAGGTGATCTCGTTGCCCTGCTCATCGTTGAGGAAGATACGCGCCTCGCCCGCGCAGATCAGCATCATCCACTCACCGGGATCGCCCCGGCGAAAGATCAGCGCGTTGCGGGCGATCTGCCGACGGCGGGTCAGCCGCGCCAGCGCCTCCAGATCAGCCGTGCTGATCGTTTTGAACATGGCAAAGCGACGAAGGTCTTCGGTCGTGCCCGTCATGACACCGCTTGCTCGCGTGCTTGCAGCAGCGACGTGAAACGCGCCAGCGACCGCTGCAACCGCGACGGCACGTCCGCCGGAATTTCGGTGACTGCTGGCACTTCGAGCGGGGCGGTGACCGTCGGCGGATTACTCGTATAGTCCCCTTGCGCGATCCGGCTCAGGCTTTGGATCGTGACTTCGAGCGCGCGGGTGGTGTAGCGCGCGCGCTCGGCAAGTACGGCCAGCACCGCGATAATCACCTGCGGGCGGCTCTGGATGAACATCTGAAAAACCTCGCGGCGCAGCACCAGCACGGAAAGATCGCCCTGCGCACGGGCGCGAGCCGAGCGTTTTTCACCGTCGAGTACGGCGAAATCGCCGACGACCTGCCCTGCCGAGAAGGTACGGATATGCCGCTCGTGATGTCCGCTGTCCAGTGAATAGATCGCAATCTCGCCCGCTTCGATCAGGTACATGGCATCACCCTCATCGCCCTGATCAAAAAGCGTAGCGCCGTCATTAAACTGCTCGACCTCAATCGCGCGGCTCAGGTTTTCGAGATCGGCCATCGAAACATTACGGAAGATGTCGATCCGGCTCAGGCGCTCGGCCATTGCTTCCAGTTGCGTCGGCGTGAAGCGATGCGCCAGTTCGCTGACACGCATGAACAGGTCGAAGGTATGAACCATCGTCGGGTCGTAAACGGCAAGCTGTTCTTGCAGATAATCCCACATCGCCTTATCGCGCGTCGGGAACAGATTGGAGAGATAAGCCAGCACGGAGCGCTCCATCTGCTGACGAATAGTATGGCTCTCGCTCTGGCGCAGTGCGATTTCGGCTTCCCAGGCGTCGCGCAGACGCGCGCTGACAAGGCACAGCGTCAGGTTGTTTTCGAGGATACCGATATTGGCTTCGGTGATCAGCAAGCGCCGGATCAGCACAACATTTTCTTCGCCAAAGGTGCCGCGCAACTCCTGCAAAATTGCCTCAATCGACGCGCCGCCCAACTGCTGAATCGCTTCGCGCTCACCCGGCGACACGTCGATCTGCAAGCCGAGCGTCCGGCTGAACTGCTCCTTCTCCTGACGCAGCCCAATGATGATCTGTAAGGCGATCAAAGCTGCACCGCCAATACCAATTGTCACTGCCACAATCAACAGCGAGACCCCAGTCAAGCGATTGACGACGTTGTTGTAGACGATGTGGACGGCAATCGCGCTGCCGATGCCGATCAGCGGCCAGAGTGGAGTACGGGCGCGGCGCAGCCGACCGAGCGAAATCCCGACTACGCCGCTCGCCATCGCGTGCATCAACGAAGTAGACAGGACGCGCGCAATTGCCAATGCGAGCGACGGTGTTTGGCTAACGTAGGCGAGATTTTCGGTCATGGCGAAGCCGATACCGACGCTGAAGCCATAGACCGCGCCATCGACGAAGTAATGGAAGCTCGGCTGGCGCGTGTAGTAGAGCAGCACCAGCGCCTTAAGCAGTTCCTCGACCAGCGGCGCGGTCAGGCTGACAACCAGCGCGTAACCGATCAGCGAGTGCAAACCGCCGTTGACGACCATCGCCAGCGGATAGGCGATCAGTGCTCCCCAGAGCGCGCAGGCCAAAATCGTCGTCGCTTTCGACGTTTTGAACAGGTCAAGCGCGTGAATCAGATAAAAAGCGAAGGCGGGAACGAGCAGCGCAATCGCATACGCGAGAACTTCAGTCACAGACGAGTCTCTCTTTCAACTCGTCTAAATTATTCATCGGTTTTAGGGAGACTGCAAACTCTGAAGTCGGCTGGTTGACGAACGCTTTACTTAGCGATGACCGCGCCAGTAGAGAAACGCCCCCACCAACGCCACCAACGCCAGAATCATGACTGCTGCGACGTTGCCAAAACCAATCGCCGTCGCGTTCAGTTGGTTCGAGCTGCTCGGCACAGCCAGCATGAGCACAGCCGCCAAGACCAGCACAACTGCTGCCGCCAGCGCCAGCACGCGCGCCGCAGGCCGATCTACCAACCGCAATTTCGGAGCATACTGCCGATCCCACTCGCTGTTCAAGCGGTTGTCTAGCCGCCGCCGAAACTCAGCGCTCGGCGTATTCTTGGGATCAATCACGATATACAACTGACGCACGACCCCTACCAGTTCACGGTTGTCTTCGCTCAAAGGCTTCAGTACACGTCCGCCGAGCAGGTCATCCGTTGCTTCCGCCAGTTCCTCGTCCAATTCCGCCATTCACGAAACCTCATTCATAGCTGCTCGCACGGCCTGAATCGCACGGCGATACAGCGATTTGATTGCTTCGAGCGACTGCTGTCGCTCCTCAGCAATCTCATTAAACGTCAGACCATCGGCGAAACGCATTAAGATGATCTCCTGATAGTGTTCGGGGAGCGTATCGAGCGCACGCTGAATTTGCAGCTTCTGATCGATTTCCTGGCTGTCCAGCACCGAGGCTACCGATTCCCCCACTTCCAGATCGACCTCGTTCTCCTGACCGCTGCTGCGCCGCCCCCGACGGCGATAGAAATCAGCGATCTGGCGGTTAACAATGGTATAGAGCCAGGTGTTAAAGCGCGCTTCCTGTTTATACCCCTTGAGCGAACGAGCGACGGCGATAAACACATCCTGCGTCACATCTTCGGCTTCCTGGAGCGGAATTTTGCTCTTAACCCGGTTATAGACCTTGTTCAGATAGCGGTTATAGAGTGCGAAAAAGGCTTCCTTGTCGCCCGCTTGTGCTCGCTTCGCCAAAAGCTCATCACTCTGGAAATTCATGGTTACGATCTTTGAGTCGTCATGAACGCGCAATTAGTGCCGCGCTGCCAGTAAAATTGCTCATTTTCTAAGATTGCCCCTCTTGCAGCCGACTTAATCGCTCAAGCTGCGTGTCGATACTGTGATCGTCAGGGAAAATCGTCAGCGCGTGTGTGTATAACTCGATGGCTCTGTCAATGTTACCGCTTTTTTCGGCATCCTCTGCCGCTGTCGTGACCACCTCAATCGCTTCCGGCAGCAGGCCGCACTTGACCAGATGAAACGCCAACTCGACGGGTTGATACGAAATATCGCGATGTTCGCGCCAGAAGCCTGCCGCCAGCCGATGCAATTTTAGCCGCTGTGCGCGCGCCAGACTGTCGTAAATAATGCTCTGGGTCAGCCCATGCCGGAAGCGGAACAGATCATCGTTGATCTTCTCGAGCACCTGCGCTTTGGTCAGGTCAGCGACAATCGAGCGCAGCCGAGGCAAATTCGGCGCTTCGGAGACGGCTTGCAGTTCATCAATCAGGAAATCTTCGGTCAGCGCAGACGCGGCGCGCAAGACGGTTTGCGTTTCCGGGCTAAAGCTGTCGAGCCGACTGATTACGAGTTCACGCACATCATCCGGCAGCGTCTCGACGCTGGCGTCCGGCTTGAGTTCGGCCACTCCTTCCACCTGATTGAGATAGCCTTCCTGAAGCAGCGTGCGCAGCAGCGCCTCGATGAACAGTGGCCTGCCGCTGGTACGTTCCCAGATCAGTTTTTTGAGGTTGGGGCCAAGCTCGCTGGCGTGCAAAATCGCCAGCGCGACCTGATCGGTATCTTCGGCACTTAAGTCCGGCACAACCAGCGTTTGCGCGTCAAGCTCGACGCTGAGGGTCGGCTCGTAAGTCACGGCGACGACCAGCTTGGCCTGCTTGATCTCGTTGAGGATGTGCTGAAGCCCCTGAAGCGCCTGCGCATTCTCCTGCTGCAAATCGTCGATCACCAGCAGCGTCGGCGTCTTTTCCGTGAAAGCCTTCAGAAATTCGACAATGCCTTCGATAATCGTCATGCGCTGCTCGACCTGCTTGAACAGGCCAGAACCGCCCGACTTACTGTCATCTTTGGCTTCATGCAATTGGCTGTCGAAAAAGCTGGTATTCAGCTTATCGTGCGCCACAACGCCATCGTCCAGCGGCGAGTCGAAGATCAGGTCAAGGATAACGCTTTCCAGATCAAGCCGATTCAGGTCGCGCAGGCTGTCGTGAATAGTTTTGCGCGCCTGCGGCGTATCTTTGCTCGGATCGATGCCAAGTAGCTGCCCGACCAGCGTTGCCCAGGTCGTTTTGCGCCCATTGCGCGAGGTGCAGGTCGCCCATGCGACCTGAAATTTCGAACTGGTCGCGGCTTTGGCAAGCTGCTGGGCAATGCGCGTCTTGCCGATTCCCGCATCACCGACCAGCGCGACTGCCCGCCGCCGCCCGCTGTTGGCCTGCTTGAGCGTGTAGGTCAGCGAGAGCATGAACACGTCGTGGCCGATAAACGGCATCTGCGACGAAAAGTTCGTCGTGATCGTCGGCGCGGCGACGTTCTTGACCGCGTAGGCTTGCACGGGCAAGCTTTTGCCTTTCAGATGGAGCGGTTCGACCTTCTCCGCTTCAAACGAATCGCGGACGCGCTCGTAAACGCGCTCACTGATCAGGATTTGCCCCGGCTGCGCTTTCGTCATCAGGCGCGCGGCGAGATTGACCTCATCGCCCATAACCGTGTATTCGCGCCGCGCCTTCCAGCCAACTTCACCCGCGAAAATAATGCCGAGCGTCACGCCAATACGCTGAGTCACGAAGGAGTCACGACGCAGTTCCGGTGGCAGTTCTTCAAGGACGCGGTGATTATACTGAGCAAGGTGATGCGTCAGTTCGAGCGCGGCATCGACCGCGCGATCCGGGTCATCGGGGTGAGCAATTGGCGCGCCGAAGGTCGCCAGCAGCTTGATGCCGAGATTATAGGGATCGGTACGGGTGAGCGTACCGCCGCGCGCCGTCACCACGCGCTGAACCATCGTATAATAGCGGCTCATCAGCGCCACGACCTGATCGAGATGATCGTCGCCCCAGTCGCGCAGCGCTTCAGCGAAGCCAGTCGCGTAAATGAAGAGCGTGGTCGAGAAACGGTTCTCGCTGCGCAGGTGATAATCGCTGCTGAGTACCAGTTCGTGCAGCACCGACGGCGCGACGTAACAGGCGACCGAGTTCACGCGCACCAGTTGATTGCGCAGATGATCCATCAGGCTGTTGGCCGACAGATCAAAAACGGCGCTCGATTTCGGACGGCGACGGCGCAGCGTGTCGAACTCGTAGTCATCGAGCTTGCTGCCCTGATTGTCGATCACCTGATAGAAGTCGTCGTTAAGGCGGACAAGCTCATATTGATCGCTGACAAGATTCGCCAGTTCTGTGCCAATGATCACGTCGTCGCGCTTGCCAGCGGCTTCGGCATCCATCGCGCGACCGGGCAGCTCGCCCTGAATCAAATGATCGCGCTGAACGTTGGTGCCAACCAGCGCCTCGAACAGCTTGCCACGCGCGATACCAACCGAACTGGTCAGTTCAAAGCTGTGCTCGCCGCCGAGCAGCGCTACCAGACGCGGATCGCTGATCGGCTGGAAGCGCTTGATGGCGCGCTGCATTCGCCAGCCTGCGCGAATCGCCTTATGCAGGTCAGCCAGTTCCGCACCGTAATCAGGAAAGAACACGAGCAGCGCATCGCCCGCGAATTTGAGCAACTGCCCGTCGGACTTCGCCAGAATTTCCAGCATCTCGGCGAAGTAGTCGTTCATGATGATGGTCAGGATTTCCGCGCCGTCGGTGCTGTTTTCCTGCGCCAGCCGCTCGGAGAGCGCCGTGAAACCGGAAACGTCTGCGAACATGAACGTTCCCTGCCGCAGCGCGCGATAATCTGGCGAATTGGTGATTTCCTCTTCGGCGATGTAGAGGGGCAGAAACGAGATCAGCGCACGATACAGACTGTTCAAATGCTGGAGCGCCTCGGTGATCGCGGGCAGGCTCGGCAGCCGTTCCAGCAGCGGCGCGGGCAGAAAGCGCGTTACATCCTCGTGAAAACTGGCGTCAAGTGGCATTCGTTCCCTTCCAATCATCCGGCAGGCGATCTGAAAGAAGGTTCCACAGGTTTAAGCTCGTCGTGCTGCCGCGCTTGGCGCGAAAGTTGAGGCGATAGCGCAAGCGCGGCGCTTCTCCCAGCCGGATCAGCCAGTGCTGCTGGGTCAACTGTTCGAGCGTCTCGTCGAAGTTCTCGACCTTGCCATCCAGTTTTTCGCGCAGCGCCTGTTCGGTCACGCCTTCGAAAGCGGACGAAGGGTCGCGGAGCAGCGCCAGCATCATCTGTTTTTGTTCAACAGGTAAATCCCCCAGATCGAGCGGAGACAGCCCTCCCGAACCCTCATCTTGCAGCCGCGCATTCAGTTGATCGTAGATGCCGGGCATGGTTCTCCTCAATAAAGCTCTGGCATGGCAAGCGGTTCATTCTGCGGATGGCAGATGCCGCACCAAATTGCATCGGACACAATGACTGCCTTCGGCGTATGATTCTCGCCCACGTAAATCGTCAGGACGAAGGGCATTTTCGAGGCATGATCTTTGCAAATGTGCCGCCCACAAAAGCGGCAGGTTGCACTTACGTCGCCACCACACACCCAACACACTGCGGCCATAGTCGCCCCTCAATGATCTGCATACTCTGATTTAATCATTATCCGACCTATATGGCAATTCAGGTTGGCGTGCCGACAATTTGCTGCGTCAGCGCGGTGACCGCCCGCGACCAGGGATGCTCCGGGTAAAGCACGCAGAAAACGTTGCTGCTGCCATGCGCAGCTACATCCTCGGAAAGTGGCAGCAGTCCGGCGACGGGCACGTTATAGGTCGTCTCCATCTCTCGCTTGATTTGCGTGAAGTCGTAACGCGTCGGCACTTTGTTGACGGCCAACCGGATGTTCGGCACGTCGAGCTTGCGCGCAATTTCGATGGTCACGGCAGTTCCATGCACATCCTGCCGATCCGTGCGCAGAACGATTACCAGCGTATGCGACATGGCAATTGCCAGCAGCGTTTCCTCATCCAGACCAGGATGGGTGTCGATCAGCAGATAATCCAGTTCGAGGCTCTGTACCAGCCGGTGAAAGCCGCGCTGAAGCAGATTCACGTCGTAGCCCTGGCGGATCACTTTGGCGATGTCGTTGGGACTCACGCTCGCCGGAATCAGCCACATGCGCAGGTCTTTGAGAAATGGCCGCTCGGCGTCGTTGATCTCGTGGAGCGCAATGGCAGCTTCCTCAATCGTCGAGTTCGACCACAGATATTCGTTCAGAGTGTGACGCTCTTTCGTCTCGTCAACGCCGAAGAGGACGTGAACACCGGGAGATTGAATGTCCGTATCCATAATGCCGACGCGCTTACCCTGCCTCGCCAGCAGTGTTCCCATATTGGCGACCAGATTCGATTTCCCTGTCCCGCCACGAAATGAATGCACCGAAATAATCTCCGGCATGGATACGTCTCCTTCAAGCATCGAGCCATTCAATCACGATTGTACGCTAAACCGTCCTATGACTCACGCGATTCACTCAACTTGCCTGTAAACAGGCGACTTGGTGATAAACGTCACAAAATCACCGATCAATTCGCGTGCGTTTGCCATTACAATAAGGCGTGCCTACTCCCGTCCGGTTGACCGGGCGTTCACTTGCTTACTCTCACCCCGACGCTGAAGGAGTGACTTGATGAAGTCGGTATTTAGCCGCTTGACTACCCTTTCGCTGCGCTTTCGCGCGGTAACGCTCGCCCTTGTCGTGCTGGTTTCCATCGCTGGCATCATCGCCGTTACCCAGTTGAAGCAGGAATTAATCCCCTCGGTCTCGTTCCCGCAGACGATCATTCTCGGTGAAGTGTCGGGGATGACCAGCGATCAGGTCTTGACCGTGATCACCAAGCGCATGGAAAGCGCGCTGGCAAACATTCCGCAGATCGTCAACATCGAATCGACCACGACCGGAGCGTTCGGCGCAGTCATCACCGCACGCAACAACTTCGGCGACAATCAGGATCGGCTGCAAAGCCAGATTCAGATAGCGCTCGATCAGGTTTGGCTGCCCGTGCGCAAAATCGCGCCGTCGAACGGCGAAGACCCGCAGGTGTTTTCCAAGCGCCTGCTCGGTGACATGACGCCTGACGTGCTGATTTACATCGCCGAGCGCAACCCGGACTTCCTGTTCCAGTTGTCGCCGGACGTGTGGCAGGCGCTTCCGCCCGACACGGTGAAAACGCTGCTGGCCTACCTCGCCGGGAAAACGCAGGCCAACGCCGGACAGCAAAGCGCGCTGCATCAGTTGGTCGAACAGCAAATCGTCCCCGCGCTTGAAGCGCTGCCCGACGTGGCGAACGTCTCGGTCAGCGGCGGGCAGGTATTGCCCGGTGAAGGCGAAAGCGTCCCGGTCGCGCAACCGACTTCGACCAGCGCGCCGAGCCTGCTGCTTCAACTTACGCCTTCCGTGTGGCAAATTGCAGAAGCAAAAGCCGGAATCACGGGAGCGCTCGACGCCAGCGCCGTCGCGCAATTCCATTCAATCGGCGTGACCATCCCGACCGCGCCGCCTGCCTTGCCGCAAAGCTGGCAGATGGATCGCTTCAAGGATGCGAGCGACCTGCTCGAAATGGTAACGCTGACGCGCACAATTGGCGCTGTTTTTAACGATTTCGTGACCAGCGGTCAAATCGTCGGTGCGCTCGGTCAAACTGACGACCTCACGCCCGATGTGATCAAGCAGATGCTCGCCATCGACCCGACGATGGTCAACTACTTCAAAGCGGAGCAATTGGCCGTCATGCCTGCTGACGTGTTCGCGGCGCTGCCTGCCGACTACATTGCGGGGTTGGATGGCCTCACCCGCGATCAACTGGCGGCGAAAGCGCTGGCGAACTCGCTCACAGGCAAGGATGCCACGCCGACTCCGGTCGATCTGCCTGCTGCCTGGAAGATCAACCCGCCGCAGTTGATCAGCTTCAGCTTTGACGACATACCGCTGGCGAATTACAGTATCTCCGGCACGGCGGGCGCAGCGAATGGCAATACAACCGGCGCTCCGCCCGCCCAGCAGGTCGCGCAGGCGACAGCGGAGCCAACCGCCGCAGTTCAGGCAACCCAGCAGGCAATTCCGCAGGGGCCGGCGCTGCCACCGCAGTTCAGACTGTTGGGCAGCTTCTTCGGCGTCACGCTTGACACGGCAGACGACCTGCTCACGATCCAGCTTCCCGCCAGCGCCGCGCAGCAGTTAGGCACAACGCATCCGAGCGCGGCGGAGTTGCTCAACACGCTGACGCTGCTGCAAAATCCACAGGCATTAGCACAGCTTCCGGCGGCGGCGCGCTTTGCCATCGGCGCGATCAACATCGGCAACGTGATCGAGTCGCTCAGCCCCGACGCGATGGGCTTCATCCAGAAATATGATCCGACCTTCTTCCCGTCGCTCTCGGCAGACGTGTACAATCTGCTCTCTGACGACGTGCTGGCGCTGTCTGACGCCGCGCCACCGCTGGATACCGTCTGGAACAACCTCGCCAATCAGCCACAGTTCGCCAGCGAGCCGTTGCACAGCGCCAAAGATATTCTGACACTTGGCAGCGGCAAAGCCTCGACGGTGCTCAACAACATCGACCAGGACGTGCCGCAGCAGTTTTCCGGCTACGAGGTGCGCCTGTTCAACAGCCTCTCGACTGGGACGATCCGCTATTTCGTCGCCCACGAGCCGAATTTCTTCCAGAACCTCAGCCCCGACGTGCTCAAGAAGCTCGCGCCGGACGCGCTCAAGCTGATCCCTGACAGTGTGATGGCGGCTCTGCCCGCTGATGTATCAGCCGCGTTGCAAGCGATTGCAGACGGAAGCCAGCCCTCGGCAGCAGAACAGTTGGCCTCACGCTACGCGACCAATACCCCGCCTGCCGACCCGAACGCGCCGCCGCTCAATGCCGACTGGCAGACGATTGGCAACTTCCTCAGCATCGAACTCAACAGTGCCGACGATCTGTTCCGCTTCTTCCCGGATACGGCGCAGTTCCTGAACAGCATCTTCGACAGCGCTCAGGGCGCTTCGTTCGCACCCAAGCTGTTCGGCGGGCTGACGCTCGACGACATCAACTACATGGTCAAGCGTGACCCGACCATTCTTAATAAGCTGAATATTCAGGCGCTGCAACTCCTTCAGCCGGACGTGATCGCCGGGCTGCCCAAAGACGTGCAGGATCGGATCAAATCGGGCGCGGCTCCGTTCGTACCGACTGATGAGGTGACGCGGCTCAACGGCAATCCGAGCCTTGTGCTGACGATCTATAAGACGAAAGACTCGAACAACGTCGAAGCCTTCCACGTGGTCGATGACGCGCTGCGCAAAATCGCGGCCACGAACCCATCGATCAGCGTCAACGTCGCCTTTGAGCAAGCCAGCTTCGTTGAAGAGTCGATCAGCGGTGTGGCGCGCGAAGGCGGTCTCGGCGCGGTCTTCGCGGTGATCGTCATTCTGGTCTTCCTGAGCAGCGGCTCGTGGGCAAGCGGGCCACGCCGGATCGTCGGTACGGTTATGGTCGCCCTGTTCCTTGTGCTGCTGGCACTCTACGTCTTCGCCAATATGCCGCCGTCCGGTGATCTCGGCCAAGCCTTCGCCAACAGCAACGTGATCGTGCGCGTGCTGCTGATTATGGGCGTCCTGGCCGGACTGGGGATTCTGCTTTACCCCGGTAAGCTGCCCTATCCCTCGTGGCGCAGCACGCTCGTGACTGCCGTGAGCATCCCGCTCTCCGTCCTGATGGCGATGACGTTCATGCGCTGGGTTCCGGGAGTCGTCCATAACGCGCTTGCGCCTTCCGCCGATAGTTCACCGCTGATCGCCTTCCTGCTGCAACTGTTCCCGGAGAGCATCACCCTCAACATCATGACGCTCTCCGGCTTGACTGTCGCCATTGGCCGCGTTGTCGATGACTC
>DASZXN010000538.1:0-1847 GCA_035545875.1 Phototrophicaceae bacterium
AAGCCGCAGACGAGCTAAAAGCAGCGCTGAGTACCGAGTGCATCATCGTTTAAAGGTTTATAACCCGATGTCCAGCATCGCCAGAGGCTCGAAGCCTCTGGCTAAGAATTCAAGCCCACTGAAGTGGGCTGTTTTGCAGCCGTCTTCAGACGGCTTGGGTTTGGTAGCCGGAGGTTTTGAACCTCCGGCGGAGCTTTAGGCGCATTCAACAGGAATGCTCTGAGTGCTGAGTCAAAAGTAACCGCTGCGAACTGTCATGCTATGCTTTAGAGAGTTCAGCACAAGGATTGCTCTCATGCGACCTCAACGCACCCTGCGCCAGCGCATCACCTTCGTCGTCACCGGCACGCTGATGGTGGCGATCCTGTTCGGCGTCGGCATCCCGACCGCATTCGGCGCACGCTTCATCCTGACGATCACCAGCTACGGCTGCCCGGCGGAAACCCAGCCGACAATGGCCTATCAGGATGTCAGCTTTCCCTCCAGCGAGTTCCCCGGAAAAGCAACGCCCGCCTATTTCATCCCTGCCGATCCGCCCACTGGCGCGACCATGATCGTTATCCCGACCGGGCCGGATTCGCGCGGTGATCGGATGGCAGAGATCGAGGTCTATCACGCGGCAGGCGTCAATGTGCTAACCTACAGCTCGCGCACCTGCGTGGGCGGCGCGCGCGACTCGCTCGGCTACTGGGAAGCCATGCAGGTCGGCGACGCGCTGGCGTACCTGAAAACGCGCTCGGACGTGGACATCAATCGCATCGGCGTGCATGGCTTTTCGGCAGGCGGCGCGTCAGCGATCATGGCGGCGGCGCAGTTCCCAGCGATCCACGCCGTCGTCGCCGAGGGCGGCTATCATGACTTCGCCGCTGAGGTTGATCAGAACGCGACCAATATTCTCTGGTTCGCTCCATTCTTTCGGTTCGGCGCGCGCGTAGGCTATCGTATCGCCGCCGATGCTGACCTGAGCGCACTCAGCCCGGTCAGCGTGATCAGTCAGATCGCGCCGCGCCCGATTCTGCTGATTTACGGGACAAAAGAGCCGAGCTTGAACGGCGCGCAGCTCGAACTGGCGGCGGCTGGCTCGACTGCGACGCTCTGGGAAGTCCCCAACGCGACGCACGGCAGCTATCTCACCACCGATCCGACCGACTACAAAGCCAGAGTCACGGCGTTCGTTAAGACGAATCTGGAATAATGGCGAACCGCTGCAAAATAAAAACGCCCCGGCGAAAACCGAGGCGTTCATTCGATACACATAATGTATTGCATTATAGCAGACCCTCGACCACATGCCAAATTTTGGGTGACACAAACTAATCGAAATCCATAAGATGGACTCCTGAAGCCTAGTGTCAAAAGGAGAGTCTGATGGACATCGTTCACGAATTGATCGCCCACGCTCCGCCGCCGAAAGTCTATGCCGCCCTGACGACGCCCGCGCTGCTGGCGTCATGGTTCACCGATCAGGTGGAAACGGAGGCCGACCCGCACAGCAGCGTCGCGGTCGGCACGGAGATTGCTTTTCGCTTTCGACAGGGCGTGATTCGCGTGCGCGTCGCCGAGCTTGTGCCGCATCAGAAAGTCGTCTGGGAGATTTTACAGGGCTTGCCCGGCTGGGAAGGTGTCACGGGCACAATGACGTGGACACTGACCACACCCTATCCCGGCACGATGATTCATATGCGACAGATGGGCTGGCCGTCGATGGACGGGGCGTATCCGAGCAGCAACCACCGCATCGGCACGCTGATCGATCAGATGCGCGCGCTGGTCGAGGCCAGCGAGGTCGAACCTGCGTAGCGGATAGTCGGGACACCGCCGGAGGTTCGAAACCTCCGGCTAATCAA
>DASZXN010000539.1:0-24715 GCA_035545875.1 Phototrophicaceae bacterium
GGTGACTACTATAGCTGGTTTTCTGTGATCTTCCACGATAATCATGTCACTAGCTTTCTGTTCTCCGATCAGGATGAGTGTGACAAGTTGTGTCAAAGAATTTGGGAGGCCGGATGGGTCGTGACCGATTTAAGCGATTAGTACTTTCTGGATGATCCGCTCATGATGGTGCTCTACAGCGTCAACCCGTCGATCACCAATGAAGCGCTCAATCGCCTCATGAGCGCGTCATGGCCTGACCATACCCCCGGCAACTACGACGCGATTCTCAGCCGCAGCCTGTGTTACGTCTGCGCCTATTATCAGCGCAAACTGGTCGGCTACGTCAATGTCGCCTGGGATGGCGGAATTCACGCCTTTCTGCTCGACACGACGGTACATCCCGATGTGCGGCGTAACGGGATCGGCAGTGAGTTGGTACGCCGTGCCGTCGAGACGACGCGCGAGCGCGGGATCATCTGGCTGCACGTCGATTTCGAGGCGAAAGACGCGGCTTTTTACGCTCACTGCGGCTTCAGTTCAACACAGGCCGGTTTGATGCGATTACAATGAATATCGGGATTTGTTTTCGGGCGGGTTTGAAACCCGCCCCTACACTTAACTGTTGATCGGACTTTTAGCGCTTGCTTTGCCCGCGATCCAGTTGAGGATGCCGAGCGCGCCGACGAAGTACGGGAAGATGCCGTAAAGCGTGTCGCTGACCGAATGCGAATTGCGGTCGATGGCGACGAATACGTTGACGCAGAAAGCCAGCGTCAGCACGATGAGCAGCATACCTTGCCACGAAATCGGACGGTAAATCCAGCCCCAGGGCTTAAACCAGACCATCGCACGCTCCTTTTTAGCTATGTCTTAGCAAAAGGAGCGCTGTTTGTCCAGCACCCGCGTGCTTGATTAGTGCATGTGCCAGAGATTGAGCAGTTCGGCTTCGCGTTCCGGTTTGAGGCCGATTTTTAGTTCGGTCACGTCGGAGACGCCGCGCCAGGCCAGCGTATCGCGCGCCGTGTCGAGCGCTGGACGGAAGGTCAGCCCGGCGTCGAGGGCACGCTGCACGCTCACGGCGAACAGGTTTTCATAGGTCGCCGGAACCCAGAACGGCAGGGTTTCGCCGGGGACGTTGCGATGCTGCAAAAACTCGTCGCTGACGTAGGTGAAGGTCGCGTCGCTGCCGGTCGCCTGATGGAACACGTCCATCCATTCGCCCCACGTCAGCGGCTTTTCGGGACCGGTCGCATTGAACGCGCCTTTGGCATTGTTTTCGAGCAGACGCACCATGAACGCGCCGAGATCGCGCGCGTCGATCATCTGCACCGGGCGATCCGCGCTGCCGGGGACAAGGATTTCGCCGCCCTTCGCCGTGCGCACGTCCCAGTAGGTGTAGCGATCCGTTGGGTCATGTGGGCCAACGATCATGCCGGGGCGCACGTTGAGCGCCCGGTCGCCGTAAAGCGCCTCGACCACCTGCTCACACAGGACTTTCAGGCCGCCATAGCTGCCGCCCGTGATCTCCTCGGTCGTCGGGTCGTCGAGCGTCTGCAGCCTGGCGCTTTCGTCCTCGCCAGGGCGATCCATCACGTCGTAAACCGAAATAGTCGAGATGAACAGATAGCGATCCACCTGATTCTGGAGCAGTTCCGCCGAAAGCCGGACGACGCGCGGCACATAGCCGCAGGTATCGACCACTGCATCCCAGTGGCGGCCTTTCAGCACCGACAGATCGCCTTCGCGGTCGCCCCGCAAATTCTCGACATTCGGGAACACGTCCCCGCTCTTGCCGCGATTAAATAACGTGATCTCGTGCCCGCGTGCCAGCGCCGCATCGACAAAATGCCGCCCGACGAAATGTGTCCCGCCAATCACCAGAATCTTCATCGCTGCCACCTTTTTAAATTTTTTGAATGTCGGAAGAATTTACCGAGCTTAAGGCGAAATGTCAATATTGTGATGGCGCAGAATGTATCAACACAGCATAATTCCACGTGAGATATGGATAAGCCGCAGCAGGAACCGATTTTTCCCTGGTAGGGGCACGACATGTCGTGCCCCTACGATAAAATGCTTCGCTCAAAATCGTTATCCATAACTGGCGTTAATTCCAGTATTCAGGCAGCAGCGGCTAAAGAGGAGCCATGACGGTTAAGCTCAACGTCCCTTACGTCAGCCAGTGGGATCCGACAGCGCATCTTTCACGCGGCGACTGTGGCATCGTTGCCGCCTGCATGATCGCGCTGTGGCTGGGGATCAAGGCGACTCCCGACGAAATGCTGCAAAAGGCGTGGCTGCCAATTGGCCGCTACATCTACGATTTTCCCGACGTGATCAAGGCGGCTCAGGCAGTCGGTGTGACCCTGAGCTATCAATACCCGGCGACGTGGAAAGAAATCAAGCTGGAACTGGACGCCCATCGCCCCGTGATCACGCTGCTGCGCTACGGCGTGATTTCCGGCAATCAGGATGATTTCGACGGCAGCCATTTCTGGACGGTCATCGGCTACGACGACACGGGCGTGTTCGTCAACGATCCCGATTGGTGGCTGCCGCGCCGCGACGAAGGCGCGAATCGGCATATCCCGATGGCGGAGTTCACCAAAGCGATTGGCACGCCGCTGCTTCAAACCGGGAACAAGCCCTATCAATCGCTGTTTGTGGTGCTGCGCGATGTCGATGGGGTTTAATCGAGTCCGACCGTCAATTCATTCTCGGTAGCGACTGGGACAGTAAAGGCGAAGATGCTCCCGCCGGTTGGGTTGTCGTCGATCCAGATACGCCCGCCGTGCGTCTCCGCGACCAAACGGCAGAAGGTCAGCCCTAAGCCTGTGCCACGCCGCGATCCCTTGCGTCCGGTCACCTGCACGAAGCGGTCAAAGAGCATCAGCTTGTATTCATCCGGGACGCCGGGGCCGGAGTCCACCACGTCGATACGGACGAACCCCGGCGCAGCGCCTTCCGCGCCCGGCTCGTGCGCCCGGACGAGCACCTCGCTGTCCGCCGAACTGAACTTGAGCGCGTTATCGACCAGATTGAGCAGCAGGCGCTCGACTTTATCGCTGTCGATTTCCAGCAGCGGCAGTGTCGGGCTGATCTCTGGCTTAATCGTGACGTTGAGTTCCTGCGCCAGCGGGCTGAGTTCAATGCAGACGTTATCGACCAGCGTTGCCAGTTCGGTCGGTCGCGCATCGAGCGACATAAAGCCGTTTTCCATCTTGGCAACGTCGAGCAGCGAATCGACGCGGTTGAGCAGCTTGCTGATGGCGCGGCGTCCAGCGTCGGTGGTCGTCTCGACAATCGGATAGAAACTGCTGTCTTTGGGCGTCAGGTCGATCAGCAGCTTGAGGCTGGTGGTGACAGCAGACAGTGGGCTGCGCAGGTCGTGAATCAGCATTTGCGAGACTTCTTCGCGCGTCTTTGCCAGCTTCATCTCTTCAGTCACATCGTAGAAGACCAGCAGCACGCCAACCGGCAGCTTCCCTTCGTCGTAGACCGGGAATACCTGCCGCTGGACGTAATGCAAATCCTCGTCTTCGCCAACCGTGTAGGTTTTCGGCTCGCGCGGCACGAGTCCGCCGGGAGCGCGCAGTTCCTTGACCAGACGCAGGACTTCGCCGCTGGTGCGAAAACCGAGCCGATCCGCCAGTTCGATCTCAGACGCTTCGAGCAAATCGTCGAATGGCTGGTCGATCAACTGCTCAGGCTTCAGGCCCATGATTTCAACGCGCGGGTTGACGAGCACAATTTCGCCCGTCACGCTGATCAGGATCAAGCCCTCTTTGACCGTGTTGAGGATGACCTGCATCCGGTCGCGCGCCTCGGAAACTTTGCGGAACAGCCGCGCGTTCTCAATGGCGATAATGGCCTGATTCGCAAGCTGCTGGACGAAATAGCTGTCCTCCTCGTTGAAAGCGTTGAGTTGATCGCTTTCCAGCGTGATCACGCCGACGATCCGCTCGTTCCACAGGATCGGCGTAGAGATTTGCGCGCGCGTGTTCGGCAAAAAAGCGACGTAATTCGGGTCTTTGCGCACGTCGTTGCTCACGACGGTGGTTTTCTTACGCACGGCTTCGCCCGTTACGCCGCCGCTGACCAACCGCTGATTCTTACTCAACGCGCCAACCCCGTAGCCGACCTGCGCGAATTCCTCGATTTTGCCTTCATTGTTGAGCAGCAGAATCGCGGCGGCCTGTGCGCGCGTCGTTTGCTGGCTGTAGGAAGCGACCAGATCGCAAATCGCCTGCACTTCGAGCGTCGCCGTCAGATGATGGCCGATGTTGGCGAGCGCCAGCAGTTGACCAACGCGCCGTTCGAGCGCTTCGTCGGTGATCGAATACAGGCGCGCATTGCTGATCGCCTGCGCGCACTGGTTGGCGAAGGTGCGCAGCAGTTCGACAGTCTCCGGGCTGAACTCGTGCGGCCTGTCGTAGTAGATCGAGAGTACGCCAATCGGCATATTCTGGAAGATCAGCGGCAGTTCGATCCAGGCGGCTTTGCCCTCGCGCTCCATGATCGAGCGCAGCGAGGCAGCACGTGGCTCGTGCGTGCGATCTGCGACGACGATGGGTTGGGGATCAATCGGCACGGCGCGCGCTTTCGACTCCGCCACCAGCAGCGGATCGGGTAAATCGGCCTGGAACCGGTCGCTCAGTCCGGCGCTGCGTGCCAGCGCCAGCGTCGATTTGGCCTCGTCCCAGAACAGGAAAATAGCGACGGCATTGGCTTCGGCCAGCGTCGAGGCCGACGAGATTACGGTGTCGATGACGGTATCCTGCGCCAATGTATCGGTCAGCAGCGCCAGAATCCGGTTGAGCGTGGCAAGCTGGTTGACTCGCTCCGTCTGCTGGTTGAGTTGATCCTCGCCGCGCGAGCGCGTGATCTCCTGATGATAGAGCAGCGCCAGCGCCGCGATCAGCAGAGTCAAGGCCAACAGCGGAATCAAAACACGGCTGCTGTTCAGGGTGTTCGGGTCGAACAGGCTAATCAGCAGCAGCGCCAGCGCCGCGATGCCCAGCACGGCGGTGATCAACCGATTGAGCGGCCATTGCTTCGTCAACACCGCAAGCCTTTGTCAGGATTCCTTTATACAATTTCAAATATATAGCAGATTTCTACGTTGCAACCGGAAGACTGATATTAAAACATGCGCCGGGCAGTGAATCGGCGGCGCTGACCCAGATGCGCCCGCCGTGTGCCTCGACCGCCAGCTTACAGAAGGTTAGTCCCAATCCGGTGCCCTGCGAGCCGCGCAGCGCTTTATTTTTGTTACTCTGGCGATACTGCTCGAAGACCAGATCGCGTTCTTCCGGCGGAATCCCCGGCCCACTGTCGATCACGCTCAGAGTCAGGTGATTATTCTCCGGTCGCCCGCTGTCGATGCGCACCGTCCCGCCCTGCGGCGTGAAACGCAGCGCGTTGTCCAGCAGGTTGACCAGCACGCGCCGCATCAATTCCGGGTCAACGTTAACAGGCGGCAGATCGTGATCGAGGATCACTTCAAGCTGAATCTGCGCCTCTTGCAGCGAATTTTCGACCGTCTTGCAGGCTGCATCGACCAGCGTCGCCGCCGAGGTCGGCTGTGGATTAATCGGGATGCGGCGGCTTTCCAGCTTGGCGATGTCGAGCAGGCTGTTGATCACGCGCATCAGGCTGCGCGCGCTGTCGAGCGACAGGCGTAAAATGCGCTCGTTGTCCTCCGGGTATTCGTCCAACCCGGTCTTGAGCGTCATGTCGATGCCGTTGATGATCGCCGTCAGTGGGCCGCGCAGATCGTGAACGGCCATGTTGGTGATTTCGTCACGGAAATCTGAGAGCAGCTTTTGCTCGGTCATGTCGCGCAGCACCAGCAACCGCCCGACGATCCGTTTGTTGCTGTCCACGACGGGCGAGCCGATCTCCTCGATTGTCAGCTTTTGCCCGTTGCTGATCTGCTCGAACTGGCGGCGCGTGATCCGATTTGGCTCCAAACGAAGCTGGCGCGCCAGTTCAGTCAACTGCGAGCGCGAATAGCCGAGTCCGTTCAGGTCATCTGCGCCTTTCATCATCCCGAAAAGCATGGCGACGAAGTGCTTGCCCATGAAGGTCTCTTTATCGATGCCGAGCAAGCGTTCCGCCGATGGATTGCACTCGATCAGTCGGCCTTCCGCGTCGAGCAGCAGCACGCCGTCGCGCGCCGAGTTAATCGTCACGTGCAGACGTTCGCTAACGGCGCGCACCTGCTCGTGCAGTTCGACGGTATCGAAATAAGCGGCGGTCTGGCTCGCCAGCAGCGACAGGGCATTGAGATCGCTGCGGCGCAAGGTGTGCGGCTCGATGAAGGCGACGGCCAGCACTTCATTGATAATGCCGTTATATTCGACCGGCACGCCGACGCAGACCACTGGCTGGCGCACGATCTGGATTTTGCCTTCTTCAGCAGTTTTTTGGGCAACGGTTTGGGTCAGGCGCGGCTCGCTGACAGCGCGGCTGAAACGGTCGCGGTGCAGACTGAGCACAATCTCCGGCTGTCCGTTCTCCACGCGATAAATTGCTACTTCCTGCACGCCGAGGATGTCGCGGGTGGTTTCCAGCACGGCCTGAGCGACCAGATCGCGCTCGACGGCTCCGGCGAGGCGCGTTGTCAGCGTCTCGATGTGACTGAGCATGTCGATTTGATGCTGCTGCTCGTCGAGCAGTTGGGCGTTGTGCAGGCTGATCGCGGCAGGCGCGGCGATCTCGTTGAGCAGATCAGCGTCACCGCGCGTCAGGATATGTTCCTCGTTCTGGACGCACAGCGCCCCAACGACCAGATACTCGTGACGCAGCACCACACCCACGCTGAAATGATCGCGGCTGAAAATCGTTCGTCCCTGTTGCAGCACCTGCTCGGCCAGCGTGTCGCCGGACGGAGCGCGGTGATCCATCTGCACGCGCTCCTGCCCGCGCCGAAGCTGAATCAGGGTGAGATGATCGACTTCGACAGGCAGCGCGAGGGTTGCGACTTCGGCGTCGGTGGCGCGCAGAGCGGCGCTCAGGACGATAGAAGCGACCTGACCGATACTGAGTGACGTTGACAACTGGCGCGTCACGTCTTCGACGAGCGGGAGCGGCTCGCGTTCGACCGGCGCGGGTACAGGGAGTTCAGGAAGCTGAAACGGCAGTACCAGCAGCGCGATCAGGGCGATCAATGGGACGATGCCGAGCAGGGGAGAATTGAGCAGCAGGGCGACAAGCACGAAAACAGCCAACACAACACGACTCCAGAAAAGCAGGCGTGTGCGCAGCGTTCTTGCTTCCGTCGTCGATGACCCCAATTCCGTATTCGTACTGCCGCTCATGGTCGCTTTGCGTGAAAATCACGCAGTCTGACTATTTACAGTTTGCTTTATATCAGTTTCTCGATAAATTGCCAAATCGGTCTTGGCGGCAGGCTGGAGGCAGGCCAGCGCATAAGCGCCGCCCACTAATCCCGCGAACAACCAGTACAAAAAGCCGAATCGATCATACATCGTAATCGCGTCAGCCAGCCCAAAGACTGCATGAGCGAGTATCGCCGCTCCTGCGCAGACGGCGACCGCCTTGAGCAGCGGTGTGCCAACGCGCCACGTCCGCCAGATCATGTAGATCAGGACGATATTCCAGATCACGTAGAGGATCATGCCGGGAATGCCCACATCGACGCCGACTTGCAGCAGCTCATTGTGCGCGTGCGGCACGATCACCATCGCAAAGTCCGGGACGTATTCGTTGCGAACTTCGCTGCGGCGGAACTCGTTCAGGCCATAGCCCGTCAGCGGATATTGTTTGATCAGCGTGAGCGCCGCGCTCCAGATTTCCGGGCGCTGCGCTAACTCGCCAGTGTCACGGTCACTCAGGCCGGGCGCGCCTGACGCTCCGCCCGACGCCACATGCTCGAACACGCCCAGCACCACACCGATCTCGAAGGCACAGTAGAGCAGCAGCAGCGCCAGCGCGACGTAACGCCAAACGCTGTGCGGCACAACCAGCCAGATGACGATGGCCGAAGCGACTACCGCGCCAATGATCGCCAGACGGCTCTGCCCCAACGTCAGCGCCAGCGCCAGCAGCAAAAACGCGACGGTCGCCACAAGTGCGCGCAGCCGATGGCTGCGGCTGCGCCAGTCATAGAGCGCGATGCCCAGCGTCAGCGGCACGAAAAAGGTCATCGCCCCACCGATTTCATTCGAGTTAAAACCGCCGATTGCGCCGGGGAAATTCAGAATCGGCGGAATTCGTTCGATCAGTGGTTGAAAAATTGATGATTTGTCGATATATTGCGCACCGCCTAGTCCCAGAACACCAACCAAGACGGCCAGTGCCAGAATCAGCATCAGCGGCCCGTTCAATTGCAGATGAACGGCCTTCGGATCGCGCGTGTCATCGGTCAGAACGATCAGCGGCCCATCGATCTGCCCGCGCTCATAAGCGATACTGGTGATGCTCAGGGCAAGGATCACGCCCATGAAAAGCCGACCGAGGATATACCAGCCCCACGAGTATGGCGGCGTGAAGGGGTGTGAGAGGGCGAAATAAGTGTCAATTGTGCAAAGTGCCAGAAAAAGATAGAAACAGATGTTGACAGGAGTAAAGACCCATAGTCGCTTGTAAACCACTAATCGGGCGAATGCCGGTGGGATTAAGAGAACGAGTGGAATAATCAGGAGTGAGCTATTGATCTGAGTGAGTTCCGCAAACCAGTAAACGATTACGACAACGGCCAACAAGACTGGCTCAACCAACAGAATGGCTTTAGCGAGCAATTTCATCAATTTACCTTCACCGACTCATCCGTTTGACAACACCTTGTGCAAATTTTCGGAGTAAATGCGCACACTAGCTTGTAAATAGCATTGATAGTAGTTTAAAATACGAGCAGTCCTTCTTAGTTTGTACTCAAGGGTAGGATAACGTCTGAGTCTTTGCACCGGAATTGCGAGGTCGATAAATGCTTGTTCATGACGTGACCCACGTCAGCCTGGATTCCTTCCGTCAGCGCAGCGCTGGTAAAAAGGTCGTCCTGATTTATCCCTGGACGAACTACAGGAATCTGTTTCTGACCTACTTCCTGGCGAGCGCGCGCGAAGGATTATTGTACTACCGCATCAACGATCAACAGGTCTCCCTCACCGACTGGCTGGCTGGGCTGCTGGACGAGTTTCAATCGGTACTCGGTAATTTCGGCAAGAATTTACAACATGCGCTCGCGGAAGGCAAGCCAGCCGACATTGGCGAAGCCTTAGCCGCTGATTTGGGTGCATACAGCAGCGATCCGCTGATTTTGTTCGTCGATGAGCTGGATCGCGTGGCGATGGACGCGGATTTCAACCAATTTATCCGCGCGCTGGTCGGTACGCTGCCGGACAACGTGCAGATCGCTTTCAGCAGCCGCTTGCTGACCTACCAGCCCTGGTACGATATGGTGGCGCGCGGCGATGCGATTGTCCTGGGCACGGCGCAGCGCAAAGACGACATGATGTTCACTGTCGAAACTACGCCCCGCCCACAGTTGGAAGTCTATGGCTTCGGGCGCGGTCATGCCCTCGTCAACGGCCAACCGATCACCAACTGGGATGGCGCGCTGCCGCGCAACCTGTTCTTCTTCTTCATGGATCATCCGCTGGTCACGCGCGACGAGATTTTCGAAACGTTCTGGCCGGGGTTGAGCGTGAAAGAGGCGACCAACGTCTTTCACGTGACCAAGCGTAAGATCACCGAGCGCATCAGCATGAAGATCAGCGAGAACGGCAGTTACGAACTGACGCAGTACAACAGCGGCTTTTACATGCCGAGCGATAAAGTCGTACGCCACTACGACGTCGGCGACTTTCAGGAAGCGGTCGATAAAGCGATGGTTGCCGCCAGCGAGAAGGAAGAAGTCGCCCTGCTCTCGCGCGCCATCGACATCTACAAAGCGCCGTTCCTGCAAACGATTGAAATGAAATGGGTGGTGGATCGCCGCAGCACGCTGCGCCAGTTGTACGCGCAGGCGTTGATCGGCATGGGACGTATCTACGTCCGCCGCAACGAAGATCAGCGCGCGATTGGCTTCTTCAGCCGCTCGCTCAAGGAGACGCCGGAGCGTGAGGACATTCATCGTCAGGTGATGAATCTGTATATAAACATGGGGCTGCTCGACGACGCGGTGATGCAGTATCGCAAGCTGGAGCAGATTTTGGGCGACACGCTCAAAATTCAGCCCTCGCGCGAAACCCGCGATCTCTACGAACAGATCGAGGCCAAGCGCCGGTAAGTTCTGCACGAATTGGATGATTTTACAAACTGCCGCTGATGCGGCAGTTTGTTTTTTGAGCGGGTTTGAGCTATGTGCCCTCCTCATCCCTTGTAGGGACGCGATTGATCGCGTCCGAGAGTGCTCAAAGATGTTTAGGTAACGGACAAGACAAGTCTCGTCCCTACGAAATCACCGCGCGTAATCCCAAATCGGCGCGAAACCGTGCCACGCGACCGCGCCGCGCAAGGCGCAGTCCTCCGGTTGAACGCTGCGCACCCACAGCGCGAGCGTCTGCGAACTCAGATCAACCACCTGCGCATTCGTCGGCAGCACCGCGCCAATCGAGATGCCCTCGCGCTCCCAGAAAATCACGCTGACCTGATTGGAATCGCTGTGGTTGTTGGGCAGAATGCAGTCCGGCGTCCCCAGTGTCTCGACCATCTGCGCGAGTGGCAGAATCACGTTGAAGCGCATCTCGCCGACCAAGCCGCGCTCATACTGGATGATGCCACCAAGCTGCTGGCTGGGAATCCGCGCCCAGAAGTTGATCGATGCGCCGCTGTTGAGCATGAGCGGGTCGATCACGGGGATGTGACGCATCAGCAGGTTCGGCACGACGCTAAACGTGGTCTGCCCCGGCATGATTCCCGCGACACACGGCAGTTCGCACGCGGCGAAGCCGAATTTCTGCCACGCTTCGTCGGACGCGGGTTGTCGCCCGGCGAACGCGGGCACAACCACACACAGTAGGGCGCAAATCGGCAGGATGCGCAGCAGCAGACGGGAAAGCAGTCTCGTGAACATCCCGTGATGTTAGCACGTTTCCCGCTTGCCGCTATAATCCGAACCCTCAGCATAGATCGAGGTATCCCGATGGTCAGTCCCGGTGTCTCAAAACCCGCGAACGTTCAGGTTCACCTCCTGCGCGACCGTGATCTCGCGGAAGCCGACCGCGTGCTGCGGCTCGCTTTCGGGACGTACATGGGGCTAGCCGATCCGCTCACGGTGTTTGGCGATTCCGATTACGTCTACACCCGGCGCAAAGCCAATCCGCAGGCGGCGTTCGGCGCGGAGATCGACGGGCAGATTGTCGGCTCGGTCTTTGCGACTCACTGGGGCAGCTTCGGCTGCTTCGGCCCGCTGACCGTGCGTCCCGATCTCTGGGATCAGGGCATCGCGCAGCAGTTGTTGCAGCCCGTGATGGACTGCTTCGACCAGTGGCAGTTGACGCACAGCGGCTTATTCACCTTCGCTGCCAGCACCAAACACGTCGGCCTCTACCAGAAATTTGGCTTCTGGCCGCGCTCGCTGACCGCCTTGATGTCCAAACCCGTGCAGCCCGTCCCGCCGGAAACGGGCTGGTCGCGTTTCTCGGATGTCTCCGAAAGCAACCGCGACTCGATTCTGCACGCCTGCCGCGAGCTAACGAATCTGCTCCTCGATGGTCTGGATGTGACTGGCGAAATTCAGTCCGTCGCCGCGCAGAAGTTGGGCGATACCGTGCTGATTTGGGATGAATCGGGTCAACTGAGCGGGTTCGCCGTCTGTCACTACGGCGCGGGAACCGAAGCGGGCAGCGGCACGCTCTATATTAAATTTGGCACAGCGCGCCCTGGAGCAGGCGCGGGTCAGAGCTTCCGCAATCTGGTCTGCGCCTGCGAAACGCTGGCCTCTGCTGTCGGCGCAACCACCCTCAACGCGGGCATGAACTTCGCGCACGAGGCCGCCTATCGCCAAATTCGTGCCCTCGGTTTCAAAGCCTACGCGCAGGGCGTTGCCATGCAGAAACCCAACGATCCCGGCTATCATCGCCCCGAACTCTACGTGATTGACGACTGGCTGTAGACCACACAGGGTTATCGCAATCAAAATGGGATGTGAAGCTATATAAGGGACGCAAGGAATCGTAGGGACGGCATTGATGCCGTCCGCAGCCCCGGACGCGATCAATCGCGTCCCTACAAAGATCGATTTCCGCCGTCTACAATCCGGGCTTCAACGCGCCAACGATGCCCGTCTCAGGTATAATCGAGAGCAATTCGAGTACCATCGAGCTTGGCTATGGCTCAACAAACCATCAACGTCAATAAAACGCCGCCCGACCACACCGGGATGCTGATCGCTTCCCTCGTGATGGCGATTGGTGGCTGGGTTGGATTGTATTATCTGGTGACCACGCAGATTCCGCGTGTCGGACAGCGCTGGCTGTTCTTCGTGCTGGTGCAGATCGCCGTCGCCGGGACGGTCATGCCGATCCTGCGCTACGTCAACGTGCGCCTCACGCCGATCACGCGGGTGCCACCGCCGAGCGGCGTGATCGTGCGCCAGTCGGTCTGGTTCGGGCTGTACGTGGTTACCTGCGCATGGCTGCAAATCCCGCGCGTGCTGACTGTGCCGATGATGTTCTTTCTGGCGCTGGCCTTCGTCGTGATCGAGTTGTTCCTGCGCTCGCGTGAAATCCCCAACGAGCAGTATGACGCCGACGAATAAAGCGACGATTCGAGGCTGATGTGCATACACACGTAACTACCGTCAAGGATTCGTGGGGTTTCGCCTACTTCGTGCGCGATCTCGTCCGCGACGACGAATTCAAGGGGCGCGCTGAACTCGATCCCTACCTGCGCGCGCTCTGGGGTCTGATCCTTCAGCATCAGGCGACCGCTCCCTCGTGGATGCTGTTCGCCTACGTGATCGAAGAGGCGTTCAAGGCCAATCCCATCGCCTTTGACCCGGCGTGGCTGGATTATCAGAATCCGCCTGATCTGGAAAGCGACCTGCCCCCTTTCGATGCCTTGCAGCAGATGATCCTGTTCCAGATTGCCGATTTGCACCGAATGGAGGGGGCGGGCACACTCGATCTGTCGCCGGAAATCCTGTTCAACGGCGTCGATTCACCGACCGGGAATCACTGGTTCAACTTCACCTCCTTCAGCTTCCTCGACTGTGGCGCGGCCTCCGCTGACGACTCGGTGCATCGAGAAGAATGCACCTGGCTTGATCTGGCGATCTTCCTGCGGCTGGGACAAATCTATGAGTAAGTGCGCTGACGAACGATGACGCGCATCCTGGCGATCAGCCTGAGCCTGCTGGTGCTGCTGCTGGCGCTGACGGCCTACATCGTCTTCGGCCAGCGCCGCAGCTTTGACCATCAGGATCAAATCGTCTTTGAGATGGGCGGTGGCGCTGACAACTATAACCTCTACTCGATTCAGCCGACCAGCAGCCTCGGCGCACGCATGAAAGCCCTGTTTTTACCCTCGACCGTCTTTGGAGATCGCGTCACTGGAATCGACTGCGCGCCCAACAGCAGTTCGCTGATCTTCTGGTACATCTACCTGTATCGTCTCAATTTAGCCGACTCCAGCCTGACCCCATTGACGTTGGGCACGGGCTTGAGCGAGCAATCGGTCTGGTCGCCCGATGGATCGCGGATTGCCTATCTCGACGACGTAGCCGACCGTCAGCCGCGCGAAGTATTCGTGATCGACGCGGACGGCACGCACAAAAGGCGCGTCACCACCAACGATCTGAAGGAAACCTCGCTGGCGTGGTCGCCCGACGGCCAGCAGATCGCTTTTACCTTCGTGCGCGGCGACGATCCCAGCCGCGAGGGACTGGCCGTCGTCAGCGTGGCGAGCGGCGCAGCGACCACCCTTTACGAAACCGCCGCCGATGTCAACAGCGCGAGTTGGTCGCCGGATGGGACACACATCGCCTTCACCATCGGCAGCGCCAACCGGATCGACATCTACACCGTTCAGCCGAACGGCACGTCAATGACGCGCCTGAGTGGGCAGTTGACCGACAACGTGTTCCCGCGCTGGTCACCGGATGGCACGATGATCAGTTACAGCGCCCGCGACCCCGGCCAGCATTACCAGTTGTACGTCATGGGGCAGGATGGCAGCAATCCTTACCTGGTCTTTGTCGGCTACAACAATATGGATGTGCTCAATCGATGCTGGCTCAAAAGCTGATGGCGCTGGCGTTGATCGCCGCCGTCGCCTTCAGCCGCACTCCGCGAAAGGTTGATTGAACCCGATGCGGCGGCTGATCGGATTTAGCCTGATCGTAGCGCTCCTGCTGGCGCTGCTGACGTTCACACTGATCAGCGCCCTGCGCCGTACCTTTCCCGATCAAATCGGCACAATTGTTTTCGAGATGGGCAGCTTCGATTCGAGCGCTAGCGAATTTGATGAGTTGGACGTAGATCGGCTCAAGCCCAACAGCCTCTTTTTCGGCCAGCAGTTCGAGCGGCTGATCGATCCGGTCAGCACCTTCCAGGAAATCTCAGTCGATGACCTCGACTGCGCGCCGGATGGTCAATCGATCCTCGTTTCGTCGCAGTATCTCTATCGGCTCGACGTGCAGAATGGGGCGCTCAAGCAGTTGACCTCCGATCCGCGCCTGATTTATGCGCTGGCGTGGTCGGCGGATCAGCAGCAAATCGTGTTCACGGACGTGAGCAACCGGCAGCGCTCGATCTACATCGCCAATGCCGATGGCAGCCACCCGCTGCAAATTCTCGCCAGTCAGGACTTCGGCAGTTCGCTGGCATGGTCGCCAGACAGCCGCAAAATCGCTCTCAGCACCACCAGCGACCCGCTGGAACGGCATTACACCATCTCCCTGATCGATACAGCTACGCATACTCTCGATCAGATTTACGAGTCGCCCGATAATCTCGGTCAGGTGTCCTGGTCGCCCGATGGCACGCGCATCGCCTTCCAGATGTGGCGGCAGGGGCGTTTTGATATTTACACCATCCAGCCTGACGGCTCACACCTGACCCAACTGACCTTCGACAACGCGCAGAATGCTGATCCACGCTGGTCACCGGATGGCACGATGATCAGCTACAGCGCGCTTGACGGGAGCGATCACTATCAGTTGTACGTCATGAACGCCGACGGCAGCGATCCGCACCTGGTGTTTGCCGCGCCGCACGATCAGGATGCCTTCAACCTGTGCTGGCTGAGAGCTAGCCGATGATCCGCCGTCTGATCGCCCTCAGCCTGCTTCTGAGCGGAGTTTTCGCTGCCTTCACGTTTGCCATAACTGCCAGCCAGTGGCGCAGCCTGCCCGCAGGTGTCGGCAGACCCGTATTTGAACTCGGACAGGCGTACTCGCCGCAGGCTCGCAGCGACGACGAACTCCTGATCGAAGCGCTCGGCGCAAACAGCGCGTTCACCGGCCAGCAGGTTGACACGCTGCTCAATCCGCTGCTCACGTTTGGCGTCCGGGCGCTCGACGCCGTAGCCTGTGCGCCGGATGGTCAAGCGCTGCTGTTCTTCGCGCCCTACCTCTATCGGCTTGACGTGCGCCGCAAAGCGCTGGCACAGCTCACGTTTTTCCCGCGTCAGGCGTTCGCGCTGGCCTCGTCGCCCGATCAGCAGCGGATCGCTTTTATGGAAGCGACCGCCACGCTGCCGATGATCCTGACGAGCGCGGACGCTGATGGCAGCAACCTGAGCGCGCTCTATTTTCCTATCGACGAATTTCTGGACGCCTCGCTCTCGTGGTCGCCGGACAGCCGCGCGATCGCCTTTGTGCAGACGGTTCCAGCAGGTGATCAGGTGCCGTCGTTCAGGATTTCGATCATCGACGCGGCGACGCACACAGTCCGGCTGGTCTATCAATCAACACAGGAAATCTCGCAGGTGTCGTGGTCGCCGGACGGCCAGCGGCTCGCCTTTCAGATGCGCGATCCGGTCTACGACAACATTTACTCGATTCAAACGGACGGCACCGGGCTGACGCGCCTGACCAACGATCCGCAGCAGGATTATGATCCGCGCTGGTCGCCCGATGGCTCGCTGATCAGCTACGGTTTCGTCAGCCCGCGCGACCCATTCCAGCTTTACGTCATGAACGCCGACGGCAGCGACCCGCATCCGGTGTTTGTCGCGCCGGGCGATCACGAGCTTCGCAACCTGTGCTGGCTCAAGGACTGAGCAGGTCGATCAGTTCCACATGACCCGCTTTGCGCGCCAGATCGACCGCGCTCTGACCGTCGCTGGTGCGCGCGCTTTTGTCCGCGCCGTGCGTCAGCAGCAAATCGATCATTTCACGCTGGCCGTTCTGCGCCGCTTCGAGCAGCGGCGTGAACCCGGCTTCCTGCGCGGCATTCACGTCCGCGCCGCGTTCGAGCAGCAGTTGGCTCAAGGCGAAATGCTGCCCCGCGACCGATGAATGCAGCGGCATCACCTGTTGCGGATTGCGCGACGGCGAGTTGATCGGCGCGCCGCGTTCAAGCAGCAGACGCGCCGCTTCAAAATGCCCGAAAAACGCGGCCAGTCCGAGCGGCTGAAAGCCATCCGGCGCGTAGGCGTTGGCGAGCGCGGGATCAGCATCGAGCAGCGCTTTCAGGCGATCTACCTGATTGGCTGCCGCCGCCTCGAACACGTTGAGCAGCACACCGCGCGCGATCAAATCGTCGGCCAGCGCTCGCTCGCCGGAGTAAACTGCCAGCAGCAGCGCCGAGACGCCGTTCGCGTTGGTCGTATTGATCAGCATAGGGTCGGCGTCGAGCATTTGCGCGACCTGCTCGCGCTGGCCTGCCTGCACCGCCTTGAGAAACTCCGCTTCCATCCGTCGATCTCCTTCACGATTGGATCATGCTCCTCAGTTTAAGGAAATCGGCGCGGCGCGGCTTCTCGAAAATCACCACATTCATTCCGCAAGCTGTTCCGCGCCCGCTGGCTGCGTTGAGCCGCCGCTTCGATTGGCGGTACAATAGCACGATGAACAGGGAACGGGCGAATAACCGATGCTGCGTCCGGTCGCGCGGCTGATGCTGCTGTTGATCGCTGTGGCGGCGCTGCTGCTGACGCTGATCCGCGCGCAGCGCTACGACGATGGCGGCGTGAAGCGCTTTTTCAATGCCTGCGCGCCGATGCCGTGCTGGGGAGACATTCACCCCGGCGAGACGACGCTCAATCAGGCGCTCGCCATTCTGCGGGCGCATCCCTGGGTCGAGACGGTCTCCGAGGTCTACGCCTCACCCTACGAAGGCGATACCCGCACCGTGCTGATCTACTGGACGTGGAGCAGCGGCTATCCCTTCGGCGGCGTCAGCAGGCCGACGCAGCAGGGGATTATCATCACCGATCAGGGCATCGTCCGGCAGGTTTATCTGACGACCAGCCTTGCGCTCGGCGATCTCTGGCTGGCGTTCGGCAATCCACAGGGCGGACTGGTCGATTATATCTACGATACCCGGCACGTGCGGGTTGACGATACGGCGCTGTTCATCCGGCAGGGAATCGCGGCGACGGCCACGCTGATCGCCGACTGCACCGATCAGTATCCGAATTTCTGGCGCACACCCGTGTATCTCTGGCTGCAAACCAACGTCGCGCTGGCAAATGGCAGCGCGGCCTATCCAAGCTATCTGCGTCTGCTGCATCTGGGCTATCAACAGGTGCGCGCTTCCTTCTGCTGAAAGGATACTCATGGAGTCGATCACGCCCCCGGAGGGCTTTCGCCATCAGGCCGCGATTCAGGTGCGCTGGGGCGATATGGACGCGCTCGGCCACGTCAATAACGCGGTTTTTCTGAGCTATATGGAGCAGGCGCGAGCGATGTACGTCAGTGACCTCGATCTGTGGCAGGGCGGACGCGGTTCGCTCGGCATGATCCTCGCGCGCGTCGAGATCGACTTCAAAACACCGCTGTTCGCGGGGGACGACGTGCGGGTATTCACGCGCACGGTCAGACTCGGCAACAGCAGCCTGAAGCTGGCTCAATGGATCGCGCGGGTCAAAGCGGGACAGGCCGAGATTGCGGCGCAGGCGCTCTTTACCGCCGTCGTTTACGACTACGCGACCAACAAATCGACGCCGATGCCGGAACGCTGGCGCGGACTGATCAAAGCCTACGAGATCACCCCACCCAGCGAGGCTTGATCGACGTTTACGGTATGGTCGTCGGCTGACCCGCCAGCAGCGATTGAATATCTGAGCCGACCACGACCATCACGTCATCGTTGGTCAGCCCATCCGATCCCGCTGCCTGAATCCGATCCTGCGAGAGGCCAAGCAACTGCGCCAGATAGAGCGCCGTGTAGGTCTTGCCTGCGTAGTCGCGGATGATCGTCTGGCTGTTATCGGGCGTCGGCATGTTGCCGACATCGGCGACCGTCACCTGACGACTGGCGAGAAAATCGCGCGTTTGCCCGGCCAGCCCACTGAGGGTCGTGTTGTTGAAAACGGCGATCTTGGCATTCTCGGCTTGAGCGCGCGTGCGCAGATCGCCGAGCGAGAGGTTTTCCGGCGGATTGAAGACCTGCTCCAGCAGCGTGCGGATCGCGGTGTGATTGAGGATCAACACCTCGGCAGGCGCGCCGCCCAGCGTCACGTTGGCTTGGGACGTTTCATGCTCGTCAATCTGCCCGCTGGTGATGTTCTCTTTCGGGATTGACTGTGCCAGATTTGCCAGTTCGAGCATTTCCGTCAGCGTCAAATCCGTTTTGTAGCTGCCGGAAAGCTGGCTGTACAACTGCGGCGCGAGCGTCACAAACCGGGCGATTCCGCCCGCATTCATCACCGTATCACGCACCGCCTTGATCACTTCCTGCTGGCGGGCGGCACGGTCGAAGTCCGAGCCGGGCGTGTGGCGCGTGCGGGCGTATTGCAGCAGATGCGTGGCGTCGAGCTTCTGGCAGCCCGCGTCAAAATGGACGTGGATGAAGCCGTAGCCCGCGTCGGGATAGTTGGGGTCGTCAATCGTCTGCGTCGGGCAGACCTGCACGCCATCCGGCGCAATCGCGTTGATCACGGTTGTGAACACGTCGAAATTGATCAGGATGTACTTGTTGATCGGGATGCCGAGGTTCTGGGTGATGGTCGCTTCGGCCAGCGCTGGCCCGCCGCCGGGATAGTCGCTGGTTTCGCCCAGACGCTCGGCGGTATTGATACGGCTCGGCTGAAAGCCGGGAATATCGACCCACAAGTCACGAGGGATCGAGAGCATCCCGACGGTCTTACGCACCGGATCGATGCTGAAGACGATCATCGTATCCGTATTGAACGTGCCCGTTTCACCCGTGCGCTGGTCGATGCCCATGAGCAGGATATTGATGCGGCGCGGGTCTGTCCAGACGTAATTCGAGAATGGGTCAATCGTGGCGGTTGGCCCGGCCAGCGTGGGCACCGGGGTATCGCCGGGGCGCGGCGTGGCGGTCGGTGGTGCCGGTGATGGCGACGGCGTAATCGTCGGCTGCGCGCGCAAAAACGACGTGAAGCTGCCTGCGTCGCCGACCGCCACGCCGTTCTTGCCGAGATCGACGGCGGCTTGCCGGGCGAAGGTAAAGGTCACGACCGAGCAAATCGCCGTGCCCACTACCAGCGCGGCTACGCCGACGATAAATAACCATCCGGGAATACGCATAGAAAGACCTCAAAAGACAGTTAAAAGCCGAAAGTTAAAAGTTTGTCACTTGGGTTTTACTTTTGACTTTTAACTTTTTTACTTTTAACTCGCTTACGAACCGGCTGCTATTATAACGCACCGGAAATGGGCTTCCGCCTACGCTTGACCTACTGTGCGCGCTGGAAAGCCAGCACCGAGTTCCCAGACAGCGCGTAGATCACGCCCTCGTTGGTGTCGGCAATCACGTTGGAGAGCTGCGCAAACAGGTCTTCGTTGTCAGGGCGATAGGCGTTGATGAAGGTGCCCGCCATCGTCGTCTCGAAAATCGTGCGCTGGTCGCGCTCGGCGAAGTACAAGCCCTGCGCAATCGGGTTGGTGTTCAGGAACATCGCGTCGGGCGAAGTCATATGCTGCGTCGGCGGGAAGCTGAAAGCGAAATCCTGCTGCGCGCCGCCGCGAAAGCTGGCGACTGCGCCATTTTTGGTCAGCAGATAAATATCGCCAGCCGTGTTGATAGCGAAATCGACGGCGCTGGTGATGTCGGGGCGGCTGTCGCCACTGAAATATTCGAGCGGCACGCCCGCGAACGTCCCTCCGGTCGGATCGTAGCGCCAGATTTGGTTGCCAGCGGGATCGAGAATGTAGAGGCGGCCTTCCCAGAACTGGATCGCTACCGGGTTTTTCCAGGTCTCGTGACCGGGAAGCTGCTGCGCCGAGCAATCCTGCAAAAAGCCCGGCGGGCAGGCGACCAGCACACCATTGCGGTCGAGCGCGGTGATCACGTTGCTCTGCGCCAGCCCCGCGCCGTTATCTGCCCAGGCGATGTCGATGATGTCACCAATGTCGAAGTTGACGACTTTGGCGCTGCGGCGCATCTCCGGGATCGGGGTGTACGAATTGGGGACGACGCTCAAGCCGTCGGGCGCGAGCGTAATGCGATAGACCTGTTGATTCGCGCCGTCGAGCACGTACATATCCTCGCCCTGAAGCACGGCGCGCGTCAGCATAGCATTCGGAAAGGCGTAGATCGGTGTGATCGTGCGCCGGGTGATATTTTGCAAGCGATCCAGAACGCCGTGCGCTTCGGTGCGCATCGCGGCGACGGTCGTTTCACCGGGGTGAATCTGATCGCACTCGTCCGCGACCGCCAGCACCGCGTTCCAGGCTGCCAGCGTGCCGGATACGTCGCTCGACGCGATATTGCGAGCCGTCGTCACCGTTGTATTCGCTTTGGTGATGCAGTTATCGAACTCGCTCGTGCCCGTCCCGCTGATCCAGAACAGCACGACCGCGACGACGACCACAATCGGGATCAACACGGCGACGGCGGCAGCAGCAGGCGACGACAGCCAGCCTTTTTTGCCTTCCGGCGGCGTCGGGATCAGGCGGTCGAAAATGTGAATGATGGCATCGACAAACCCCGCGCCAACGCCCGCCGCGCGCGCCCCAACGTTGCGGGAGGTCGCGCCACGTTTAGGGGAACGACGTATCGCGGCGTTGGTTTCCTGCGTCGAGGTCGGCGCAGCGGTCGCGGCTGCGCTCGCGGCGGCAGGCGCAGCCCCGCTGATCACGGCGGACGAATCGCCCGCTTTCGCCGGCAAACTGACGGGCTGATCGGGCACGATGAACTCGATTGCCATCGCCGTGATCTGGCGTCTGGCCTGCTCGCGCAGGTTCGCTAACACCGCGCCGACATCTTCGAGCGCAATGGAACTGTTGAGCACATCCATCGGGTAATCGAGCAGAGCGGCGTCAGAGAGCAGCAGGCGCGTCCCGGCGCTGACCTGATAGCGTCCCATGCGAATCTCCGGCTCGGTTTGCGTGCCGAGCGCGGGCGTATGCAGTGCCTCGCGATAGCTGAAGTCGGTCGGGAACGGCTGAATGTCGCCGCCTTTGCGCAGCAGTCCCACGCCCGAACCGACCTTGCCGACGTACAAATCCGCCCCACGCAGCACCGCGCAGAGCATACTCGCTTCGTAGTGACGCGGATCGGTGGCATTGTGGTCGAAAAGCTGTTTGTTCAACTGCGTGAACGCAGTTTTGATCCCGGAGGTGACGCTGCCCGTGCTGGCGAAATACTGATCCGCGCCTGTGCGCGCCATTTCTTCGTAAAACGTCGCCGGGGCAACCGTATCGCCCGAAGGGATGACGATGATGAAAATGGTGTCCAGTTCACGCGCGCGCGCGGCTTTCTTGGGCGCGATTTCGACCAGCGTTCCCGGCGGCGGCGCGCTGATCGCGCGGCCACCAACCACGTAGAGATAACCAACCAGGGTTTCGAACTCAAACGGCATCGCATCTATTCCGCTTCACAAGAATAATCAGACAGGCCATCAGCGCCCAGCAGGAGCGTTACCGCCCGCAAACGTATGTGCATTCTACCGCAGAACCGGATTCGCCGTTACGAAATCATCTCATACGGGGATAGCCGACGCGGTTGACGAAGCAGGCCAGCAGGTGACCCACCGTGAGGTCAACTCGCGTGACAGCAGGATTGTCATGGCTGAAGCAGAGGACAAGCAACGTCCAGACCATCAGGCTGCATCTTTACATGGTCTGGGCTTAATCGGCAATACAGATTTTCATCCCGTCATTTTCCAGGCTGCGCAGAATCGCTTCGGGAGCCTGTGAATCGGTGATTACACATCGGGAACCCGTCCCGGTGGCGAATGAATCGATTCACGACTCCGCGAATGTGATGCAGGCCGCGCTCCGAACAGCGATTTTAAGCGCGGCGCTGGCCTTGATCATTGACGTGATCGTTCATCATAAGCGGCTGGTGGATAAGCAACAGGTAGCAATGACCGAGCCATCATCTCAGCGTTGCTTCTGCCAGGCCAACAAACGCCCATTATAGATAACCATTTTGAGCGAAGCATTTTATCGTAGGGGCATGACGTATCGTGCCTCGACCAGGGAAACCCAGGGTTAGCGCAGCAAAATTCGTTTGACCCTTTGCTCCCTTCTGTGCCCTCACCCTCAATCCCTCTCCCTCATGAAGAGTGACCTAAAACAGCGCTTACTCCCCTTCTCCATGAGGGAGAAGGGGCAGGGGGGATGAGGGCTGGAAATTTGGTGCGCTAGCCCTGAAGGGAAACCTGTTCCGGTTGCGACCTATCCATAATTCACGTTAGATTAGGCCGCGATAATTCGCAACGTCAACAGGTGCTTCGACGACGAGTGCCTGATTCCGGGTCGCAGCGTCACGAACGACCTGCGTCAGTTCGGCCTGCGTTTCAACACGGACGCCTTCCACTCCGCACGCCTCTGCCATGCGGACGGTATCGATTGTCCCGAAATCTACGCCGTAGCGGGGTAGTTTTTTGTTCTCCTGACTGATTTGAATCAGGGACAGCGACTGATCCACGAGGACGACAACGATCACTGGCGCGCCGAGACGCTGGAGCGTCTCCAACTCCTGACTGTTCATCGAGAAGCCGCCGTCGCCAATCGCTGCCAGCACAGGAACGTCAGGACGAGCGAGTTTCGCGCCGACCGCAGCAGACAGTCCATAGCCCATCCCTGAAAGTCCATTCGACATAAAAAACGTCGCCGGATGTCTGCTTTTCCAAAACTGTCCGAAAATATACTTGTGTGAACCCACATCCGTAGTCACGATGGTTTCGGGTGGAAGCGCTTTTTCAAGCGCCGCGACAATCGCAACCGGATTTTCGGTGAGCTTACCGCTGGTCTGCTGTGCCTGGGTGTAAATGTCCGCGCGCCTGCGCCGAACCGCCTCAAACGAGGGCGGCCATGACTGTGGTGAAGCGCTATCGCCGAGACAGGCCAGCAGCGCTTCATAATCAGCGACCAGCAGATTGTCGTTCGGGACAACGTTCATCGTCAGCGGCGCATCCAAGACCCAGAGGATCGGACGCTGTGTGTGCCACTGTTTGTCAATTTCAACCGGGTCGAGGCCGAAGCCGACGATCAAATCGGCCTCATTGATCGCTTCCATCAGCGCATTGTCGATTGCCATGCCGCCGACGACGCCGACAAAGTTATCAGCAGTTTCGTCCACAATACCTTTGATTTTGGGCGTCACCGCGACCGGCAGCCCCCAGGCATCCAACCAGCGGCGCAGCGCCGCTGCCACTCGCACCGGCGCACCAATGCCGATAACGACCAGCGGGTGATCGGCCTGCGCCAGTCGTTGGCGCAGCGTTTGGGCGACCGCTTCCACATCGACATCCAGCATCCGGCGGGTCTGATCTGTCCCGGCCAGCGTTTCGTAGCTTGGCTTGAGCGCCTCCTCTGCCGACAACGTGACGTAGCTCGGCCCGGCAGGTTCGCGCAGGCTGGTTTCCAGCGCCTGACGGAGCGTGCGCCGGACGGTAAATCCGTTCAATTCGTCCGCGAACTTGGTCACGGGTTTGTAAGCTTCCAGCAGCGGGAGGCGCTGATGGGTATGGCTGGCAGGCAAACTCGCGGGAAGCTGCGCCGAGATCGCCAGCAGCGGCTCCCGGTCAAGCAGGCTGTTCGACAGCGGCAGCATCAGGTTAGCCGCGCCCGGCCCTAATGTGGTGAGAACAACGCCGGGAACGCCTTTGATTTTGCCGTAAACAGCAGCCGCTAGCCCGGCATTCGCTTCGTGACGCCAGAGATCGAAGGAAATCCCTTGCTGACGCAGCGCTTCAATCAGAAACAAGACTTCGCCGCCGGGCAGACCGAAAACCCGATCCACGCCCGCGTTGGATAATTCTTCAGCAACTGCTTGAGCAACGTTTTTCACTGTCATGAGGTAGGTGCCTCTCGTTTAGCCTGTAAGGTAGTCGTCGGGGAAGCGCCAGCACTTCCCCTTAACTGCTGGGTTGCGTCAAAGTCAATGACGTAGTCTGGAGACACGCCGCAGACAATTACCGCGTAATCCTGTTGTGCCCGTTCGATGCTGATTAGCCCGCTGCGCACATCCTCTAAAACCCGCGCTGGCTCACGTTCCAACGGGTCGCCATAACCGCCGCCGCCGGGGAGCTTCCAGGTGATCACGTCACCGGTGCGCACCTGAACGGGTTTCTTGGCTTCGAGCGGCTCATTGCCGTCGCGCAGCACCTGACCGAGCCGCCCTGAGCCGCCGCCGAACAACCCCGGCGCGGCATTGCGTGTCCGATCAGCCCGAATCGAGAG
>DASZXN010000540.1:0-7640 GCA_035545875.1 Phototrophicaceae bacterium
CAGATCAAGCAGGGATAAAAATTGTATGAGCGCGGCAAAGGGTTTTTCATAATCCAGTTATTATTTCTATAAGTTGATGCCGGACTTCCTCGAAAGGTAGGCTCCATGCTGCGAAAGTTGGCGTTGGTATTGGCTCTGGCGCTCACGGGTTTTGCCGTTCTGCCGGGTGCTGCTCAGGCGACGTGTCCGGCGGCGACCCAAACCCCCGTGACGGTCGCTGATCAGTCTGTCCCGGTGATTCTGGTCGGAAATGCCACGCTCGCTAGGATAAAAGTGGTGCTGCTGCCCGTCGCTCCAGCGGGACACGCGTCGGTCAACGTGCGGACGCAGCCCTCATCCTCCGGCGCGATTGTCACGACGATTCCGGTCAGCGGCTCCCTGAACGCCGATGGTCGGCTGGAGGACAGCAGTTGGCTGCGCGTCGAACTGACGAACGGCGGGATTGGCTGGGTAGCCGCGTCGGTCAGCAAGGTCACGGGCGACGTAAGCACGCTTGCGGTGCTGGCGGCGAGCGATACTACGCCCAAGACAGGCTACACGCTGATGGTCAGCCCAGATAGCAACTGCGCCGATGCGCCGAGTGGCGTGCTGATCCAGACGGCGGATACACTGGCGCTGAGTATCAACGGCGTTTCGCTCACTCTGAACAAGGCGACGGCCTTCGTCAGCATCGCAAACCAAGCGCTCACGGTCGCGGTGCTCGACGGCACGGCAACGGTTGGCGCGCAGGGGCAAACGGTGTCGGTGTTCGCGGGAACGGAAACAACCGTCGCGCTCGATGCGAATGGACTGGCATCCGATAAACCGAGCGCGCTGACGGGTTACGATGCGACGACCGTCGCGCAGCTTCCGGTGACGCAGTTGGCAGTCGCGGTCACGGCGGAAGCGCCGCTGACAGCAGACGAGATCACGGCGAAGCAGTCGCAGTTTACAGAAGGAACTTACCGCTTCGTTGCGACGGGCTACGCCTGTCCATCAGGCGGCATCTCGGCAGCCGAGGTTCAGCAGGAAGGCAAAACGCTGATCCAGAACGTGCCGCCCTGGACGACGACGGTCAGCAACGCGAACAACAATGTGGTCATGACGGTCGTCGATTACGGACGCACCAATCACGTGACGCTGGCTTCCGGCGCGCCGGGTCATTTCGAGGACATGCACACCGCGCCGAACGGCAGTCGCGTCGGTTACAAGCTCGACGTGACCGCGCCGACGACGCTCCGGCTGACACTGATACTCACCTATAAGGTCACGACGACAGCAGGCGGCGTCACCACCGGCGGCGAAGCCTGCAACGATTTCGAGTTATACGTCAACGGCACGCTGCAAGGGTAAGTCGACTGATCGCTTGTGCCGCCGGAGGCTCGAAGCCTCCGTCTACGAAACCCAAGCCGTCTAAAGACGGCTGGATGAATGGGCTATGATGTTTCTGTCAGCCTGCTTCAGCAGGCTTGGGTTTCGTAGCCCGACGTTTTGAACGTCGGGCGGGGCAAGCGACGAATTCCACCAAAACAAAAAGACGCAGAGGCTTTTAACCTTTGCGCCTTTGCGTTAAATCTCTTTGTCTTTACCCATGCCGCCGCATGAAACGCTGCATCCGTTCCAGCGCGATTTCGATGTTCTCGTAGGTCGTCGTGTAGCTCGCGCGCACAAAGCCCGCGCCGCTGTCGCCGAACGCGCTCCCCGGTACAACGGCGACCTGCTCCTCGCGCAGCAGCGTTTCGCAGAAATCTTCGTCGGTCAGGCCGCTCAGTTCGATGTTCGGGAAGGCGTAGAACGCGCCGCGCGGCTCGAAGCAGGTCAGGCCGATCTCGTTGAAACCGCCGACGATCAAACGGCGGCGACGATCATACTCGCAGCGCATGTCCTCAACATCGTTCTCGCCGTTGAGCAGCGCTTCCATCGCCGCGACCTGTCCCATCGTCGGCGCGGACATGATCAAATACTGGTGCAGCTTACGCATTGCTTCCATCAGGTCGCGCGGGGCAGTCGCGTAGCCGATGCGCCAGCCCGTCATGGCGAACGATTTGCTCATGCCGCTCAGGACAATTGTGCGCTCATACATGTTGGGCAGCGCGGCAAAGCAGACGTGGGTTACATCGTAGACCAGCCGCTCGTAAATCTCGTCTGAAATGACGATCAGGTCGTGATCCTGCGCGACTTTGGCGATTTCAAGCATGTGCGCCCGCGACAGGATCGCGCCCGTCGGGTTGTTCGGGTAGCTGATCAGGATGGCTTTGGTGCGCGGCGTGACGGCGGCTTCGAGTTCCGCGCCCGTGACCTGAAAATCGTTCTCGACCGACGCATTGACGATCACCGGGATTGCGCCCGCCATCTCGACGGCGGCGGCGTTGGCGACAAAGCACGGCTGGACGACCAGCACCTCGTCGCCCGGATCGACGATGGCTTTGAGCGCCAGAAAGAGCGCCTCGCTGACGCCGACCGTCACCAGTATCTGATTTTCAGGATCGTAGTGCAGGCCGTAAAGCCGCTCGACGTAGCGCGAAATCGCTTCGCGCAGCTCGATGATGCCGGAATTCGAGGTATAGGCCGTCTCGCCGCGCAGCAGCGAGTCGATGCCCGCTTGCATGATGTGCTGCGGCGTGACGAAATTCGGCTCGCCAATGCCGAGCGAGATCACGTCGTCCATCGTCGCGGCGATGTCGAAATAACGGCGGATGCCGGAAGGTCGCATATTTTGAACGGACTGCGCAACACGCATGGGTTTGTCGATTCCTGACGAGCGAAAGGCTGAAGTTCTCTCATTATCCTCCACTGTGGTGGATAGCTATAGGCCAGCCTTCACCAATCCGGTGATGAGTTCTCCTACAAAATGTCTGAAAGCCTGTGACCCGCGATCATTTGTGTAGGGGCGGGTTTCAAACCCGCCCTTGCGGAATATTGCGATGAATAGTTTGCGCTCAATCAATGGTAGAATGATGCCGAGTCGATTATTTGTTCGAACAGATAGGGTGAGCAATGACCAACAATCCGTTGATTCTGGCCGGGCTGGTCGGGTTGGCGTTGGTGTGCGGCGGATTGTTTATCGGAGCGTTCATCTTCCTGTTCCGCTTCGCCGGAGAACACTCGATTGAGTTCTTCTCGTTTCTGGCGCACGAATCGCGCGAGGAGAATGGCAAGGATGACGATCTCGTTCGCACCTCGCGCCGCCCCGATCTACGCTCGATTGCCGCCGCGCAGGATTTCGACTCGGCGCTGGCGAAGCACGCCATCCAGAACGAGATCGAGCCGCAGGCTGCACGACCTACATCGCCTGTAGCCTATAATCCGCCCGCCACACCAACGGTTATGCCGAATGCCGCGCCGCCCTTTCCTGACGCTCAACCGCGCCTCGGCTCACGCGGACGCAACCGACAGGCGCGAACCCTCACGCACGAGGACAACGGTGACGGCCTGAGCGATTTGCTCGATGATTCCGCCGAAGATTGATTCTTCCTCGCCCCTACGAAAACAAAACATCGTACCCCTACCCCGGTAATATCAATTTGCCGACCTCGTGCGCGATGATCGCGCGCAGGTCAAGGCGCTGCTCCGGGCCGTAGCGCGTGCTGTAGCTCGGCTTGGCGGGCGGCCTGTTGTCATCCTTGTAGTAGAGATCATAGGCATTGCGGATCAGCTTATGATAGGCTTCCGCCTCGTAAAACGGCGCGCCAAAGGTGAGCGGCTTGCGACCAATGGCGATGGTCACGCCCTCGTCGTGCTGAAACAGCCACACGCCAACCAGATTGAGCGTTTTATAGCCGTGATAGCCCGCCGCGCGCTGCCAGATGACCACGCCGAGGCTCGGATAGGCGCTCTTGATCACTTTGGGGCCGTAGCAGAGGTTCGCGCGGCGGGCGATGCCGCCAAGCGTGTCCATCACGTTCAGTTCGTCGAACACGCGCGCCAGCGGATCGGTCTGCTGCGTCAGTTGATTGGCTTTGCGCCGCGCCATGATTTCGTTGAGTAAGTCGTCCTGTTTTTTCGCCATCAGATTTTGCCTGAAACGTTTGTTTGATTAAACCGCCAAGCTGCCGCCGATGCAAAAGATCGGAACCGAGAATCAAACAGAGCGCTCCGCATCACCAGGGCGCTCGGTTTATTCGTATAGGGCAGGTCTTAGACCTGCCCCTACAAATCAGGGCGGAGCCTAGCTCCGCCCCTACGATGGACGTTACTGCTTATTCGCCGTTGGGGGTAATGGCGACGGTCGGGGCTTTCCAGTCGGTGCCCTTCACGTCGAGGTTCGGGTAATCGGCTTGCAGGCTGTCGAGCGCGGCCTGCGCCAGATCGTTGCGGTACACGTCCTTCGGATCGGCAGGCTGCGAAATGATCTTGTAGTCCAGCGCGATCTTGGCGGTCGTGGCGAAGGCGTCGGCGTCCATGATGCCGATGCCATTGGGCGACGGCCAAATCAGCTTGTTGACTTCGTTCATCTGCCAGGTCTGATGCCCCTTGCCGAGCGTTGGGCCAGCCTGAAGCACGTCGTTGACGCAGACATCCGGGTTGTCACGGCATTCGATCCAGCCCCGGAACGAGGCGCGCAGGAACTTGATGGCGATTTCCGAGTTGCCAGCTTGCGCCAGCCAGTCGGCGTTGGCGAAAATGCCGTCTTCCAGCATCGCCGTGCCTTCCTGATTGAAGTCGAGGATGTTCAGATCGTCCATCGAGAACTTGAGCTTGCCGTCCGAATCGGTGGTTTCGAGCACCTGCGCGAGTTCGTTGTAGGTCATGGCCGAAGCCGCGTCGATCTGCTTGTTGATGAAGGCGTTCATGTCAAACGCCTGCTGCGCCATCGTCACGTCGTCGGGATTGTTCGGGTCGATGCCTTCCTTCGTTAGCGCGGCATCGGCAGGGAAGGCGTTCGCGCCCGGCCAGACGCCGACAATGTGATTCTTCAGGTCGGCGAAGCTGGTGATGTTGGTATCTTTCCAGCTAATCAGGCGCATCCCGGAACGCTGGTAAATCTGGGCGATGGTGACGACATCCTGACCGGCTTCACGGGTCGCCAGCACGCTGCCCATCCAGTCGGTGGCGAACTGCACCGTCCCGGCGGCGAGCAACTGCTCCGGGTTGATGTCCGTGCCTGCCGGAATCAGCGTCACATCCAGACCTTCGTCCTTGTAGTAACCTTCATCGAGCGCCGCATAGTACCCGGCGAACTGCGCCTGCGGCACCCACTTCAGCACGAGGCTGACCGGGGTCAACCCGGCTTCCGCCGTGCCTTCGGGCGTGGCTTCGGGGGTCGCATCCTGCGCCATGACCATCGGGGCGAACACCATCAGCGCCACGAAGACGAAAAACAGCACTTTACGCATAGGGCCTCCTCATAAACGGATAGTAAAACTCAGTAATGAGTAACGAGTGATGAGTGACGAGTGAAAATACACTGGTTAAAAGTTAAAAGTTAAAAGTGGTGTGCTGCGTTTCTGTTTTAACTTTTAACTTTCGACTTTTAAGTGCATTTCCTCATCACTCATTACTCGTCACTCATCACTGTCCTTCCCTCATTTCTCGCGGAACGACACATGCCATGACATCACGGATCGTTCTACGGCAGAAACCACCATATAGAAAATGATCCCGTAGAGCGCGGCGACGAAAATCGCCGACCACGCTTCCGGGTACTTGAACAGCCCGGCGTCATTGTTGATCTGGTAGCCCAGACCCGACGCTGTGCCGCCGAAATATTCGCTGACAATCGCGCCGATCATCGCCAGCGTCGTCGCTACCTTGAGCGCCGAGAAGATGAACGGCAGCGCGCTCGGCAGGCGCAGCTTGCGGAAAATCTCCATCGGTGTGGCGGCGTAGGATTTCATCAGTTCGAGCGAAAGCGCATCGACCGACGTCAGGCCGCGCACTGTGCTAATCATCGCCGGGAAGTAGGTTGTCAGCGCGACGATGCCGATTTTCGAGAAGGGGTTCAATGGGCTGAACCAGTTGTTGAAGATCGGCGCGAAGGCGATGATCGGGATCGCGTTGATGGCGACCGCAACGGGCAGCAGCGCCTTGCTGAAGGTGACGAAGCGCGCCGAGATCATCCCGGTCAGGATGCCGAGGCCGCAGCCGAGCGCGAAGCCCCAGAAGGCATTCTGGAAGGTGTTCCAGCCCGCCGAGATCAGCCGGGGATAAGCGTCGAGGAAGGTCGCGCCGATCACGCTCGGCTTGGGCAGTAAAAACTGCTCGATGTGCAGCACGACGATCAAGCCTTCCCAGAGAATCAGGGCAAGCACCGTGACCACGAGCGCCGCGCCCTGCCTGCGCAGTTCACGCCGATAGATCGCCAGCCGCGTCCAGGGCTGCCACAGAATCACCACGCTGATCAGCGCCAGATACTCCAGTATCGTCGGCAGAACGAGCGCCTGATTGAGCAGATCGGTCGGCGTGGTTTTGCTCAAATGCTGCGCGAACACTTCCTGCGGCACGCCGACCAGCACTCCCGCCAGATTGAAACCGAGCAGGTTCGCCAGCACCATAACCAGCGTATACGCCCCAACGACGACCGCGCCTCCCAATAACAGGGGATTGCTGCGCAATTCGCGCCGATCATGCACGCGGATCAGCGCCGCCGAGCAGATCACGAGGCCGAGCATCATTGCCACGCCGAGCGAAGCATTACGGAAAGCGCTGCCGAACTGGGTGCCTTCTTTCAACAGCGGATTTTGCAGATGATAGGTGACGACCACGAAGAAAAGCAGCGCCAGCGCCAGCAGATCACGACCGAGCGTGCGGACATCAACGACTTCTTCGAGTTCCTCGTCGGCAGCGGACGCATAGATCGCGTCGGAAGCCGCTTCCACGTCGCTGGCCTGATGCTGGTTCAGCTTGAGACTGTCTTTCAAAACCTCGTCACTCATTCGATCACTGCTCCGAGCGAATCTTCGACGCCCATCCCGGCGCGCAGGGCATGGCGCACCTGATTGGACAGGTGGAAGAATTGATCGAGGTCACGGGTGGCGGGGCTGCGCGGCTGCGGCAGGTCGATGTTGATGATCTCGGCGATCCGCCCCGGTCGCGGCGAAAGCACGACCACGCGCGTCGAGAGGTAAACCGCCTCGCTGATGCTGTGCGTGACGAAAATCACGGTCATGCCGTTGATGGCCGCCCAGATGCGCAGGAGTTCGTTGTTCATGCGCTCGCGCGTCATTTCGTCGAGCGCGCCGAACGGCTCGTCCATCAGCAGGATTTTCGGCTCGAAGGCCAGCGCCCGCGCGATGCTGACACGCTGCTGCATCCCGCCGGACAACTGCCAGGGATACTTATTCTCGAAGTCGCCCAGTTCAACCAGCTTGAGCATGGCGCGGGCGCGTTCGAGCCGTTTGTCTTTGGGGTATTTCATGATTTCGAGCGGCAGTTCGACGTTCTTAAGCACCGTCCGCCAGTCGTAGAGCGTCGGGCTTTGGAAGACGAAGCCGTAATCCTGATCCTGCCGCGCCTGCGCCGCCGGCTTGCCGTTGACGGTGACCGTGCCGGACGAGGCTGGGATCAGGTCGGCAATGATGCGCAGGAGCGTGCTTTTGCCGCAGCCCGATGGCCCGATCAGCGAGATGAATTCGCCCTGCTGGACTTCAAGGTTGATGTCTTGCAGGGCGTTGACGACCGATCCATCCGACGTGCGGAAGGTCTTTGACATATTCTGAACG
>DASZXN010000541.1:0-2701 GCA_035545875.1 Phototrophicaceae bacterium
CTTGTAGCGGAAAAGCACCGTATCCTGAGTCATACCGTCTCCATCCGTCGTGAAAAGCCCTCACCCTATGCGAGCAAAGCTCGCCTTCCTCTCCCTCAGGGCGAGGGACTTAAAAGATAGTCAAGTATTTTCCCCTTCTCCATAAGCGAAGCGGCGGGAGAAGGGGCAGGGGTTGAGGGCAAAATAAGGAGGATGTGATCAGTTCGCTGGACAGCTACCGTCCCATGTCAGCCTGTAGACGACCATGTTGCTGCTGCCTGCGCGCTGCGCCGCCGCTCCGTTGGTGTCGAACACTTGGCACAGATGTGGATCGTGCGTGTTTCGACCGGGGATTTGCGTGTCGAGCGCCATCAGGTACATGCCGTTGTGATCCTGAATGAACTTCCACATCGCATCAGGATCATACATGTAAGCCGTCGCCGCTGGCGTGATAAGCCCGCCGATGTCGAGCAAGGGCTGTGGCGCGAAATAGCCGAGCGCGCCGATGTCGTGCGTGACCACCGTCGCGTTGGCCGGGACGTTGTTCTTGATCCACAACGCCGCCGTGACCATCTCCTGATTGATGATCGTCACGTCTTGCACGTAAGCCTGCAAGCCAAAAACGAAGGTGAAGGCGACGAACAGCAGCGCCGTCGATGCCGCCAGCGTCCGTACCAGCACCCGCCCGATCATCGAGCGGCGCACGCGCTGGAGCAGCCAGTCCGTCCCGACCACGCCCGCGATAATTGCGGCAGGCAGCGCCGGAATCACGTAGCGCCCGTGCTGAATTTCCAGCGGCAGGGTTTCCGCGTAGAGCAGGATCAGAGCAATCGGCCAGACCAGCAGAATCACGTGCAGGATCGAGGCGCGCACGCGCGGCAGCAGCGCCGCGAACGCGATCATGCCGGGCACGAGCAGCACTTGTCCGCCCGCCGCCAATGGCGTGAGCAGATTGCCGACGCGCCAGAAATAGCTCATCGCCAGGTAGGGCGCGCTTTCGGCGCGTTTAGCCGCCGCCGTGTTCGGGAGCAGTCCGCCCGTCACGTGATAATTAAACACAAGGTACGGGATCAGCACGATCACGAAGCAAATCGCCGCCGCCCCGCCAAAGATGATCAGGCTGCGCCACGTCATATTCGGGCGGACGATCACCAGCGCCAGCCCAATGATCCCCGCCAGCATCACGCCTTCAGGACGGGTCAGCGTCGCCAGTCCCGCGATCACGCCGAAGATCACGCCGTGTAAAGCCACCGCCCCAATCGTTTGACGATGCGGCTGTAATTCGCGCCAGCCGAGCCAGATCAGCAGCAGCGTGAAAGCGCAGAAGATCATCGTCTCCATGCCCGACACCGCCGCCCAGATCAAATGCCACGCGAATACCAGCGCTAGCCCCGTCACCAGCGGCAGAACTTTGCGATCCGGCGCGACCTGTGCCGCCAGCCGCGAGCCGAGCAGCACCATGATCGCCAGCGCCACGATGCCGAGTCCGTGTGTCCAGATGTGGAAATCGATGCCCAGCTTGTAGCCCGCCGACAGCACGACCGTATACAGCGGCGAAGTCGAAGCAGCGCTCTGCACGCCGGGGATGAACGCCCACTGGCCGAGCAGCGCCAGATTACGTCCGTAAGTCTGGTGAATCCAACTGTCGTCGAGCGGAAAATTGCCGCCTGCCGCCGCGATGTAAATCAGGCTGACGACCACAGCAGCCAGCACAATCAGGCCATCATAGAGGCGGCGGTTATCGTTGGATCGCATACAACCTCGCGGACTTGAACGGTATCGGTTTCAGAAAATCGGGCGGCGCATCGAGGATCGGCAGCAGTCCAGCCGGGATCGAGCCGGAATCGTCTTTGAGCAGCAGATAGTCGATGTTGTAGCGCCGCGCCACGTCGAGAATGGTTTGCGGCGGGTCGTTCGGGAGCGTCGCGCCTCCCATACCCGTATAGTAGTACAGTTCCGCCGGATCATCACTCAAGATACGGGCGTTGGCGGGAAGTGTCTGCTTGAGTTCGAGATACAGGATCGGTGTCCGCGCCGGAGACTGTCCCGTGATACCGATGTAGATGCTCAGGCCGACGGCGAACAAGACCAGCGCGCTCGAATAGACCCGCTTGGCCGTGCGCGCGTTCCAGCGACGGCGGCGCAGCGCCACCCACTCAATCAGGTCGTCCAGCCCGACCACGCCGAGCGCCGCCCAAAACGGGATCAGCGCCGCTGCCGAGTGCAGCAATCCACCACGATAACCGGGAAACGGGAAGGCGAACGTCATCGCCAGATGCAGGCCGAGCGCGTAGAGCCAGAACGGGAACAGGAACGCGCTTCTCCGCCGCCGCCACAGGCCGATCAGCATCAGCGGCGTCATGATCACCAGCCCTTCGACGGCGACGAATGTGCCGAGGTTATTGATCAACGCCGTCTCACGCGAACTGATGAACGTGCCGAGGCCGTTGGCAAACAACGTCGCCGGGCTGGAATCAGGTGGATATTTGAAGATGTCGTTGTACTCGCTGAACCAGATCGACTGCGTGCCGCCGAGCGGGAGCGGCGTGCCAATCGCCTGCATGTTCCGAATAAAATACGGCAGCATCACCAGCACATAGCCAAGCGCCAGCGCGACCAACGACAGGATCATGCCCTGTAGGGGCGAGGCATGCCTCGCCCTTTCACGCCACGCGATCCATACAATCGCCAGTGCCGCGACGATCAGCAGCAGCAGACCATC
>DASZXN010000542.1:0-14965 GCA_035545875.1 Phototrophicaceae bacterium
AGGATCATCACACCGTCGGCGCTGTGCTGCAAAATCGCCGCCAACCGCCGCCGCTCATGCTCGATCCGTTCGTACAACTGCGCGTTATGCACGGCAATCGCAGCCTGATCCGCGAAGCTCTCCAAGACCTGCATGTCGTCGGCAGTCGCCGTCGCCACGTAAGAGCGAAAGACAATCAGCAGGCCGAGCGGCTCACCCGCGAAGATCAACGGCAGCGCGAACGGCTGCTTGAGCCGCTTATCGAGCGATTCAGCAATCTCGCGCAGTTTGGTTGAGAGCGTGTCGTAGTCGAGCACCTGCGATTCGCCATCCACATTGAAAATCTGCTGAAGCTGCTCGTTAATCGTGGGGACGCGGCTGGTCTCGACCCCCATCGTCGCGCGCACGCGATAAACGCCGTTCGCATCGCGCAGGGTCACGAGGCCGACCTGTCCGCCGAGCATCGCCACCGACGCATTCAGAACGCGGCGCAGTACCTCGCCCAAATCAAGCTGCGCGGTGATAGCACGCGAAATTTCGAGAAGAAAATCGCGCTGGCGAACGCGGAAATCCAGCAGGGTTAACATGCGCTCATTGTAACAGCAATCGCAACGCGCTTCAATTTGAACTGCATAAGATTATTGCGCCTAAAATGGTCTGCTTGGCAAGCTTTATAGGATCATCCGAATATTGTAGGGGCGAGACATGCCTCGCCCCTACAAACTCGGCTGCGCCGACAATTTCTCTATAGCACTATCTTTATGCCTCATCGAGCTTGTGCGTCAGCGCGGCGACATCTTCCATCCCGCCGCGCGTGACCACCAGCGCCGCCGCCCCGACCAGACTGACGTTCTCGCCCAGTTCGGCTTCCTTGATCTTCAGGTCTTTCCAGTACGCCATATCGATGCAGTACTGCTCGATGGCTTCCTGCATCGGCGGAAACAGCAGGTCTTTGAGAGCGCTCACGCCGCCGCCGATGACGACGATTTCCGGGTTGAACAGATGCAGCAGGCTGACCAGCCCCAGCCCGACGATCCAGCCTGCCCGCCTGACTACCCCTAATGCCAGCGCGTCGCCTGCCGTCGCTGCGTGTCCGACCGTACTGCCGCTGATCTTGCTCAAATCGCCGTTGACGAGTTCGCGGATGCTCGACTTGCCGCCCTGCTCGATCTGTTCGCGGGCATGACGCGCCAGCGCTGGCCCCGCCGCCTCTTTTTCGAGCGTCGTCACTTTTTCGCCAACCACCAGCGCCATGTGCCCCGCTTCCGCTGCCAGCCCATCCTTGCCGAGCAGCAAGCGACCGTCGCTGATGATGCCGCTGCCGATTCCGGTGCTGATCGTGATGAAAATGACGTGCCGATAGCCGCGCGCCGCGCCGCGCGCTGTTTCCGCCAGCGCCGCGACGTTGGCGTCGTTGCCGAGAAAAGTCGAGTGTCCAAATTCCTTTTGCAGCACCTCGACCAGCGGGACGTTATGCCATCCCGGTAGATTCGGCGGCGCGACCAGTACGCCCGTATTGGGGTTGGACGGCCCCGGCGCGGAAATTCCGATTCCAGCGACGTGATCATTCGGATCGCTCGGTAGAATCGAGCGCACGAGGTCTTGCATTCGCGCCAGCGTCGCATCCCGCCCCTGCTGCGCCAGCGTCGGGGTTTCCTGCCGCGCCACCAGATTCAAGTCGTGATCCAACAGCGCCGCGCGGATGCGCGTGCCGCCTAAATCAATTCCGATGATGCGCTCGGCCATGTGCTTTATCCGTTTTCTCGCCGACGGTTGGTATCCCGCCGCGTCATTGGTTAGAATAGATGTTCATTTCCGGTTTCAATTTCGCTGAGTATACCAGAGCATGACGCAGGTCACACCGTTACGCCAACAGTACTTGGACGTGAAGCGCAATTATCAGGACTGCATCCTCCTCTTTCGCCTCGGTGATTTTTACGAGACCTTCGACGAGGATGCCGAAATTGCCGCCCGCGAGCTTGATCTCGTCCTGACCAGCCGCCCGTTCAGCAAGAACGAGCGCAGCCCGATGGCGGGTGTGCCCCATCATGCCGTCGAGAGCTATATCGCCCGCCTGATCGAGAAAGGTTATCACGTCGCCGTCTGCGAGCAGGTCACCGAGCCGAACGGTCGCGGGCTGGTCGAGCGCGAAGTCACCCGCGTGATCACCCCCGGCACCATCACCGAACCGGAACTGCTGTCCGAAAACAAACCGAATTACCTGATGGCGATCTACCCAGTTGGCGATCAGGCATCCGGCGTGTGGACGAGCGCGGGCGTGGCCTTCGCCGACATCTCGACGGGCGAGTTTGCCGTCACTCAGATGGAAGGCGATAACGCCGCCGTCCTCGTCCTCGAAGAGATGGCACGGCTCGCTCCGAGCGAAGTGATCATGCCTGCCGCGTGGGTCGAACGGGGCGTGACCCTACCCGCTGGCATTCACCTTTCGCCTGTCGCGGACTGGCATTTCGAGTATTCGACCGCCGCCAGCGTGCTAATGCAGCATTTCAAGGTGCGCGCGCTCGACGGCTATGGCATCAGCGATCAGCGCAGCGGCATTTGCGCGGCAGGCGCGGCGCTCTACTACCTCAGCGAGACCCAGCGCGGCCAGATTGCCCAAATCACCTCGATTCGCGGCTACTCGACGGCCAATTTCATGGTGCTCGATCAATTCACGCGCCGCAATCTCGAACTGACCGAGACGATTCGCAGCCGCAAATCGGAAGGCAGCCTATTGGGATCGCTGGATCGCACCGTCACGGCGATGGGCGCGCGGCTGCTCCGTTCATGGATCAATCAACCGCTGCTCGACATCAAGCGCCTGAATGCCCGCCTCGATGCCGTCGAAGCGCTGACCAAAGACGAAGCGATCCGCGCCGAACTGCGCGAAACGCTGCGCTCGGTCAGCGATCTCGAACGGCTGACCAACCGCCTGCTGATCGGTCGGGCTGGCCCGCGCGATCTGCTGGCGCTGCGGCAAAGCCTCGACGCCGTGCCGCTGATTCGCGCATTGATCGACCCGATTCCCACGCTCGGCGCGCTGACCGAACGCCTCGATCCCTGCACCGAGATCAATGAGCATATCGCTCGCGCCATCAACGACGACGCGCCCGCCACGCTCAACAACACGGGCGTGATCAAGCCGGGCTACTCCGACGAACTGGATGGCGTTCTCACCGCCACCCGTGACGCGCGCGAATGGATCGCCAACCTTGAGCCACAGGAACGCCGCCGCACCGGGATTGCTACGCTCAAGGTCGGCTTCAACAAGGTCTTCGGCTACTACATCGAAGTCTCACGCGCCCAGGCCGACAACGTGCCGAGCGACTACATCCGCAAGCAGACGCTCGTCAACGGCGAGCGCTTCATCACGCCGGAACTGAAAGAGTACGAGACGCTCGTCCTCAACGCCGAGGAGCAAATTCTCGACGTGGAGCGCCGCCTGTTTGAAGCGCTGTGCAGCGAATTTTGCGCCGAGTCGGAACGCCTGCTCAGTACCGCGCGCGCGCTCGCCCACCTGGACGCCTTCCTCGCGCTGGCGGACGTTGCCGTGCGCGAAGGCTACATCCGCCCGACGCTGACGCAGGACGATCTGCTGATGATCAAAGATGGTCGGCATCCGGTCGTCGAGCGGATGCTCGACGGCGGCGTGCGCTATATCCCCAACGACACCCATTTCGACAGCATGTCGCGTATCCATATCATCACCGGGCCGAACATGTCCGGCAAATCGACCTATATCCGGCAGGTTGCTATCATCACGCTGATGGCGCAAATCGGCTCGTTCGTCCCTGCCGACGAAGCGACGATTGGCCTCGTGGATCGCATCTTCGCCCGCATCGGCGCGCAGGACGAGATTCACGCGGGCTACAGCACCTTCATGGTCGAGATGGTCGAGACGGCGCGCCTGTTGAGCGGCAGCACGCGCCGCAGCCTGCTGATCCTCGATGAAGTCGGGCGCGGCACCTCGACCTACGACGGTCTGGCGATTGCTCGCGCGGTGGTCGAGTACATCCACAACAACCCGCGTCTCAACTGCCGCACCCTCTTTGCGACTCACTATCACGAGCTGACGGAGCTGCCTAATCTGCTGCCGCGCGCGCGCAATTACAACGTCGCCGTCGATGAGGAAGGCGAGGAAGTCGTTTTTCTGCACAAGGTCGTGCCGGGAGGCGCGGATCGCAGCTATGGGGTACACGTCGCGCAGTTGGCGGGACTGCCGCGCCCGGTCGTCGAGCGCGCTCGCGAACTGCTCAAACAGCTTGAGGAACAAAGCAGCGATTTTGAGTTACCCTCGAAGAAACGGCGCAAAGAGAATCCGGGGCAGTTGAAGATGTTCGATGATGCGCCCAACCCGGCGCTGCAAGCGCTCAAAGCCATGCAGGTCGATCACCTCAGTCCGATTGAGGCGCTGACCAAGCTCTATGAACTCAAGCGCATGGCCGACGACAGCTAACTTGCTTTAATCTCCTTCAGGAGGATGATCCTTTTCCATGCTGCGCCGCCATCTGATTGTCCTCCTCACCTTCTTCCTGCTGACCGTCGTCTTCACCTACCCGCTCATCACCCAGTTCAGCACTAACATGATGGGCACCAAGCTCGACAATTACGAGTACGCCTGGAAACTGTGGTGGGTTGCCCACGCGATCACGACGGGCGTCAACCCGTTTTTCGTACCGAACATTTACTACCCCTACGGCTATACGCTCGCCTACGGCGAGATCACGCCCTTCCACACCTTTTTCATGCTGCCGCTGACGCTCGTCTTCGGCGAAATTGCCACTTATAACATTGGCATTTTTCTCGCCAGCATCCTGACGGGCTGGTTCACCTATGTGCTGGCGCGGCGCTGGTTCGTCCGCCTGATCGACAAGCCTGATCTGCGCCTGCTCGAACTAGCAGCCTTTTTCTCCGGTGCGGCCTTCGCTTTCTGCGTCTATCGCCAGCAGAAAATGCTCGGCCATCTCAATTTAGTCGATACGGAATGGATCGTGCTGGCGCTGCTGGCGCTCGATCTGTGGCTGGAGCATCGTCGGCGGCGCGATGCGGTGCTGATCGCGCTCGGCGTCAGTTTAGCGGCGCTCTCATCGTGGTACTATGGCTTCATGCTTGGCCTGTTGCTGCCGATTTACCTGCTGGCGTATGGGATTCACTGGCGGCAGACGCTCACGGATCGCCGCACCTGGATGTCGCTCGCCGTCGTCGCCGTGATCGTCGGCGTACTCTGCATCCCCTTCCTAATTCCGTATCTCCAGTTGAACGAAACCGGCGCGACCCTCGTCCCGGTCAGCGATGCGGGTTTCTGGGCGGCCAGCCCAACCGACTACATTGTGCCGAATCCGCTCAGTCCATTCTGGGGGCAGGCGACTCAGCACATTATCTGGCCGTTCCCAACGCCGATGCTGACCGAGTTCATGATCAGTATCGGCTGGGTCGTGCTGCTCTTTGGACTGTACGGCTCACGGCTGACCAAAGGCCAGCATTGGCGCGCGCTCAAATGGGTGATGGCCGCCGCCTTCGTCCTCAGCCTCGGCCCCGACCTTTATTTATCGCGCCTGCCGCTCAATATCCCGCTGCCTGATCTGCTGCTGCGCCGGATCATCCCTTATGCCGACAGTATCCGCAGTTGGGGGCGCTTCTCGCTCTTCGTGATGCTCGGCTTCAGCCTGACCGGAGGCGCAGCGCTTCTAATTACCCTCAGCAATGTTCAGCGCACCGCCTTTCGTCGCGCGCGTTACGCGCTTACGGGACTGCTGATCGCGCTGATGCTGATCGAATCGTGGGGCGGGATTGTCTACACCGTGCCGATTGAGCCGCGCCCGGTCGATGCGTGGCTGGCGCAGCAGCCCGACAACGCCCCGATCATGGAGTTTCCCCTCAGCGCAGCTTTAAGTGGGCCGGGCATGTACTACACGCGCTTTCACGGCAAGCCCGTGACCTTCGGCTACGGAACCTACCTCCCCTTCATCTACGAGCAGCGCTTCCCGATGCTCAAGACATTCCCGTCCGACGCGGCGCTCGATCAATTGCAGGCGTGGGGCGTGCATTACATTCTCGTGACCGACGACACGCTCGAATTCGAGAATTTCACGATGGCCGACGTAAATCAGCAGCCCCGCTTGCAGCACGTCATTACGCTGGACGATGTCGCCGTCTATCGCTTGAAAAGCTAGCCGCCGCGCTGCCTGCGTGCTTATTTTCTACGCTTCAAAATCGCCTTACGGACTTACCGGTTGAACATCCGTGATCAGATAGGTGTGGAAGCCAGAAGCGCTATCTCCCTCCTGCCCACAGGCCGGATCGCCAACCTGCATCGTGCGATAGGAGATGTAAGCCGACGGGTCTTTGCTGTGGAAAATCGTGTTGATCCTGTTGATGAGATCGCCGTTCGCGGTGCAGTACGTCCCGATGTTATCGTGAACCATCCAGATGCTCACGGTTCCGTTTTGGCGCGGCTCGACCGAGAAAATCTGATCGCGGAGGGTTGCCGGGTTGCGCCCGGTAATCGTATTCGGTGAACACGCCGCCGCCAGCAGCACCAGCAGCACGGCTGCGAAACAGAGCAGCAGAGCGCGCGAAAAATGAAACTTGCGCAGTTCATCGCGGATCATGGTTCCTCATTTCTTGATTTGAGTGATTGAGAACAGTCTAGCATCGCCCCGGTTTTTGCAACCCCCGCATATCGGGGGATCAAGGATTTCTGATCACTGTATACGTTTGATGAAGCGAAAGGTTACCCTGATCCGCTCGCCGCTGATCGCTCGTTCGCGCCACGCAAATTCTCAGTTTCACAAATTTCAGGCATTTTGGCGTTGAATGGTTCTTTTGCAGCGCGGTTCCCAGTGGTGTACCATCGGGTTTCTCTCATTCACTCGACCATAATCGCTATTTCAGGTGCAGCCAATGTCAATGGACGAAACAGCCAATCTGCTGAAACGCCTCACCGAGGCCGATGGAGCGCCGGGCTTTGAATCTGAAGTCCGCGCAGTCGTCAAAAGCGAGTTAGCGCCGCTGGGCGATCTATCGCGCGACCATTTGGGCAGCGTGATCTGCACTGTGCGCGGTCAGACGGACACGCCGCGCGTCATGCTGGCAGGCCACATGGACGAAGTGGGCTTTATGGTGCGCCACATTCACGAGAGCGGCCACATTTACTTCATGCAGCTCGGCGGTTGGTGGGATCAAGTGCTGCTCGGTCAGCGCGTCCGCATCAAAACCCGCAGCAGCGGCAATGTCATCGGCGTCATTGGCGCGAAGCCGCCGCATTTATTGACGCCGGAAGAGCGCGGCAAGATGGTCGTCAAAGACAATATGTTCATCGACATCGGCGCGACCAGCCGGGAAGAAGCCGAGAAAACCGGAGTGCGTGTCGGCGATGCGATTGTGCCTCATTCCGGCTTCGAGTTGTTGAGCATCGAAGGCCGCTACCTGAGCAAAGCATTTGACGACCGCGTAGGTGTGGCGCTGGTCATCGACGCGCTCAAGCAGCTTCAGGACAAACGTCATCCGAATACGGTCGCTGGCGCGGCGACTACTCAGGAAGAACCCGGCTTACGCGGCGCGCGCACGAGTGCTGAAGCCTCTCAGCCAGACGTAGCGATTATTCTTGAAAGCGACATTGCCGGGGATGTACCGGGGATCGACCCGCAAATCTCATCGGTCAAATTGGGCGGCGGGCCGAGCGTGCAGGTGTTCGACAACTCCCTGATTCCGAACGTGGCGCTGCGATATCTGGTCATGGATACCGCGCAGGAGCTTGGCATCCCGCTGCAATTATCGTCGATTACTGGAGGCGGCAATGATGGCGGCCAGATTCAATTCTGGAAGCGCGGCGTCCCGACGGTGTGCCTCGCCGTGCCTGCTCGCCACATTCATAGTCACGGCTCGATCATTGACCGAGGTGACTACGATAAGGCGCTCAAGCTGCTGGTCGCGCTGATCCGCAAACTGGATGCGCAGACCGTCGCCAGTCTCACCGATTAGCGCTGTTCAGCCCGGCAGAACAGCAATCAGGGCGTTCAGTTGAACGCCCTGATTGACCCTTTCTGGCCTCGGCAACCGTAGACGCTGCCTCAGCGGTGAGCCTTGTCCCCGGACGCGCTCTAAAGGCGATTAGCCGCACCGACTAATTCCATTCATCACCCTGCAATTTGCTGAGTTTGTCCGGTTTGTGCCCGCTGCGCTTGTTACGATTTTCCGCCTGACGCAGGAAATCATAACCCAGTTGTCGCCACGCTGCGGGGCCTTCATAAAATCCGGGGAGGTTACGGAACTCAACCACTGCTCCGCCGCGCTCGCCTGTGCCGGTATTGGGCGCATCGCTCGCTCCCTCGCCCGTTCGCGCCGGGCCGACGGGTTGCTCCCCGCCGATGGGCGCTCCAGCAAACAAGGTGTGCCCCCCTTCCTCGGAAAGGTCATCCAGCGAATAACCGCCGTCCTTGTCCGTGATGAACGCTGAGGCCAACGGATTGATTGGGTCCAGGTCTGTCCGTTTCGTTCTCTTGATCAACTCTGCCATAATGAGCTTGCGGTTGTCGCCTTCCAAATAGTAGTCTCGCTCGTCGGGAGTCATCCCATAATAGATGGCGACATCATTCGGGCTTTTCATGAGGATGGGCGTAATATTCTTGGCGGTGCTGCCTTCGGGCAACCCGTTCCTGCTGCCGACCATGTACAAGGCCATATGCGTCATCCAACCGCGCAAGCCGCGCAAGTCGCCCATTGCTTTGATGTCTGTTTTCGAAATGAAGCTTTTGAGCCACGTGGTCATCTGGCGACCAATATCGATGCTGGTCTTAATGTTCTCACGCACCCGCTTGTAATCCCCTCTGGCATGGCGTTCCGCTTTCGAGGGATCCGAGTAGCTGGATTTGGCATACCACTTGGCGAGACTGGCATATTCGCGCATATCAACGCCAATATTGACCTGAACGCTTCCTTTCCAGTTATGTTCAGGCTGTTTGGGCATCGGGAAATTGTAGTCAATCGGCCCGACGTTGTGGCCTGAACCAAATGGATCGTGGGCATGGGTCGTGAGATTATTGGTGCGTGTGTTGACATCGCCCACGAACGCATCGACATCATTCATGGCGGTGTCAAACTCGGCTTTGTCCGCTTTGGGTTCAGTAACAATTTCCAAAATGGCCGAGTTGTTTAAATCGCGGAAAGGAAATGGGGGTTTACGCTCAGAATTAACGCGGGGATCGTGATCGACCTCAGCGCGGAAGTTGCCGTTGGTCGGCTTCGGGCCATTACCGCGTGTATAGGCAACCGGCTTGTTTTTACCTCGGAACTGCATGAGGGGGATCGGCGTATTCTTGGGCGCACCGTCCAGTGTAGCGCCAGCGGCATTGCGAATGTTGCCTTCTTCGCCGTTGGTCAATTGATCAACAGGGACTGAGACTTCAATTTCAAGACCAATCGCGCGCTGAACCGCAGTCGAGGATTGCTGGCTGATACGCGGTAACGGCGCGGCCTTGCGACCTACGATCTGGGCGGCGTCTTTTCCCTGGTTCTGTTGCTGGAGTAATTGTGAAACTGCACGATTCCCAATTGTGCGCTGAAGCTGAACGATGGCACTCGGCGACAGATGTGCCTGGATGGACATGTCACCCGTAGCGGGCTGAATGGTTCCGGTTTCCGCTTTGCTTTGCTTCGACGACGGCTCGTTGTGCTGTGAATTGGTTTTGGGCACAGAATTGAAGGCAGCGGTCACTTGGTCACCTGAATCGTATACTTGCTTCACACTCTCTTAAGTAAACCCTATAATCGGTTAACACGCAAATGCGTACCTCATGAAGGAGTAGTGAACGTTGAGGCTATTGCTTTTGTGGAGCAAGACGCCGTATTCTTCCTTTCTCTCCACGTGCGTAGGAGAAAGGTCGGGGATAGAGGGTTCAAGACACGTGCTGCCTTGCCCTCTTTATCCATAAACATCACCACGCCTCTCCGTGCGCTGCGCGCTAAAAAGCCCGGTCTTTTACCGGGCTTTCGGAAATACACAGGTGCTGCCTGCTGCGCTGATCTAGTCACCCGATGGTGTGAGCGCCTGCTCCGACATCGTGGTCGGCACCGGAACAGCGGGTTCGTCCGCCAGCAAATCCTCTGACACCAGCACGCGCTTGAACGCCGCAATCGCCACTTCGATCATCGTCAGATCAGGCGGGCGGGTGGTCAGGTGTTGCAGCGCGAGGTTCGGGATGATCAAAGCGCGAATGATTGGGTTGCTCATGTGCTTGGCGGTGAAGCGGATGTACTCGTAAGCGATCCCCGCGATCACTGGAACGAGCAGAATGCGTGAAATCACCAACCAGATGAAAGCCGGGCGACCGAGCACCGAAAAGACCAGCACGCTGATGACGACGACCGTGAGCAGGAAGGCCGTGCCGCAGCGTGGGTGCTCAATCGGATACTGCGCGACGACTTCGGGCGTCAGTTCCGCACCCGCTTCGTAAGCGTTGATCGTCTTGTGCTCCGCGCCGTGATAGCCGAACAGTCGCTTCACGTCCGACATGAAGCCAATCGCCCAGATGTAGCCGACGACCAACAGCAGACGAACCGCGCCTTCAATCAGATTGACGAGAAACGACTCGCCTTGCAGATTGAGCAGCCGCTCGATCCCGCTGGCAGCGGCAGTCGGCAGCAGAAAGAACAGGCCAACGCCGAAAATCAGTGAGACCGCCAGCGCGCCATAGCCAATCGGCCCGTTAAAGCTGACCTTCTCTTCTTCCTCACCGAGCGCGATGTCCGCCGCCCACATCAGCGCGCGCGTGCCCAGTCCGAGCGCATCCCACAGGCCGACCAGCCCGCGAAAGAACGGCGTCCGCGCCACCCAACCGCGATAGAGCGTCGCGTTGAGCGCTTCCTCGTGAACGACGATCTCGCCTTTCGGATTGCGCACCGCCACCGCAACCTTGTGCGCCCCGCGCATCATCACGCCTTCGATTACTGCTTGCCCGCCGTAGGAAAACTGCTGCGGTATTTTCCGGTTCAACTGGTTCGTCATCGAATACCTATCTCCTCAACCAAAAGTCAGCGGCGTCAAGCCTGCCGTCGTCATTTCGCTCACCGAATCCGTGTTCGATCCGCTCGGCTGTACCAGCAGCGCGACGTTCCCACCCACCGGGCAGCCATCGACCGTGTTGCAGGTCGCGCCGGGCAGCGCCAGCGTGTACTGATTGTCGAGCGGGCGCATGGTTACCATCTTACCATATTGGTCGATAAACTGGGCTTGATTTGCCGTCGCCGTCACCTGAATTTGTGCATCCTGAGCCGTCCGCGCCCATGCGACCAGCACTTCCTGTCCATCACTGCGCGTTAGCCGAACGACATCCGTTGTCGCGGATTGTGCCAGCGCTCCCGACTGCACGCCGTTCATCTGCTGGATCACCATTGCCCACGTGTCGAAGGCCGGACGCTTCGATTGATCGGCGCGCAGCAGCCCAAACGACTCCTGCCCCGGTTGCAGCGTCCAGTCATAGAACTTGTACACGCCGACGTGATCCGCGCCTGCCGTCAAGCCCAGCGCCGCTGCCTGCGCCAGAAATGCCGCCTGCTGATCGAGCGTGATCTGCCACATCGGGCGCGTCACCGGCCACTGAGGATCGAGATTAGGCGAGGCATTCGTCTCGTCAATCCAGATCGACTTGCCTTTCAGCCCATACTTGTCGAGCAGCGCCGCCATCTGCTTCGTGATGGAGTAAACCGTCTCCGACTGAAAGTAGATATGCAGCGTCAGCACGTCGAAGTAATCGCCGTTCGCTGCCGCGTCGGGATCGGAGGCCAGCGCCTCGAACAGCCGATCATCGTACAGCCGCCGATGCTGATTCACGTCGTGCCAGTAGGTCGTCCCCGCCAGGTGGATGATGGCATCAGGATTGCCCGCTTTGGCCGCCAGATAGCCGACCTTGAGCAGTCGAGCGTAATCCTGCACCGTCCCCTCGAACTCGTAGCCATCGACGCCGGGATCGATGTCCGGTTCGTTCCAGAGGATGAACTGCTTCACGCCGAATTTGGCATAGTAGGCCGCCGCCTTGCGCATGAAGCTCGCCCACAGATTATTCGGGTCATCGATGGGCAGAGTGAGTCCGCGTGGCACACCGATCAGCGGAGTTCCGTCGGTCGCCCACTTCGGCGTATGCTCGACCATCGCAATCACTTCACGGTTGCAGGCTTGCGCCGCTTTCAACCAGCGCTCATCAACGTTGAGTGTATTCCAGTCGTCCGTGCCGTTCGGCTGAATCTGCGACCAGTCGAAAATGATCCGCTCCCAGCCGGGATGCAGTTGACACACCACGTCCGGCAGCCAGAAGCCCTCGACCACCCCGAACGGATTGCCCTCGCTTGCTGCCTCCGCTGTCGCTGCTGCGGTCGCCTCCTGCGCCTGCACACCCGTGATTGACAGCGCCAGCATCAGGCAGGCAACGACCGCCACCAACGCGAATTTTGTAGGGGCGAGGCATGACTCGCCCCTACGGAGAACCATAACGGTTTTTCTGATCACCGCCCACCCGCCGGACGAATGTCGAGCAGATTCATCTGCGCGCTGCGATTGCCATTCCACTCATTGATCTCAAGCTGATAGGCGAGATCGACGTAGGGCGGCATCTGCCGCGCCCATTCGCCGAGGTTGAAGCCAATCGCGTCGAGCGGCGGCGCGCTTGCCTGCGCCAGCTTGAGCTTGAGGTGATTCTCGTCGCGTCCGACGGTACGATAATCCTGCACGCGCAGATTCCGCGTCATAAAGGTCGCGGTCGGATTGCCATGTCCGGTCGGTTCGAGCCGCAGCAATTCTTCCGCCAGCCCCAGCGTGACATCCCACGCTTTCAGTTCCATGTCGATCTCCAGCGTTGGCGCGAGGTCTTGCCCATCCAGCGCCGTCCGCGCGATGTCCATCAGCTTTTCGCGCAAAACCGTGACGTTTTCGTTACGCACCGTGAAGCCCGCCGCCTGCGCGTGACCGCCGTGCCGCACCAGCAGCGTCGCGCATTGATCGAGCGCGTGGGTGATGTCGAACTGGGGGATGCTCCGGCATGACGCGCGGCTTTCCTCGTCGCCTTCTTCCATTACAATCGCCGGACGAAAATACTCCTCGACCAGCCGTCCCGCCACCAGTCCAACAATCCCCGGCTTGAAGTTGCGATCCGAGGCGAAGATCAGCGGCAGCGCGGTCGCGTCGTCCAAACGGTCGCGGATGTAGTCCTGTGTCGCCCGCGTGAGTTCCTGCCGCTGAGTGTTCAATCCATGCAGTTGAGCGGCAAGTTCTTCGGCCTTGCGCTCGTCGGTCGTCGAGAGCAGCTCGTAAGCGATCATCGCCGTTTCCAAGCGACCCGCCGCATTGATGCGCGGGCCAATCCCGAAGCCGATGTTGATGGCGCTAATGCTGCCCATCTTCAGCCCAGCCACGTTGATGAGCGCGCGCAGGCCGGGGCGCTGTGTCCGGTTGAGGACTTCCAGCCCGCGCTTGACCAGCGCGCGGTTTTCCTGCCGATTCATCGGCACGAGGTCAGCGACCGTGCCGATTGCTACCAAATCGAGCAAATCGTCAACCGTCATCGATAGATTGCTGTTTCGGCTGCCCGCTTCGACGGTGAACAAGGCTTCCGCCAGTCGATAGGCCACGCCGACGCCCGCCAGCATATCCTCGCTGTACTCGGCATCAGTCATTTTGGGGTTGATCACCGCCAGCGCGTCGGGGATGTCCGCGCCAACCGAATGGTGATCGGTGATGATGATGTCCAGGCCGTAGGACTTACCGTCTTCCACGTCCTCGACCGAACGAATCCCGCAGTCTACCGTGATAACCAGTTTGACGCCCTTGCGTGCCAGCTTGAGCAGCGCCTCACTGTTGAGGCCGTAGCCTTCATCGACGCGGTGCGGGATGTAAGCGTGAACGTTCGCGCCGAGCGCCTTGAGCGCCTGCACCAGCAGCACCGTCGAAGTTACGCCGTCCGCGTCGAAATCGCCGTAGACGACGATCAGTTCTTTCTGCTTAATCGCCCGCCGAATCCGCGAAACCGCCTTGTCAATCGACGGTTTCTTGCCTTTGATACGCAGCAGCCCGCCGCTCACCGGATCGTCGGCGTTGAGGAAATTATACGCCTCGCCCGGCTCGGTCAGTCCGCGATTGTAGAGCACCTGCGCCAGCACGAGACTCATGCCGCGATACCTGCGCAAAATATCCGCTTCAACAGCGGGAGTGATCAACCAGTGTTTCGGTAACGACATGATCCCGACAGACGCACAAACGTTTTAAATAAGTTTAACAGCCTAGACCGAACTGTGCCAGAGGAGTAGAATCATACAAGTCGGATTACACATTCTGAGGAGTGCAATCGTGAAAAGCACGCGCTTGATCACGCTGATTCTGCTGCTGCTGGTTGCCGTCACGTGGAGCGTCGCTCAGGCGCAAACGTTGACACCAACTCCGGGCGCACCTGCCCCGACCGCTCAGAACACCCTGCTCGCCTACTACACGGACATCAACCGGCATAATTATCAGGCAGCATACAATCTTTGGCACGACCCGTCACAATCCTATGACATCTTCGTCAGCGGTTATTCCGATACCGATCACGTCACGGCGTATTTTGGCGATCTTCAAAGCCACAACATCGCCGGACAGTTGGGTCGAGTGCCGACCGTCCTGCTCGGCTACGATGATTATGGCAATGTTGCCTCGTTCTACGGCTGCTTCACGCTCTCGTTCAACTATCACATCACGGGCGCGACTATCCATCAACTATCGACCAACGGCGTCCCCGATCAGGCTTCGATCACCAACCTAATGTCAATCGACTGCACGCATATCCCGACCAGCGAACCGTCCACGACATTCCTCGATACCAGCGATCCGAGCTATGGCCTGATGTGGTCGTACTTCCGCGCCATCAACCAGAAAGATTTCACGACAGCCTATGCCGACTGGCTCGCGCCGATCCCCGGCCCCAAGCCCAACGGCCAGCCCGCCGAGGATTATCGCCAGACC
>DASZXN010000543.1:0-14800 GCA_035545875.1 Phototrophicaceae bacterium
TGGACGAACGGTTGATCGCTCATGTGAATTTTAGCAATCTGGCGCTAAGTAACCAGTGAAAAGTGAAAAGTCCAAAGTTCAAAATGACCGTGTGCTGGATTTATGTAACCTCAGTTTCGGATAGGTCTGTCCGTAGGGGCACGACATGTCGTGCCCCTACAAAAACCTTCCCTCAAAATTTGCTATCTGAAATTCAGGTTGTGTAGGGGCGAGGCACGCCTCGCCCCTACCGGAGCTATCCTCAATGCTGGAGACGGAGAAAGGTTGATCCAACGATTTGAACTTTAGACTTTCAACCTGCCCTCTAGTATAGCATTGCCCGCACACCTGTGCGGTATATTTTTTGACACCACAATCCAAACCGATGGCGGGAAATTGTGGGATATGAAGGCATTGAGACGCGATTGGTTGCATCCGCCGCGCCGTCTGCGAAAAGGAGATCGCCTTGTAGGGACGGCATTTATGCTGTCCGTCAGTCTGTCCGCCACTGGCTTTGAGTCCTCTTCAGAGGACTTGAGTTTTGTAGCCCGACGTTTCGAACGTCGGGCGGCGCAGGCGACGGCGCTGAATCAAAGGCGCTAGGCGCAAAACGCGACGCTGAATCACCATTTGCCCTGATTTTACATCGGCGGATCACGTTGGTTACGCATCTGCGGGATTATAATGGCAGTTAAGCACGAACAAAAATGACGATTTTTACGAGCCGAATAGAGAGCAGCTTTTATGACCAGCGAAGCGACGACCAGCGCGCGGATCAAGTGGTATCGATCACCTGTTGCAGCCAAAGACCTCGCGGCGCTCAATCAGCGCGATGATCTCAAAGGCTGGATATTGAGCGTCGGCAACTTGGCTTTGCTGGCGCTGACGGGTGGATTAGCGTGGTACGCGGTCGGTCGCGCGCCGCTGCTGATTGTCCTGGCGCTGCTGTTTCTGCATGGGACGTTTTACGCCTTCCTGATCAACGGCTTTCACGAGTTTGTTCACCAGAGCGTCTTTAAAGAGCGCTGGCTGAACAATGCCTTCTGCTACATCTACGCCTTTTTGAGCTGGTCGCATCCCGTCCTGTTCTGGGTGAGCCATCAGGAGCATCACAAGTACACACTGCACCCGCCGGATGATCTCGAAGTGATGCTGCCCGTCAAGCTGACCTTGCGCAGCTATCTCGGCTTTGCCTTCATCAACCCGCTCGGCTTTTACAACCGCATGAAATCGGTGATCGGCCTGAGCTTCGGCAAAATCGACGGCGAGTGGAACAACATGCTTTTCCCGCCGGAGAACGTGAAAGGGCGGCGCGATCTGTTCAACTGGGCGCGCATTATGCTGGCGGGTCACATCCTGCTCGTGATCGTCTCGCTGGCGCTCGGCTGGTGGATGCTGCCGATCCTCGTTACGCTCGCGCCGTTTTACGCGCAGGGCTTCCAATACCTGTTCAACGAGGCGCAGCATATCGGCCTCTCGGACAACGTGGGCGACTATCGCCTCAACACGCGCACGATTATCGTCAACCCGTTTTTCGGCTTCCTCTACTGGTACATGAACTACCACATCGAGCATCACATGTACGCTGCCGTGCCATGCTACAACCTGAGCAGGCTGCACGCGCTGATCGAGGATGATTTGCCGTACTGCCCGCGCGGGTTGATCGAGACGTGGCGCGTGATTATCCCGATTATTCGCAAGCAGCAGCTTGATCGTAACTACAAATTTGTGCCAGAACTGGGACACTCGCAGTCGAGTGCCTGAGAACAGGAGAGGATTCAACGATGGCGAAATTCTACGACGAAATCACCGAGCCGATGAAGAAGTTCATTGACGCGCAGCATATGTTCTTTGTCGCCAGCGCGCCGCTGAGCGCCGAGGGGCACGTCAACGTCTCGCCCAAAGGCCGCGAGAACCTCAAGGTGCTGTCGTCGCACAGCGTCGCCTACCTCGACCTGATCGGCAGCGGCAACGAAACCTCGGCGCACATGCTCGAAAATGGAAGAGTCACGTTCATGTGGTGCGCCTTCGACGGCCCGCCCAACATCGTGCGGCTGTTTGGCAAGGGGCGTACCGTCCTGCCGAGCGATCCTGAATGGGCGGAACTGCGCCCGCTGTTCCGTGATGACTTCATCAACGTGCGTCAGATCATCGTCGCGGAGATTCACAAGACGATGACCTCCTGTGGCTACGGCGTGCCGTTCATGGAGTACGTCGGCGAGCGCGACACGATGGAACGCTGGGCGGAAACGAAGGGCGAAGACGGACTGATCGCGTATCAATGCGAGAAGAATACGACCAGCCTCGATGGGCTGCCGACGCCGCTGCGGGCGGAGTTTGCCGATCAATAGGAGCAGCCAACAGTAGGAAATTGGTCGCAGCGCCGCGCTGGAGTACATCCCGGCGCGGCTTTTTTATCGTTGATCGTGAATGTTACTCGAACATGTTGTGCTTTATAATAATAAGACGTTGATCGTCAGAGTTTGCGAGTTGTATGCCTGAATTACCGGAAGTTGAAACCGTCGTGCGCGGCCTGCGTGAGCCGCTGATCGGGCGCACCGTGCAGAGCATGTGGTACGACCCGACCTCACTGCGCACGATCCATTCGCCCAGCCCGGAGCAGTTCGCGGCGCAGATTGAAGGGCAAACCTTTCGCGCCATCGGTCGGCGCGCGAAATATATTCTGTGTCAGTTGGATCATGATTTGCTGGTGGTTCACCTGAAGATGACCGGACGGCTGTACGTCGTGGCGAATGAGGCCGTCACCGAGGCGGATCGCTGGCTGCATTTCTGCCTGCAACTGGACAACGGCACGCAGCTTCGCTTTTCCGATGCGCGCAAGTTCGGCTTTGTCAGCCTGACGCCGACCTTCGAGCAGATTGCGCCGGAACTGGGGCCGGAGCCGCTCGCCGACGAATTCACGGCAGAAGTCCTGCGCCAGCGTCTGCGTGGACACAACAAGAGCATCAAGGCGCTGCTGCTTGATCAGGCGTTCGTGGCCGGGGTCGGCAATATTTACGCCGACGAAGCGCTCTATCGCGCTCAGATTAGCCCGCTGCGCCCGGCGAGTCAGTTGAGCGACACGGAAATCGAAGCGCTGCATCAGGCGATCCGCGATGCGCTCAACCTGGGGATTGTGCAGGAAGGCGCGAGCATCAACTGGTATCGCAAGCCGGACGGCACGCCTGGCGAAGCCCAGAAGCACCTGTACGTCTACGGGCGCGACGGTGAACCGTGCGAGCGCTGCGGCGAAACGATTGTCAAGATACGAGTGGCACAGCGAGGAACACATTACTGCCCGTCGTGCCAGCAGTAAGGGGGGATTTGAGATGGACAGCGGTGGAATAAGCGACTTTTTGAGACAAATCCCGCCGGGATTCATTCTCATCTTCTGCGGGTCAGGCGTGCTGCTGGTGATCGCGCTGGCCGTCATTTTCCGGGATCGGTTTATAGCGAAGAAAGCTGTCCCGCCGGTTGTCGCCGCTCCGGGAGCCTATCCGAGTTATGCGGACAGCGCAGGCATGGGTGATCTGCCTGATCTGGACATGCTGGCCGACGCGCAGGCGCTCAAGCCCGCGCGACCTGCCGGGACGTTCAGCGTAAGTTTGGCGCAAGGGGAAATGGTCGAAGCGGTCGAGGTATTGACCGTGCTGCGCGACGTGGGCGACGGCACGCTGATTATCCGCATCGGCGACAAAGCCTATCGTAATCCGCCCGCCGTCGCGGACACCGAGTTCAAGCGACGCTTCCAAACCACACTGCGCGATCTGACCGCTGCGCCGAGTATCAGCGCGGGTAAGCCGCAGCCGAAGGTGTCCACGTCTGAAGTGGCTGCCGAAAATGTCGAGCTGCCGATTGACGTGCCGTCCGACGACGTGATCGAAACGCCCGCGCCGACAGCGACTTCCTCGGCGGAAATTCCGCGCTTCAGCCCCAGTATGCCCGCGCCCGGCGATTTGCCCAAGTTCAAAATGCCGGATGGCCCGCCTGTCAAGCCGAAGCGCGGCCAGCGTCCGGTTGCCGAGCCAGTCCCGGAGATCAATATCGCCGGGTCGATTGAGGCCTTTTTGCAGCATAAACTTGCGCTGACATCGCAGTACGCCGGGCGCAGCATTCACGTGCGACCCGCCATGCACGGTGCGCTGGCGATTGAGGTCGATGGCAAGTTCTACGACTCGGTCGGTGAGGTCGCGGACGCTTCGGTGCGTCAATTCCTGAGCGCGACCATCGAGGAATGGCAGTCGCGCCAGTGATGAACACGACCAGCCGAGCCAATGAACTGCTTCAGCAGGCGCTCAATTCAACCCGCGAAGCCGAGGGCGTGATCAACGATTTGATCGTCGCCAACGATTATCAGGACGTGGCGGCGTTGGTCACGCAGGCAGCGGAAACGCTGCTCCAAGCGGCGGCGCTGCTAATGCAGGGAGAAGGCGACGCAGCTTTCGACCAGATTGACCGAATGGAAGACTTGCTCGACTCGGTCTACAGCATCATCGAGGGCGAGATCGACGAGGACGAGTAAGTCGGGAATGGGCTTCTTCCTTCAAATACAGGCCGATCATGGCAGCGAGATGCTGCGAAATGTGCATCCCGAAGGTAAAGCTTCAGGTGGCAACGCGCTCCTGGGATTCCTGGTGGGTTTGCAAAACTACTGTACTTGGGAGCAGGAACAAGCTAAAGAATACCCCGAACTTGTTCCTGCGATTGCTTGGTTTCAACAACTTGAAGCGGACGCAGCCGAAGACCTCTGTGATGTCTGCGGCGCGCTGCTCGATTGCATGTGGGGTGACGGCGGTGACCCGACCGAATATCACGATGACGAATATGCGTTTTACAGCAAACGGTATAGCGGCGCGCCTGCTCTGACGGAAGAGCAATTCAAGCGTATAGTTTGGGATGCACCCCAACACTGGGAACCGATTGAAGAAGTCATGAAGGGCGTTCGCTTACTACTGGGTCTTTTGCAAGACCCTGCCTGTGAACCGCTGGCGGGAGTTTATCACCCTGAAGATACAATCCCCGATTTTGAAGCCCTCTACGCAAACTTGGAACTGTTAGCGAAACGCGGTAACGAACTGGTTCGCCTGAATTTTATTTAGGTATACGGCTCGTCCACTTTCTGGATGGTGCGCTTGCCGTTCGCATCTTCGGTCAGGCGACCCATCGGACGGAGCGGATCGTGCGGGAAGATCAGCAGCGCATTGGTTTCGAGCGCCCACGTCTGCCAGACGCGCTTGGTTTCCAGCGTGATCAGCGGCTCAACGTCGTAGGCGGTCATCCAGCCGAGTCGCTCGAAGTGGACGGCGTAGCTCGCCAGATCGCAGATGAACGCGGCGTGCTGGCCTTCGCTTTCGAGGCGGACGCTCATGTGACCGGGCGTGTGTCCCGGTGTGACCACCCCGGTAATCCCCGGCGCGAGTTCCGTATCGCCGTCGAGTAAACGCATTTGACCGCTATCGAGCAAAACCTGGAAATTGGAACTTAGATAGGTCGCGCGTGTGCGCTCATTGGGGCGTGCGGCGTCCTGATATTCGCGGCGCTGCACGACGTACTCCGCGTTCGGGAAGGTCGGCTGGAGCGCGCCGTTCGTGTCGTGATAGGTGTTGCCGCCGCAGTGATCGTTGTGCAGGTGCGTGTCGATCACCAGATCAATATCCTCCGGCTTGAGGTCAAGCCGCGCCAGCCCGCCGACCAATCCGCCACCGGGCTGCTCGAAGTGCAGAATGGCGCGCTGCTTCTCGGACATTTTGCTGCCGTAGCCCGTGTCGATGATGACGTTGCGACCGTCGGCCTGCACGAGCAGGTTGTGCTGCATCATCGGCACGAGATTATCGTCAGTCGGCGGCATGAACACATCTTTCCAGAGCGCGCGCGGCACGAGGCCGAACGCGCCGCCCGCATCCTGTAGGATGCGGCTGTCATTGATCAGATAGAGTTTGAATTTGCCAAGCTGAATCATGAATAAAGCCACGCCTGATACTGAGCGACCAGCGCCGCGCGCCGATCAGCGGGCAAGAAGGCGGCGTTGGCCGCCGTGAGAATGTTGCGCTTTACGTCATCAAGTGTGAGCGGTGGCATTCCCTTGACCACATTGCTGATCTCGTCGCTCAGGCTGATGTTGCAGATCAGCGGGTCGTCGGTGTTGATGGTCGTCCTGAGGCCAAGCTGATAGAGGCGAATCAGCGGGTGGACGCCGAACCCCTCGACCGCGCCGCTCTGGACGTTGCTGGTCGGGCAGACTTCGAGGACGGTGCCGCGCGTTTGCAGCAGATCGAACAGCGTGGGGTCTTCGATAGTGCGAATCCCGTGCCCGACGCGATCCGCGCCGAGAATTTCGACGGCCTCGCGCACGTTGCTCGCGCCTGCCCATTCGCCCGCATGGATGGTGATGCCGAAGCCTTCCGCTTTGGCGCGCTCGAACAGAGCGCGGAAGGGCAGGCCGGAATGTCCGGCTTCCTGCCCCGCCAGATCGAGGCCAACGACGCCGCGATCCGCGAAATGGATGGCGGCTTCCAGCACTTGATCGCCGATTTCGACGCTCTCGTGCCGATTCATCGAGAGGATCAGCGTAACCTGAATGTCGAGTTCAGACGTGACCTGTTCGACCGCATCGCAGACCCACGCGACCACTTCCTGATAGTCGCAGCGCACCAGATTATTGAGCGCCTGCGGGGTGAAGCGCAGTTCCATGTACTTGACGTTATCGGCGGCGGCGTCCGCGATGACTTCGCGGGTGACGCGCTGGATGATCGTTCGAGAGCGGTAGAACTGACGCAGCACCTGAAATTTGCCGAGAAACTGCTGCCAGTTACGTGGCTCGCCGGGAACAATCTGCACGAAGGGGCGCAGCCCCTCGATGTCGTAGGTCGGCAGAGAAATGCCGTATTCCTGAGCGATTGCCAGCAGCGTTTCGAGGCGCAGCGATCCCTCCAGATGGCGGTGGAGATCAATTTTGGGCATCTGCCGGATGGTTTGCAGAAGTTCGTTGTTGCTCACGCACAAGACCTTTAGGAATGGGTGCTGAGTGCTTCGCGCGAATATGTCGATTTCTCCGTAGGGGCACGACGTGTCGTGCCCCTACACAAACTGCTTTCTCAGCGCTCAACCCCAGCACTTGATACTAGGAATTGTAGTCGGATCAGTCGCGCTCTGCCAGAAGCCAACTCCAGTAACGCCAGGCGAAGATCACGCCAATGGTCACCGCGATGGCGGGCAGCACGTTATCGAGAATGATCCAGAGGAAATCGGGATCGCTGTGGGGGAAGTGAACGATCAGGTCGAGCAACTGGGCAGCGATGCTGATGGCGATCAGCAGCGCGCCGACGAAAAAGCCGAGATAACGCGGGCGGGCGGCGGTCTGCTGGCCGAGCCGTCGGCTGAGTAAGCCGAGCACGATGAGCGCGATCAAAATCGAGACCGGCCCCAGCAGCCCCAGAAATGCCACGTCAGGACGCTCCCCGCCCGGCGGTCATGCGCCAGTAGAGAAACAGGCTCAAGCCGAGCAGAATGATCCCGCCTGCTGCCGCGAGCAGACTACCGAGCGGGTCGTTCGAGAAATTTGATTGACGGATGGCTTGCGCTCCAAAGAGCACAATTGGGATCAAATAGAGGCGAAAATGGGTCTTTTCGCCGGAAAAGCGCTGATAAAAACGCGCGATCAGCAGCAGAAAGACGATCAGCCCGACCAGCAAAAACCAGTCGTAGAGGACGATCAGCCGACTAAAGGCATCTGGCGGCACGGCTTACTGCAAACCTTCAATCACCTGATTAATCGCCCGCACGCGAAACTCGCGGTCATCACAGGCAAGGACGAAACTTGCGACCAAAGCGCGGATTTCCTGATCCTTGACGAAGCGGTAAATCCGCGCGTTACCAACGGTATTCGCTTCCAGAATACCGCTGGCAACCAGGCCTTGCAGGTCTTGCTCGACGATGCGCGGGTCGCGTGCTGCGACCCGCGCGATGTTCTCGGCGGTATTGGCGGCGTAGGGGTTATCGTGGAAAAAACGCACCAAATCCCATTTGACGAACGTGTTGACCTGATCGCGCACAAAGTCGAGCAGGCGGGCGTCGTCGAAGGCTGTCGTTTTCTGCGCCATGATCGCCTCTACTGCGCCGTGCTGCGGGCGTTGGCCTGATCCGTGCGCATATGACAGTTTTTGTACTTCTTGCCGCTGCCGCACCAACAGGGATCATTGCGCCCAATCGAGGCTTTGGCTGTCTTGCGCACTGGCTCCGGTTTGGTGTTGGTGACCGCGCCGGGACGAATGGTTTGCATGACCTGAACGCGCGGACGAACAATCTGTGGGGCGTTGACCTGCACCCGGTAGATGCTGCGCACCGCATTGGCGTGGATTTCGCCCATCAAGCCCTGGAACATCTCGTAGGCTTCGCGCTTATATTCGACCAGCGGGTCGCGCTGGGCGATGGCCTGCAAGCCGATTCCCTCGCGCAGCACGTCGAGGTCGGTTAGGTGACGCCGCCAGTACATATCCATCGAATTGAGCATGACCAGCTTCTCGGCGCGGCGCATGATGTCCGGGGTGAGTTCCTCGGTTTTGCGATCATAGGCTTCAGTCGCGGCTTCGATGATGGTATCTTCCAGTTCATCGAGCGTTTCGATCTCAGCCAGCGCGTCGGGCGTGATCTCGACGGGGACGGGGAAGATAGTGAACAACTGCTTATAGAGCGCGTCGAAATCCCAGTCAGCCGGGTCGCTGTCTTCGGGGGCGAACTCGTCAATGACCTTGCCGACTTCTTCCTCCAGATACTTGAGGTAGTCTTCGCGCAGTTCCGCGCCGTCGAGAATCTGATGACGCTGCTTGTAGATCGTCTCGCGCTGGATGTTGACCACGTCGTCGTATTCCAGCACGCGCTTGCGGATGTCGAAGTTGTGGCCTTCGACGCGCACCTGCGCCTGCGTGATCGACTTGCTGACCATGCTGTTTTCAATCGGCTCATCTTCGGGGATTTTCGCCCAGTCCATGAAGGTACGGACGCGATCTCCACCGAAGCGCTTCATCAGGTCGTCTTCGAGGCTGAGGAAAAAGCGCGATTCGCCGGGGTCACCCTGACGACCGGAACGACCACGCAACTGGTTGTCGATACGCCGGGCTTCGTGACGCTCCGTGCCGAGCACGTACAGGCCGCCCGCCTCGATGACTTTCTGGCGCGCGGGCTGAAGCTCGTCGGTGACCTGCTTGACGAGGGCGCTCCATTCCTCGCGTGAAACCTGCGTGATGTCCTTATCGTCCTTGCGCAGACGCTCGCGGGCGAGACCTTCCGGGTTGCCGCCGAGCAGAATATCGACACCACGACCCGCCATGTTGGTGGCGATGGTGACCGCGCCGGGTCGCCCTGCCTGCGCGATGATCTCGGCTTCGCGCTCGTGCTGCTTGGCGTTCAAGACCTGATGCTCGATGCCGGAGCGTTTGAGCGCTTTGCTCAGGCGCTCGGAGGTTTCGATGGCGACCGTACCGACCAGCATCGGCTGACCTGTCGCCTGCCGCTCCTTGATTTCCTCGACAATCGCCTTGAACTTGGCGTCCTCGGTGGCGAAGATCAGGTCTTCGTAGTCGAGGCGGATCATCGGGCGGTGCGTCGGGATGGCGGAGACTTCGAGGTTGTAAATCTTCTCGAATTCCTCGGCTTCGGTGAGAGCCGTACCGGTCATGCCGCCGAGCTTCTTGTACATGCGGAAGAAGTTCTGGAAGGTGATCGTCGCCAGCGTGAGGTTTTCACGGCGAACCTGCACGCCTTCCTTCGCTTCAATCGCCTGATGCAGACCTTCCGAGAAGCGCCGACCATACATCAGACGACCCGTGAACTCGTCAACGATGATGATCTGGCCTTCCTGAATAACGTAGTCTTTGTCCAGATGGTAGAGGGCATGAGCGCGCAGCGAGTTGTCGAGATAGGGGATCATCTCGGCGTTGTCGGGGTGATACAACTGCTCGACGCCAATCGCGCGCTCGACCTTTTCGACGCCCGCGTCGGTCAGGAAGGCGACTCGATCCTTGAGATCGACGACGTAATCGCCATCCGGTTCGATGTCATCCTGATCGACCGTCTCCGGGCTGCTCTCTTTGAGCGTGCGGACGATTTGTGCGAATTTGCGGTAGAAATCGGACGGCTCGTCGGCCTGACCGGAGATGATCAACGGGGTACGCGCCTCATCGATCAGGATGTTATCGACCTCATCGACGATGCCGTAATAGAGGCCGCGCTGAACGAGCTGGTTATTGTCCACAACCATGTTATCGCGCAGGTAGTCGAAGCCGAACTCGTTGTTGGTACCATAGGTGATGTCGGCGGCGTAGGATTCGGCGCGGCGGCAGGGGCGCAGGTTCTGGAAACGCGCGTCGTCGGACGGAAATTCAGGATCAAAGACGAACGAGCCGCTGTCCGGGTTGCCGTCGCCGCTGTTCTGGATCACGCCGACGCTCAGGCCGAGGTAGTGGTAAATCGGCCCCATCGTCTGCACACCGACTTTACTCAGGTAGTCGTTGGGCGTGACCAGATGCGCGCCTTTGCCCACCAGCGCATTGAGGTAGAGGGGCAGGGTGGCGGTGAGCGTCTTGCCTTCACCCGTTTTCATTTCGGCGATGCGGCCTTCGTTGAGCACCATACCGCCGATCAACTGCACGTCGAAGTGGCGCTGCCCAATGGTGCGGACGGCGGCTTCGCGGACGAGCGCGTAAGCTTCCGGCAGCACGTCTTCAAGGGTTGCGCCGTCGGCGATGCGGCGCTTGAGTTCTGCCGTCTTGTCGCGCATCTGCTCCGCCGAGAGTTTCTGGATGCTCGGTTCAAGCTCGTTGATCTCGTCTACACGCTCGCGGTAGCGAGACAAGGCGCGCTCAACCGGGTCACCCATGACCTTTTTGACAATGTTCTTGAACATAGATCAGCCTCAATCGCTGGAATCATTCCTCTAGAATTCGGGATTATATCACAGACTCATCAACATCCCGTTAGAATTCGTCGCTCAGGGGCGGAGCGGATTGAACTCTCTGTAACCGATGTGAATAGTCTCCCTACTTATGACGCGAATCGAGGGGCGTAACCTACGTCATCTGTTCGCGCCCCTCGATAAATTCGTGCAGAATGCTTAATCTCCGGCCTGCTGCTCGGTTTGCGCGGCCAGCGGCACCGTGAAGTTGAACGTCGTGCCCTTGCCGAGTTCGCTCTCGACCCAAATCGTGCCGCCATGCCGCTCGATGATGCCGCGTGTAATCGTCAGGCCGAGACCCGTGCCAGGCTGCTCGCGGGTGAGCGGGTTTTCGCTGCGGAAATAGGGCGTGAACAGACGATTCAGGTCTTCTTCGCTCATGCCGATACCCGTGTCGGTCACGCTGACCTGAAGCATCGGGTCGAGCAGGCGGCCTTTATTATCACGCGGCGCGACCAGTACGTGTGCGGATACGCGAATCAAGCCTTCTTCGGGCGTGTATTTATGCGCGTTGCTGACCAGATTGGTGAGCACCTGAATCAAGCGGTTCTGGTCGGCACGAATTGGCGGGAGCGAGGCGTTCATGTCGAGTTCGAGCTTCTGGCCTTTGTCCTCGATCTGCTTTTCGAACGGTCGCAGCGTCTCGGTGAGCGCCTTGCGGAAATCGACCGTGCCAAGTTCCATGCGCATGTTGTCGGTTTGCAGCTTGGTCACATCGTTGAGGTCGCTGACGAGCGTGTTCATACGGTCGGCATTGGCGCGGATGGTGTCGAGGAAGTTGCGCTGCTGATCGCTCATGCCGCCGACCGCGCCCTTAAGCAGCACGTCCGAGTAGCCGCGAATCGACGTGAGCGGATTCTTGAGTTCGTGCGCCACAAACGAGACAAACTCGCTCTTGGACTGGTTGGCGCGGGTCAGTTCAGCGTACAACTGGGCGTTGGCGATGGCGATGCTGGCGTGTTCAGCCAATCGCTGCAAGAAGGGCATGTCGGCCAGCTTCAGACGCGGCTCGCGGTTGGTTTCCAGCACCATAATCGCGTTGATGGTGCCGCCGGAGAGCATCGGAATGGTGATCTGGCTGATCGCTCCGCGCAGGCTGGGAATGTAGTTCGGGTCAATGCGCACGTCGGGCACGAGATCGGGCTGTTTGGTGCGCAGAACCCGCGCGACGATGCCGCGTTCGAGCGGCCAGAGATTGCCATTCGCGTTGGCGGGCATATCGTCAGCCTCATAACCGACGCGATAGACGACATCCAACTGCGGCGGCTCCCCGACGACCACGCCGATCAAGCCCGCCGACGCGCGGCTGTTCTCCATCGCCCAGTGGAGCGAAATCTCCGCGACCTTGCGCAGATCGAGCGAGCGGTTGAGTTCAACGTCGATGCGCTCCAGCGTTTCCAATTCGCTGACACGCTCGGTTAACTGCAAGTCGGTCATCTGGAATAGACGCGCGTTTTCGATGGCGACGGCGGCCTGTCCAGCGAAGGCCGTCAGTAGGTCGATGTCCTCGCGGCTGAAGGCCGAGCCGTCCTGCTTGTTCAGCACTTCGAGTACGCCGATGACGGTGTTCTGCGTGATCAGCGGCACGGCGACGACGGTGTTGGTGCGGAACACGCCTTTGCTCAGTTCGCCGCTCCAGCGCGGGTCTTTCTTCACGTCGTTGACGATGACCGGCTGCCCGGTCGCGGCGACTTCGCCGACCAGACCGACACCCGATTTCAGGCGCGAGCCGATCAGTTCGCCGCCGGAGCCGCCGACCGCGACCTTGAATTCGAGGTCGCCGCTGCCGTCGTCAACGGTGAGCAGGAGCGAACCCGCTTCTGCGCCGAGAATGTCGGTTACGCTGGCGGTAATCAGTTGCAGCAGCTTGTCGAGGTCAAGCTCGGCGGTCACGATTTGGCGGGTGATGTCGTTCAAGGCAGATAATTGCCGCGCACGGACGTTCGTTTCCGCGAACAGACGCGCCTTATCAATCGAGGTCGCGGCGAGCGTGCTGATGTCGCTGAAGATTTTGCGCTGCTCGCCCGTGTAGGTCTTGTTGGGCTGCGTTGTGCCCGTAGCGATCACGCCGATGGTGCGCGAGCCTGCCAGCAGCGGAACGCCCATCCAGCTTTTCAGGTTGGCATCTTCATAGACGGTGTTCGCGTCGCGCTCGGCGAGCGCCGCCGCGTAGTTGTTGACCCAGATTGGTTGGCCGTTACGGATAATCTCGCTGAACATATCCTTGCCGAGCGCCCAGCGCCGGTTCTCTTTGTCGCCGTAGCGCTCGCCGTTCTCCAGGAAGAAAGCATAATAAAGTTCGCTGGTGGCCGGGTCACGCAGGACAATGTAGAAGTGGGTCGCGTCGATCAGGCGGGCGGACTGCGCGTAGATCAGTTCGAGCAGGTCGTCGAGGTCAATCGTGTAGTTGACCGCCGCGCTCACCTGACTGAGCACGTCGAGTTCGCGGACGCGGTGTTCGAGCGAGTCGACGACTTCGGCGCGCTCGACAGCCACACCGATTTGGGTGGTGAGCGCCTGCACGAAGCGCAGTTCTTCAAAGGTGTAGTGCCCGCTCATCGAGCGGGGCGGGGCGATGCAGGCAAAGCCGCTCAGACGATTCGAGCCGCGCAAGCCCGCGAGAATACTCGCCTTGAGGATCATCAGGCGCGAGCGCTCGGCGACAGCGGCGGTCGGCCAGGGCTGACCCGGTTCAAGATAGACCATGCCCATCGCGTCGGTGGTCAGGTGCCGGATCAACGGGCTGTCGGGCGCGAAACGCACGTCCGTCCCGGCGGCGATGTACTCCCCGGTCTGGCGATCCGGCAGGAAGATAAAGACCTGAAGCGGCAGCAGCGTCTGGTTGAGTTCGCTGCGGTAAGCGTCGATGATGTCGCCGAACTCGATCAGGCCGCTGAGACTCTGGTTGAAAGACTCGATCTGCGTCTGGAAATTCTGGCGCTTGCGATAGTAGAGCTGATCGACACGGGCTTGCAGGCGCGTGCGCACCGGAATGAACAACAGCGCCATCAGAAAGATCACCAGCGCGAGCAGAATCGGGTTGGTCGGGCCGATCAACTGCCCGGCGATCAGGCTGGCGCTGAAAAGCAGCAGGAAATAGCCGACGATCAGGCCGACGAGCATGACCGTATACGTGAGCGCTTGACTGATGATGCGGTCGGTATCGAGCGCGCGATATTGCAGCACCGCGTAGCCCATGCTCAGGGGCGGCAGGATCAGGAAGGGCATGGCTGCCGAGGTGTTGAGCGGGAACAGATCGTAACCGGCGATCAGGTGGACGAGGGTGTTGAGCAGCCAGACGACGCCGAGGACGAGCGAGAGCAGCAGGCCGATCAGTACGGTGTTTGACTGGTCGCGGATGGCAATCGCCGAAGCATTTTCGCGGCGGCGCAGCAGGGCGATCACCAGCACGGCCATGCCGAGCAAACCCGCAATGGGCGCGAGCCAGATGGTCGAAACGGCATCCTGCGGCGAGGTTGGGTTGTAATACGAGACGAGGATCGCGGCGGAGGCGAGCGCGCCGAGCGCGGTCGGCAGCCACTGGATGGTCGGGTGGCGATAGACGATTGGCAGCTTGGCCGGGAAGATGAACGCCATCGACGCTGTGGCCGCGCCCGCGAAGGTTGTGCCGATCAGCCAGAGCGGAGTCAACTGGCGGGTCGTGTTGATGTCGAAGATGCCGAGCATGAAGATGCTCATGGTCAGGCAGACGGCGCTGACGACCTGCGCCGACAAGCTGCGCTTGCGCAGCATCAGAATGGCGATGCCAATGCCGAGCGTGATCAGGCCGGAGACAAACGGGACGATGAACGAGGCGAGGAAGTCGAGATCGGGATAGCTGGTCAGAATGAAGCTGACTTCGCAGCGCGCGAA
>DASZXN010000544.1:0-7347 GCA_035545875.1 Phototrophicaceae bacterium
TTCACGCTGGTGCCGTCCGAGACGCCAACCGAGACGGCGACCTTTACGGCAATTCCGACCGATACGCCAACCGAGACGGCAACGTTCACGCTGGTGCCGACCGACACGCCGACGGCGACGGCGACATTCACGCTCGTGCCAACGGATACGCCGACGGCGACGGCGACGTTCACGCTCGTGCCGACCGACACGCCAACCGAGACCGCGACGTTCACGCTCGTGCCAACGGACACGCCAACGGCGACGGCCACCTTTACGGCAATTCCAACCGATACGCCGACCGACACGCCAACCTTCACGCCAACCTTCACGCTGGTGCCGACCGATACGCCAACCGAGACGGCCACCTTTACGGCAATTCCAACCGACACGCCGACGGAAACACCCACCGAAGTGCCAACGGATACGCCGACCGATACGCCGACCGACACCGAGACGCCCACGCCAACCATCGCGCCAACGAGTGCGCCCGATGCCGGCACGTTCCAGCAGGTTATTCAGCAGGTGAATACGCGACCCCTGCAAAACGGCACACGCGATCTGGTGTTCGAGTTCAATCCGGGCGATGGAAGCGATGCGCTCTGGCAGAACATCGTCGGCATAGAGCAGAACGATCCCAACGCTGCCGATCCGCATCAGAATTTCCTGACCATCAGCAGCGCGACCGCTCCCGGTTGGCAGATGATCAATCCGAGCGCAGGCAGCAATATCTTCGGTCAGGGAACGGACAGCGCCAATTTCAGCGACGCGACTGACGTGTACGCAGCAGTCGATGTCCGGCTGACGCCGGGGAGTTCGGGCTGGCTCGCCGTGCGCACGAGCGCCAATAACAGCGAGCTAGACGGCTATCGGCTCGTGCTGACCAGCAACCCGGACGGATCGGTCACAGCGACCGCGCGCTTTGTCAGCGCCAACGGATCGCAGGACATCCAAAGCGCCGTCGTCGCCAATCCGAGCGACTGGATTCATCTCGAAATTGTTGCCGCCGGCGATCAGGTTGGCTTCTTCGCCAATGGTCAGTTCATCGGCGGGATCGCGGGCACGCCACAGCTCGGTGGCTCGGTCGCGCTTGGCGTCGATGCGGGCAGCGTCGATTTCGACAGCCTGACCGTCCGCGATGCCAAGCCGTAAACATGGAAAGAACGGGGCGCAGCGCGCTGCGCCCTTACCTTATCCCTATAAGCCGATTTCCAACCTTGCCCAAACCCTTCACATATTTTTCGACAATCTTTTTGGTCTTGTCGGCAGAATGGCGGTACTCTAAACTGAACGCGGTTTCTACTTATCCGTGTTACGCAGAACTGTGAGAGCCTTGATACATCAGACGACGGTGGTGTTGCCCACCTATAACGAAGCAGAAAACCTGCCGTTGATGATCGACGCGCTGCTGGCGCTGCCGGTTCCGGTCAATATTCTGATCGTGGACGACGGATCGCCGGACGGCACAGGCGAGATTGCCGAGCGGCTGGCATCCGAGCAGCGCGGGCGCATCTCGGTGCTGCACCGCACCGAAAAGGGCGGTCTGGGCACGGCCTATATCGCCGGATTCAAGCGCGCGATTGACCTCGGCGCGGAATACATCATTCAGATGGACTGCGACTTTTCGCACCAGCCCAAGTACGTGCCGGAACTGATCGCCAAACTCGAAGAAGGTTACGATGTGGTCTGCGGCTCGCGCTATGCGCGCGGCGGCAGCGTTGACAAAACGTGGGGGCCGTATCGCAAGCTGCTCAGTTGGTTCGCCAATGCGGTTTACGTCCGCATTTTGCTCGCTGTTCCGGTCTCAGATGCGACCGGGGGGTATCGCATCTGGCGGCGCGAAACCTTGATCGGCATGGGGTTGGAGCGGATTCACTCGAACGGGTACGTTTTTCAGGTCGAGATCGTTTATGTAGCCTCGCGGCTGGGCTACCGCATCACCGAAATTCCAATCTACTTCCCGGATCGGGTACGCGGCCAGTCGAAGATGGGATCGGGGATTATCATTGAAGCTGCCCTGCGCGTCTGGCAGTTGATGTATCGGCATCGTTCGCTCACGCCGCACATGCGACGTACACAAGTGACCTAACCGAACCTATGCAAAGTCGTTTCGAGCAGGCGCGCATCAACCAACTGATCAGCCTCTACAGCCCGGATGACCCGCCGCGCCTTCCGCTCGATTTTGGCGATTATCTCTCGCTGCTCTGGCGGCTCGACACCAGCGCGACCTATCCGCAGCGCGAGCATTATTATCGTCGCTCCGTGCAGGCGCTGGGCGAAGCGCTCGGCCTGAAAACGCATCCCATTTATCGGCTGGTCGATACGACGATGGCAGGAGAAATCTGCGGACAGCTTCCTAATCTGGCCTATCGCGGTTCGTATCGCCACGTCGATGCCAAAGACCGCAAAGCTGCGCTCACCCAGTTGATCGATCTGCGCTGTGATACGCTGCGCATCGGCACCTACGGCGAAGCCTGGAACGGCGCCTGGCCGGGCAGCGGGATCCAGGATACCGAACTGCGCGAGCGCGTCTTCGCCGTGTTGTTCACCGCGCTTCAGGGGCAGTACAGCAACTTTGGACGGCTGCTGCTGGTCATCGACATCGTGGTCGCCAACATCCTCTTCGGTTTTGAAGAGCTGCGCGAAATCCAGCTTCCCCAGTTGATCAGTGACTACGACTTCCCCGACCCGCGCAGCGAGCGCATTCGCCGCGAGTTCGCCAGTTCAGCGCAGACTTAGCCTTCAGGCGCTCGGAAACTTGGTGACGACGTGCTCGACGCCCGGAATCACCGCTACGTCCTTGACGACATCCTCCGCCGTTTTGCCCTGCGGCAGCGTCCCGGTCAGGATCACCGCGTCGTAGCTGGCGTTGGCGATCACGCCTGTCGGGATGCGCCGTCCCGCTTCGAGCCGAATATCTTCTTCGGTGTACAGCTTTTTGCTATCGACCGAGCGCACGCCGCGAATCTGCGCCGCGCGATCCACCAGATAGCGGCGGCTGATCAGCGACTTGACGTGACCGGTAAACGTGACTACGCCAGCGCTCACCTCGCAGCGAAAGTGATAGCGATCTGCTTGCAGCGGCGGGTAATGCGCCACCAGATTGAGGATGTCTTCTTCAATATCCACGTCGGGACGACTGGCTTGGGTCATGGTGATCTCCAGATTGGCAGGGTTGATCTCGCATTTAATCGCCGCTAATTTTGCCAATCCTGCCCCCGATTGCCAAGTCGGGAAATTCTGCCGTGAGGATTTTGCGGAGAAGCGTACACTCGGAATTGCCGTGTACAGACACTTCGGCACGCGCAAAATCGAGGCGCTCACTCGTCTTTCGGGGCAGCAAACGGTTTTAGCCACTCGTGCGACCAGGTGATTGCGCCGCTGCGCAAATCGGCGATGAGCGAGCGCACCCAGTTCAATTCAGCTTCCCAGACGGCGCGCATATACTCCGATTCGAGCAGAAACAAGCGTGGCAGATCGCTGGCATACGCCGCGATTTCCTGATCCTGCGCCGCCATTTGTTGGCGCAGACGCGCTTCACGCTGCTCTAACTGCTGAACTGCATCCTCTGGCGTCAGCAGGGGCAGCAGCGAGATCGCCGCCGGAAATTCCGGGTATTCCTGCGCGGGCATCGAGATCATCTCGCGCAGCCACACGATGGCGGTCTGACGGCCTTTGTCCGTCAGCTTATAGACCGTCCGCTCAGGAAAGCCTTCCGCGCGGGCCGTCTCCCAGAAAGTGATCAGGTCGGCGCGCAGCAGTTGATCAATGGTCTGATAGAGACTCGCCCGCTGCTCGACCTTGATGACCTGATCCTTGCCGCGCTCCTTGATCAGCCGCTGCATCTTGTAGGGGTGCATCGGTTCTTCGTGCAAGAGTGCCAGTACCGCAAGTGCTAAGGGTGAACGCTTGAATTTACGTGCCATAGTCGTTTTTCTAGTGATTGAATACAAGTGGCGGGCGAGGCACGCCTCGCCTCTACGAGAACAAAAGCTATCCGTTCAGATCGGCGCTGCGGCGCAAACCGCGACTTCCCGATTGAGCTATACTACATGAAAGGAGTAATGTGCAATGAAAGCTCAGGTACTCGAACAGCCCGCCTCTGTTGATGATAACCCGCTTCATCTGCGCGACGTAGATATACCTGTCCCCGCTGGTGCTGAAATTCTCGTCCGCGTGATCGTCTGCGGCATCTGCCACACCGATCTGCACGTGGTCGAGGGCGAACTGCCCAACCCAAAGCTGCCGATCATTCCCGGTCACGAGATCGTCGGCGTGGTCGAGGCGCTCGGAACGGACGCGAAACGCTTCAAGGTTGGAGATCGCGTCGGTATTCCCTGGCTGCACTCGACCGATCAGACCTGCGTTTACTGTCAGCACGGGCAAGAAAATCTCTGTGAGGCGGCGACCTTCACCGGCTACACCGCCAACGGCGGCTATGCCGAGTACGTCACGGCGCGCGAGCAGTACGTCGTGCCGATTCCCGTGCGTTTCAGCGACGTGGAGGCCGCGCCGCTGCTGTGCGCGGGCGTGGTCGGCTACCGCTCCGTCAAGCTGTCTGATCTGCAAAAGGGCGAGCGGCTCGGCTTGTACGGCTTCGGCGCGAGCGCCAGCCTCGTCATTCAGGTCGCGCTTCACTGGGGCTGCGAGGTCTACGCCTTCACGCGCGGCAAGGATCATCAGCAGCAGGCGCGCGAACTCGGCGCAGCGTGGGCGGGCACGTCCGAAGACCAGCCGCCGAAAAAGCTGGATCGGGCGATTATTTTCGCTCCGGCAGGCGGAATTATCCCGCAGGCGCTCGGTCATCTGCGCAAGGGCGGCACGCTGGCGATCAACGCTATCCACATGAGCGACATTCCGAGTATGCCCTATCGCACGCTCTGGGATGAGCGGACGATCCGCAGCATCGCCAACGCGACCCGTGCCGACGCCGAGGAATTTCTGCCGCTGGCCGCCGAAATCCCGATCCGCAGCGAGACGCAGGAATTTCCGTTAGCGGATGCCAATCACGCGCTGCAACTGGTCAAACGCAGCGCGATTGAGGGCGCGGCGGTACTGCGCGTCAGCCATGACAGTGTAAAATAACGTGGGTTATGGACAAGCCGCAGCAGGAACCGATTTTTCCCTTGTAGGGGCACGACATGTCGTGCCCCTACGATAAAATTCTTCGCTCAAAATCGTTATCCATAACTGGCGTTAAAACAGGAATCAAGTCAAGAATTACAGAGTCGATGATCGACTACCAAGACATCATTACGCCCGAATCGGGCAAGCGCAGTGGCAAGCCGACCATTCGCGGACTGCGGTGTCTCGGCTATGCAGCCCCACATTAGCCGTTCAACATGCGGGGCAGAAGCTGTTCCATCAGGTCAGCCGTCTCGTCAATCGACTGGTAGTCGTCAGCATACGAGATCACGTTCAACTGCGGGTCGAAGCTCCAGAAGCCCGCCTGATCGTAGAGGAAGCGAATGTAGGTGTAGGTGATGCCGAGCACGATGCGCGCCAGCATCCCACCCATATACGGGAACTGGATGATCAGCCCGCGCTTGTGAATCACCAGACGGATGCCCAACTCCTGCATCGGGTAGGTGAGGATCACGGTGTCGTCTTCGCCAAGTTCTGGGATCAGCGACGGATCGAGCTTGAGCAGGACGCGCGCCAGCGCCTTCGGCTTGATCCTGCGCACCGGGAAGAATAATTCCGGTTGGCTCGCATCGCCGCCGTGCTTGAACAGCCATTCCAGCATGGCAGGCGTGAGCTTCCCGGTTTTGGGTACGACCAGATGAATCATGTAGTCCATAAGGGAAAGTATAGAGTTAAACGTTGAAAGTTAAAAGTTAAAAAGCGAAGCCCCTCTATCCCTGATCCTTTCTCCCACGCAAGCGGGTCGAGATAACACCGCATGATGATTTCGTAGGGACGAGACTTGTCTCGTCCGTTAGAAAATGCCTTCAGCGAAGATAAAAATCAGTGGACGCGATTGATCGCGTTCCTACGAGGTGGGCTTGTTGACGGATTGCCGCTGGCGCAGGCGTTCGAGCAGGAGGGTGATGTTATCGACTTCGGGGATCGGGAGGGAATACCAGACCGCGCCCGCTCGGTCGAGCAGGGAAAGCCGATGGTTGCCGAGCCGATAGCCGCCGTACTCCGCCCATACTAACGTGCGCGATCCCTCCTTCAACCCGTCCATATCGAGCGTGAGCGTATCGCCAAAGGCGACCTTCTCCCCTGCCTCCAGCCGATGGGCGATGTCTGGTTCGAGTATCCGGTTAATTTGGTCGGTCAGCTTGGTGCCGAGTTCGTCGGCGCGCAGATAGAGGTTGGTGATGGTGAAACTCTCATCCTGGCGCGTCGTCACGGTGAAACGGTAGATGCTGCGCCGAATCAAGCCGCCGAAATAGGCCAGCCGCTCGGCGCGCAGGCGAATGCTTCTGATCTCCTCGTAGAAGAAAAAGACGGTGTTCGAGCCTTCGCGGTAGCTGAAGCCGCGCGCGTAGAGGACGATCTCGCGGTTCCACAGGTGCAGCAGATACCAGGCGCAGACCAGCACGAGCAAGGCCATGATCACGATGGTGCTGACCGGCCCCCACCAGTTCGGAACCTGCGCAAGCGTGAAATTGAGCAGCACCGAGACAAGTGCGCACACGACCCCGGCAATGATCAAGGGGCGTGTGCGGTCGCTCGGATAATTGGCGAGCGGTTCGCCAAAAATGGGGTCAGAGTCGATCCCCTCCATCGCTGCTTACTTCGACTGGACAGCAGCGGAGACGGTCAGGTTATCGAAAACGATCTGCGTGCCCAACCGGGTCGCGGCGCTGGCCGCCAGCCCAACCTGCCCGGTCGTGTAGGTGCTGTCGGTGGCATCGCCGAGGAACTGATTGTTGACGTAGAAAGCCAGGTAGTTCCCGGCGCAGATGGCTTGCAGATGATTCTGGTCTGCCCCCTGATGAATGACGTTCGAGGCTTTCCAATCGACCAGCGGCGTCAGGTTGCGACCATGCGAGCGCATAATCGCGAACGAACCGCTGCCCTGAATCAGGAACAGATAGCCGTCGCCCTGAATGGCGGGCATCAGCGTGGGCTGCGGCGTCGGCGAAAGCGCAGGCGTCGGCAGTTGCAGCGGACTGGTTGCCTCCGCTGTTGCAGAGCTGGTCGCGGCGCTGGTTGATTCCGCCGCTGCCACTGAGGTGGATTGCGCCGTCGAAGCAGCACCAGAGGCGCCGACGACGGTTGCCAGTTCCTGCACGTTGGTCGTCGGGGCGGCAGTAGGATTCTGCATAATCGCGGCGAGGGTCGCGTCGGTGGGCTGCGGCTGACCGATGCCGCCGTTCACGCGACACATCACACCATAGGCATTTTCAGGACGGT
>DASZXN010000545.1:0-1632 GCA_035545875.1 Phototrophicaceae bacterium
GTCAGGCCGTTGTCATACTGAATCTGGAAATAGCAGAGGGTACCGTCGCTGGCCGGGCCTGCCAGTACCGTGAACAGCGCCGGAGCGTACACGACCTGAATCGGGTTGCCCGCGACGCCATCGCGCAGGGTACTGAAAGTCTGTGCGATTTGCCCGCGTCCGCCAACCGTCAGGCGCGTCGGCAGTGAGCCGGGGCAGGAGGCGTCCGCGAGAGCAGGGAAAACGGCCAGCGGACTGATGACGGTCAAAACGACGACAAGAATCATAACAAGTTTCCGCATACAAAAACCTCCTTCAACCGTTGCCAATACCAACCAACGTGCATCACTACATATTCATCATACGCTACAAATTTCTTTCCGGCGCAGCGGAAGAGGTTTGGTTGCGCAAACTTTTACGTTTCAAACTGAGGCTAGTTATGTAAGACGAATTGGGAATTTGTAAGAGCATAGTTCTCAAAGGCGCATTTCACGAGAGCGTCGGTTTCAGCGACAAAGTTCATTGGAAGAAGCGAGCGTTGTTCTGTGTAAGGGCGTTTCATTGCACGCCCCTCCATTTGTCTGAACTAGCTCAAATCCGCCGGGTGATAGGCTTCAAGAATCGAGTCGCCGATGAACTCGCGCAGCAGCGACGTATCGGGAATCAAATCGCGCTGCTGCTCGGTGAGCGGCTGTACCCAGCGCAAAAACGAGAGCAGGCGGTTGGCTTCAATGTGCGATGGTGTGCCCGTCTCGACCTGAAGCAGCAGCGGCTCGACCAGCGGACGAATCGCGGCCAATTCGTAGAGCAGCGACGAGTTGAACATCACGTCGGCGTTTTCCTGGTAGAGGAAAATATTGCGCTTCTCGCCGCGCCGCACGCTCGGCCAGCGACCAATGGTGTCCGAGGCGCTGTAACCGCGCGTGGCGGCATCGCGGGTGATGCGGCGCAGCAGGCGCATGTCGGTGGTCGAGACGCGGTTGTGATAGTCGAGGTTCAGGCCCGTGAGCGCCGAGACGTAGATGCGGAAAATCTGCTCCGGCGGCACGCGCGTGACCAACTGCGGATTCAGGCCGTGAATCCCTTCGACAATGATGATCTGATTCTGCGTGAGATGCGCGGTGCGCCCGGAGACGCTTTTGCCGTTCACGAAGTCGAAACGCGGCATGGCGACTTCCTCGCCGCCGATCAGCTTGATCAGATGCTCGTTGAAGCGCGCCAGATTGAGCGCTTCAAGCGCCTCGAAATCGTAGTTGCCCTCGGCGTCGCGCGGTGTGAGTTCGCGGTCGATGAAGTAGTTGTCGAGTTCGAGCGTGAACGGTCGCAGGCCGTGTGCGAGCAATTGAATCGCCAGCCGCTTGGAGAAAGTCGTCTTGCCGGACGATGACGGCCCGGCGATCAGCACCAGACGCACCGCCTCACGCGCGGCGATCTCGCGGGCGATTTCGGCAAGGCGGCGCTCATGCAGCGCCTCTGCGACCAGAATGATCTCGGCGGCCTGATCGGTGCGGACGATGCGGTTGAGCCGTCCAATGTCCTCGACGCCGAGCTTATGCAGCCAGTCCTCGGATTCGGCAAACACGGTGCCGATTTTGGAGAACTGCTGGACTGCGCCGAGTTCGGTCGGCGTGCCCGTGTGGGGATACTGAAGGA
>DASZXN010000546.1:0-2352 GCA_035545875.1 Phototrophicaceae bacterium
ATTTCCACCGCTTACGGCGTCTCGATTGATACTATTCTTAAGCTGAACAGCCTGCGCAGCTCGCGCTATATCTTCATCGGCGAGCAACTGCTGATCAAGCCTGCCGGGAGCGCCAGCACCGAAGAAGCCGGAGCGCCCAACGCGACTGAAGATGTGAACAGCCTGTTCTCGGCGGCGGATTTGGCTTCACTCAATACCACGCCCGGCCCGACTCCGGTTGGCATGTCGCTTGCGCCCACACAAAACGGCCCCGGATAAACGGTTTGAGCTTCGTCAGGGCATGGCGCGATCTTTCTGCGCGCCGTGCCCTGATCCTTTCCTTCACCGCAGCTTCACTGCATCCAACGAATGGTCGGGTTCGCGTCTGCCGCGCGCAGGCTGCGCTTTTGTACACCGAATTGGAGACAATGGCTCAGGAAACGTTTGCCACCCGCTGGTTCATTCATGCCCCCGCCGAGGATATTTACGCTCACCTCGCCGATCCCAACCACTATATTGGCCTGTCTCCCTTGATTACCGCTGTAAGTGACGTTGAGCAGAGCGTCGATGCGCAGGGGCTGACGGTCTATCACTATCGTTCGGTCGAGCAGTTTCGTTTCTTCGGCTGGCTGCGTTATGACAATCGGCTGCGTGTGACCATGACACTCACCCGTCCGAACCAGCAGCTCGTCTCGGACGTAGACAGCCCGTTGAACGTTCACGTGCGCTTTACAGTCGATTTGGAACCGGGCGACGGCGGCACGTGGCTGACCGAAACCGTCAGCGCGCAGATGCCTGCCATCGTGCGAGGCTACGTCGTGCGCGAGGCGAAATGGGTTCAGGAGGAGCGCGCACGCATCCTTAAGGCGAGGATGGAGACTGCGGGTTCAGCGCCGCCCGTTTGAGCAGCGCGTGCGCCTCGTCAAGCGTTTTCGTGACCTTGAAGCGCGTTTGTCGCTTGCCGTAGAGCTTCTCGATGGTGCTGGCGATCATCTCGATGAAGCGCGACGACGTGACCACAACCGCCAGATCGAACGGGCGCGGCGCGTGCTGCATCGACGCGCCGAGATGCGAAAGTAAATTCTGTGGGAACAGGTTGCAGTTGAGCATGTCGATCAGGATGTTGACCGTATAGTTGCAATCCTTGACCATCTCGAAGGCTTGTGCAACCGCGCGATAATATTCCTCCCACGTCCACTTCCCCTCGAACGTGAACACGGTGTAGGTTTTGTCGGGGTTGCCCCAACTGACGTGGATCGGCATCATCAAGCCCCCTGTGAATTTCATACAATTACACAGTAACACAGAATATGAAACTCATCATCGAGGTTTCATGAGCGTTATGGAGACGTAGGGCAGCGCGATTGACTCGGAAATGGCGCATGTTATAATGCCGAATTCCGGCGTATTGGACGCCGCTTTGGTCAGTGAGTTGAGAGAAAAGCTGTATGCAGCGCTGGGTTTGTAGGCTGCTGTTGGTGCTGATAGTTCCCCTGTTGATGACAGGATGGGTACAGGCGCAGGGGGGTAATCTCCTGCAAGATGGTGGGTTTGAAGGCGCGTATACCAGTCGCGGGCGGGCTGACCTGAATATTCCGCAGGCATGGAGCATCTGGGTCGCCGATTCGCCGCATACCGAGGATTGGATGAACCTGCCGCCTGTCGCTTTCCCGGATAACGGCCCCGATCCGGTGCCGCACGGCGGCGCGCATTCGCTCAATCTGAACAAGGATTACGCCACTTTCACGGCGGCGATTTATCAGCAGGTCAGCGTGGCAACCGGATCGAATGTGACCGGGACGGCGTGGGCGTTCCTGCGCACCTGTAAAATCCCGGATGGCGCAACCAAATGCACCTCGTCGCCCGACTCGAATGCCTTCACGCGCATCGGCATCGATCCGAATGGCGGCACCAATCCCTTTGACGCCGATGTCGTCTGGTCAGCCAACGCGACGCCGCACGAAAGCTGGCAGCAAATGACAGTCAGCGCGACGGCGACAGGCAGCACCATTACGCTGTTCCTGTATACGACTCAGCAGTGGCCGGAGCAGATCAACCAGATGTACTGGGACGATGCTTCGCTCACGCTGGGCGGAACGGGGGGCGTGGCCGCCGCGCAGCCGGGCGCGCCCACACCCGCGCCGACTCTCCCGCCAACGCCAACTGTCCCATCTGTGAATGCGCAGGGAGTACGCTCGGATGGCGCGGTGATTCACGTCGTCCAGCCCGGTGATACGCTCGACAGCATCGCTTATGCCTATGGCGTCACCCGCGATGACCTGCTCAAGCTCAATAACATCAGCGACCCGCGCAGCATCCAGATCGGGCAGCAGATTATCGTCAAGGCTCCGCCGACTCCAACTTCCGCCGTGA
>DASZXN010000547.1:0-4575 GCA_035545875.1 Phototrophicaceae bacterium
ACTTCAAGGAGTGGCATCGGCTTCGCTTTCTTCTTCCTCGCCCAGGTACGCCTCGATCACCTGCGGATCGTGGCGGATTTCGTCATGCGTGCCGTGTGCGATGATCTGGCCGAAGTTGAGCACGTAAATCTCGTCGCACACCTGCTGGATCAGCGCCATGTCATGCTCGATCACCAGCACGGTCAGGCCATCGCTGCGCAGGCGAATGATCTGCTCGCCCAAGTCGTGCGTTTCGACGGCGTTCATGCCTGCCGTCGGCTCATCCAGCAAAATCAGCTTGGGATGCGTCGCCAGCGCCCGCGCCAGTTCCAGCCGCCGCTGATCGCCGTAGGGCAGCGTGCCCGCCTGCGTATCCGCGAGGTCAGCCAGCTTGAAGCGATCCAGCAGCGCGCGGGCGTTTTCGCGCAGACGGCGTTCCTCGCGGCGATAGCGCGGCGTGAACACCAGCGCGTCGACGATGGTCGCGCTGCCCTGTCCATGCTCGCCAATCAGCAGATTTTCCAGCGCGGTCATCTCGCCAAACAGCCGAATATTCTGGTACGTCCGCGCGATGCCCAGTTGCGTAATCCGGTGTGGTTTCGCGTGGGTGATGTCGCTGCCCGCGAACGTGATCTTCCCGCTCGTCGGATGATCCAGCCCGCTGATATTGTTGATCAGCGTGGTCTTGCCCGCGCCATTTGGCCCGATCAGCCCGACGACCTTGCCCTGTGGGACGGTCATGTTGACGCCGGAGAGCGCGCTCAGGCCGCCGAACTGCCGCGTCACGTCGATGAGTTGGAGCACCGGAAATTCCTCGTACAATGTCCGCTATAATTGTAGTCCACGTAGGGTCAGGGGCAACAAATTGATGGACACACAACGTCAGCGCCGACTGCGGCTGATTTTCGATCTGATCGTTGATCTGGGCGCGGCGGCCTTCGGGTTGATCGGACTGATCTGGCTTGGCTACACGTATGTTGCGCCGGGTCTGCGCGATAAGCCCTTCGACACCTCGCTCGAAGGCATCCTCGGTCACACCGGGACATTCATCTTTCTGGTGATCTTCTCGCTGGCAATCCTGATCGTTGGGCTGTTTTTCGCCCACAAGACGATCCTGCTGCTGCGGAACCTTAAATGAGGAAGCGCCCTTCTCGGATCGGCGTTAGGGCGGCTCTGCCCGCGCCTTTCATGGCGCGCCCATCTAAAATCAGGCTACAATGAGCGCGATATCCGCAAAAATTCCGACCAAATAAAGCGACTGGTTCATCCATCCAAACATACCGTTCTTTGGAGCAGCCTCATGAAACTCAAAGTTTTACCGGGACAAAGCTATCCACTCGGCGCGACCGTCACCCCGAACGGCGTCAATTTCAGCGTGTTCTCGAAAAACTGCGACTCGGTTGAACTGCTGCTCTTCGATGAGGGCAAGTATGATCGTCCCACGCATACCATCAAGTTCGATCCTGTGCGCAACCGGACGTTTTATTATTGGCATATGCTCCTGCCGGAAATCAAAGCCGGACAGGTTTACGCCTATCGTGTGCATGGGCCGTTCGTGCCGGAAGCCGGTCACCGCTTCGACGGCTCGAAGGTGCTGATCGACCCCTACTCGAAAGCGGTCATTCAGGATGAGCATTATGATCGCGGCGCGGCAACCCGCTACGGCGAGGACAACTGTGCCGTCGCCATGAAAAGCGTCGTCGTCGATAACTCGACCTACGACTGGGAAGGCGATCAGCCGCTCCACATTCCCTACACGCGCACAGTGATCTACGAGATGCACGTGGGCGGCTTCACCAAACATCCGACTTCCGGCGTTGAGCCGCAGTTGCGCGGCACGTACAAGGGACTGATCGAGAAAATCCCCTACCTGAAGGATTTGGGCGTCACGGCAGTCGAACTGCTGCCCGTCCAGCAGTTCGACCCGCTGGATAAGCCGTTCAGCGCCAAATCGAATTACTGGGGCTACACGCCGATTGCCTTCTTCGCGCCGTTTCGCGGCTATGCCACCTCCGACGCGCCGCTCGCGCCGGTCGAGGACTTCCGCGATATGGTCAAGGCGCTGCACAAGGAGGGCATCGAGGTCATCCTCGACGTGGTGTTCAACCACACCGCCGAGGGCAACGAAAACGGCCCCTGGCTCAGTTTTCGCGGCTTCGAGAACAAGGCTTACTACATCCTCGCGCAGGATCAGCAGTGGTACATGAACTTCAGCGGCTGCGGCAACTCGCTCAATGCCAACCAGTCGATTGTGCGCCGCATGATCATGGACTGCCTGCGCTACTGGGTCAGCGAATTACACGTCGATGGCTTCCGCTTCGATCTGGCTTCGGTACTCTCGCGCGATGAGAAGGGCTTCCCGCTGCCCAGTCCGCCGATTCTCTGGGAAATCGAGTCTGATCCGGTGCTGGCGGGAACGAAGATCATCGCTGAGGCGTGGGACGCGGGCGGCTTGTATCAGGTCGGCACGTTTATCGGCCATCGCTGGGCGGAGTGGAACGGCAAGTTCCGCGACGACGTGCGCCGCTTCGTCAAGGGCGATGCGGGCTTCGTGTCGGCGCTGGCCTCGCGCATCCTCGCCAGCCCTGATCTCTATCCCGATCCGAACCGCACGCCGAACCGCAGCATCAACTTCATCACCGCGCATGACGGCTTCACGCTCAACGATCTGGTCAGCTACAACGACAAGCATAACGAGGCCAACGGCGAGAACAACAGCGATGGCGAGAGCAACAACAATAGCTGGAATTCCGGTTGGGAAGGTGAGAGCACCGATCCCAACGTCGAGTACCTGCGTGAGAAGCAGATTCGCAACTTTCTGACCATCCTGCTCGTGTCGCAGGGCACGCCGATGATCGTGATGGGCGACGAGGTGCGCCGGACGCAGTACGGCAACAACAACGCTTATGGTCAGGATAATGAACTCAGTTGGTTCAACTGGGATTACGTCGAGCGCTACGCCGACCTGCATCGCTTCACGCGCGGGCTGATCAAGTTCATTCAGGAGCATAAGATTTTCCACAAGGAGAAGTTCTGGTCGTCGCTGGAGGAAAATCACGGCATGGAGATCACCTGGCACGGCACGCAGTTGCATCAACCGGACTGGAGCGCCGACTCGCGCACGCTGGCCTTCACACTCGGTCACATGCAGGGCGGCGACTATCTCCACGTGATGTTGAACGCGTACTGGGAGTCGCTGCCGTTCCAGTTACCGCCGCTCAATCCCGGCGAGCGCTGGAGCCGGATTGTCGATACCGCGCTGCCGTCGCCCAATGACTACTGCGACAAGGGCAAGCATCAGGTCATCAACGGCGATCACTACATCGTCGAGGGACACGCGGCGGTCATTCTGCTCGCGCACGAGGATAAGGGGAAATAATAGCAGTTCCGATAGTCCGAGCGTCCTATCTCTCGTCAGCTTCAGCGCAAAAAAGAACCCCGGCGGGTATCGTCGGGGTTCTTAGGCTGAATTACGCCGCCCTTAGACCAGAATCACTGTGCCGGGGTCGGGGATGTAGGCGCAGGTATAGCCGCCTTCCTGCATGCTGGGCAGCAAAGCCGTCGTGCGCGGCTGCCCATTGGCATCGCGGTAGAAGAACTGTCCCGTCCCTTCCAGACAGACTTTGATCGGTGCGCTGAACGTCGTCAGTTGTTCACCGCTGTCGCCGAAGCTGAAAACGTCTACGGCCTGCTTCACGCCCTGAGTGATCAGGTTAACGTCGCCGACCTCCGCCGCGTTGCGGACGTAGCTGCCGTTCTGGTTGAGAATGCGGCAGAAGACGTTCGGCGGCGCATCGGCGCGGACGATGCTGTCCGTCCCGCCATCCACCAGCGCGCACGTCGGTATCGGCTGCGCTGTCGCCGCGTGTGAAGTTCCGGGGCTGCTGGGCGTGGTCAGGCTTGGGCAGCCGGTATCCGCGCCCGCCGGAACCGGGCCAGAACTCATGCTGAAATTGTCCAGCAGGAAGCCTTCACCTACCGAAGCGGAGCCGCTAACCTGTTTTGGACGGAACATCATCGAATCGACCGGGTACGACGCGGGATCGACATTACGGGCGCGGTAGTAGTTCTCCCAGCTTGTACCCTGATGCTTGAGGATGTTATCGACGTAAACGCAAACGATGTCGTTTTCGCTCCCGATGGCCGGAGTGCTGGTATTCGGGCCAGCGACGAAGTTCATCGTCAGACGAATGGTGTGTGGCTTGCTGGGATCCAACCCGGAGGCAATTAGGGAACCAGAGCCATTAGCGCCGTCAGTATAGCAGGGATCGAAGTCATTCCCGATATTGCCTGTCGGGCAGATGTTGAAATCGAAGATCGTGACGGCCATGCTACCATTACCAGAGCCATCATCTTCCATCCCAACATAATACATACGATTACCGCTGGTACCCTGATCCGGGCTGGCGGTCACCAACAAGCCCGGTTGAGACGCGCCTGTGGCCGAAGCGAAATCCCACTGTGCCGTGAAGAATGGCTCAGCAGTTTCACCCGCCGCGTCGGTCAGGGACGGAGAGTGCGGTTGATTGCCAAAGTTGCCGTCTGCGTAACTATTGGAGATGCGCAGGCTCTGGCTTCCAAACGAAGGATAAAGGC
>DASZXN010000548.1:0-2271 GCA_035545875.1 Phototrophicaceae bacterium
TGCATCACAACTGAACGTGATTGCGCCGAACCACCACTCTACTATCCTAGGCCTATGCACCTTCTGTCTAGTAATGGCGGTGATGTTATTTGCGCTCGCGCTTGGTGCGCCCGTAAATGAATTCCGAGAACACAACCGGAAAGTGATCGACAACTTTGTCCGAAGGATGTTCAAGAAATAGCCGCTTACAGGATTACAGGTTCGACATAATTTCTATGCGCTGCCCTATAGCAGCGGAGAGATACACTAAGTAGAAGCCTTCAAGTACGGCGCGCCCTAATTCGCCAATTGAGAACACGAGTGACTTTTGGCTTCCTAGCGCCGTCCCATGCGTCGTCCGCGAAAAGCCAGAAATGCGAAAACACTGCCAACACTCAGAATGCTGAAGATCGAGAGCGCACTACCCAAGCTGCCAATCGATAAAATGCTGCCCGCGCTCCCAATCGACAAGATGCTGCCGATGCTGCCGATGCTCAGGATGCTCCCGGCGCTGCCAATCGACAGGATGCTGCCGACGCTGCCGATACTCAGAATGTTCGATCTCCGCTCAAAATTCATCGCTGATCCCTAAATACTCACGTTCGGTCGGTATTCGCCAAAGACCGCGCGCAGCGTGTGACAGATTTCGCCGAGCGTCACGTCATTCTCGACGCACTCCACGAACAGCGGTACGAGATTCTCGCTGCCACGCGCCGCCGAGTCGAGCCGCCCGCGTAGTTCCGCGACCTTCGCATTGTCGCGGGAGGCGCGCAGCGCTGCCAGACGCTCACGCGCTGCCGTCTCAATCGCCGGATCGACGCGCAGAATGTCCGGCTTGGTTTCCTCATCGACCGTGAACTTGTTCACGCCGACGATCACCTGCTCGCCCTGCTCGACCGCGCGTTGATAGTCGTAAGCCGCGTCCTGAATCTCGCCGCTGACGTAGCCTGATTCAATCGCCGCCAGCGCGCCGCCCATGCCATCGATCCGCTCGATGTAGTCCTGCGCTCGCTTGACAATCTCGTCGGTCAGATGCTCGATCAGGTAGCTCCCCGCCAGCGGATCGACCGAATCGGCAACCCCCGTCTCGTAGCCGATGATCTGCTGGGTGCGCAAAGCCACCTGCACGGCGTCCTGCGTCGGCAAAGCGAGCGCTTCGTCGCTGCTGTTGGTGTGGAGCGACTGGGTTCCGCCGAGCACCGCCGCCAACGCCTGTAAAGCGACCCGCACGACGTTGTTCTCCGGTTGCTGCGCCGTGAGCGTGCTGCCACCGGTCTGCGTGTGAAAGCGAAGCTGTCCGCTTTTCGGGTTGGTCGCGCCGAAACGCTCGCGCATGATCAGCGCCCACAGCTTGCGCGCCGCCCTGAATTTGGCGACTTCTTCGAGGAACTGGTTGTGCGCGTTGAAAAAGAACGAGAGCTGCGGCGCGAAGTCGTCCACGCCGAGGCCAGCCTCAAGCGCCGCCTGCACGTAAGCGATCCCGTTCGCCAGCGTGAACGCAACCTCTTGCACGGCGGTGCTGCCTGCCTCGCGGATGTGATAGCCACTGATGCTGATGGTGTTCCAGTTCGGGACTTCGGTCTTGCAATAGCCAAACACGTCGGTGATCAGCCGCATCGACGCTTTGGGCGGATAGATGTAGGTTCCGCGCGCGATGTATTCCTTGAGGATGTCGTTCTGCACCGTGCCGCGCAGCTTACTTGAATCAACGCCCTGCCGCTTGCCGACGGCGATGTACATCGCCAGCAGCACTGCCGCCGGAGCGTTGATCGTCATGCTGGTCGAGACTTTATCCAGCGGAATCCCCTCGAACAGCCGCTCCATATCGCGCAGGCTGCTGATGCTCACGCCGACCTTGCCCACCTCACCGAGCGCCATCGGATCATCGGCGTCGTAACCAATCTGCGTCGGCAGGTCGAAGGCGACTGAGAGGCCGCTCTGCCCCTGTTCGAGCAGGAAACGGTAGCGTGCATTCGATTCTTCAGCGCTGGCGTATCCGGCATACTGGCGCATCGTCCAGAGCCGCCCGCGATACATCGTCGGGTAGATGCCGCGCGTGAACGGGTACTCGCCCGGTTTTTCGCTGTCCACCGGAACTTCGTCGGGTGTGTAATAGGGCTTGAGTGGGATGCCGGACGAGGTGCGGAATTTATTGACTGCTTCTTGAGCCATCCGATTTGTCCTATTGAGATTGTGCCGTGCTGCGCCAGCCGACCATTTCCGGTTCAGAGAAGCGACCGGGCGCATGCGCTCCGCTGTGCCGCGCAACAATGTAGGATTTCCATGTGGTCA
>DASZXN010000549.1:0-2741 GCA_035545875.1 Phototrophicaceae bacterium
TGTGTACTGTAGGGGCGGGTTTCAAACCCGCCCTTCGGAACGAATCGTAAGATGGAGGGGCGGGTTGTGCAGCGCATTCTGATCACGGGCGCGAATCGGGGGATCGGCCTCGAACTGGCGCGCGAATACCTTCAGCGCCCTGACACGCTGATCTTTGCGACCTGCCGCCATCCCGAACAAGCCGCTGCGCTGCGCGCATTGGCGCAAAGCAGTCGCGTGATCATTCTCTCGCTCGACGTGACGGATCGGGCGTCGATTGACGCTGCGATTCAGCAGATTGCCGCGCAGGTCGATGGGCTGGAACTGCTCTACAACAACGCGGGCATCTATCCCGATGGCGTATTCCCACAGGCGAGCCGATCCTCGAATTTCGGCTATCTGGAAGCTGAGGCCATGCTCGAAGTCTTTCAGGTCAACACGATTTCGCCTGTGATCGTCACGCAGGCGGCGGCGAGCCTGCTCCGTGAGGGACACAGCGCCCGCGTGATCAATCTCTCGTCGGATGCGGGATCGATTGGGACGCGTCCCGACGGCGGCAATTACTCGTATCCGGCGAGCAAGGCGGCGCTCAACATGATGACGCGCTGTCTGGCAGCGGATTTTCGCCGTGACGGGGTGATCGTCGTTTCGGTGCATCCCGGCTGGATTCGCACCGACATGGGCAGCGATCAGGCTCCGCTCGCGCCGGAAGAAACGATTCCGAGCCTGATCCGCGTAATCGATGGACTGACGCGCAACGACAGCGGCGAGTTTTTCAACTGGGATGGCAAGCGGATTGCATGGTGAGCGCAATTGTGTTTGTAGGGGCACGACATGTCGTGCCCCTACGCGAAGATTGAACTATTACTTATCTGAGAAGGGGACTTACTCATGAAACTTGGCGCAAATTCGGTTCTATTCGGCGGCTATGATCTCGAAACGGCCTTCAAGTACATCGCCATGTCCGGCTACGATGGCATCGAGATCGCCGCGATTGACGGCATGGCTCCCAACCACCTGATCCTGAGCCGCTGGCGCGAGATCGCGCCGACGATTAAGTCGCTGGCGCAAACCTATGGGCTGCAACTGCTGGCGATGGAGCAACCGTCGCAGGTCACCTCGGTGATGGAGCAGGCGTTTCAGGCCGCCGTCGAGATCGGCATCCCGATCATCAACTGCGGCCCCGGCGGTAAAACTGACGAAGCAGGCAGCCTCGAAATGTCGATCAACGTGCTCGGCGATCTGGCGAAGATGGCCGAGAAATACGGCGTGACCCTGTGCGTCAAGGCGCACGTCGGCGCGGCGATCTATAACACGCCGACCACGCTCAAGGTGATGGAGGCGATCAGCAGCCCGGCCTTTGGCATCGACATGGATCCATCGCACATTCACCGGGCGGGCGAGAACCCGGTCGAAGCGCTGGAGGCGGTGGTGTCGCGGGTCAGGCACATCCACATCCGTGACTGCAAAGGCCGCCAGCAGAACCCCGGCAAGCCGGAGGATCAGGCCAACGGGCGCGGTGACATCGATCTGCTTGGGTATATGCGGGTTTTGCACGATCACGGCTATACCGGGCCAGTCGATCTGGAAGTGATCGGCGCGAAGGATTACGCCGTCGAGCCGTGCGCCGTGATTGCCGCCGAGTCGCGTGGGCATATGCAGGCGTGCTTGCAGGCGTGCGGGGATCGCTGACTACGGAGTCGGGTCAGGGCTGCGCTTCGGCTTCAATCAGCGCTTTGAGTGTCTGCAAGCCGCGTTCGAGGTCGTGCTCGTACTTCTGCTCCATCGTGTGGCGGTTGAGCAGTTGACCGAGGACTGATCCGGGCAGGGCATAGGCGACGCGCACCGTGAGCAGCGTGCCGCCGCCGTCGAGCGGGGCGAAGCGATAGTCGTACATGCTGTCGATGCCGCTGATGGTCTTGACGACGAGGCGTGACTGCCCATCCATCTGAAGCACCTGTGTCTCGCCCTTGATGCGAATGCCCATCATGTTGTAGACGTAGCGGGAGACCGAGCCAATCGCGGTCGGCGCGGGCGTGACCCGCTGCTGAAGCTCAAACGACGGCCACCATTCCGGCACACGCTCCGGCTGATCGGCAATCAGCGCGAACACGGCGGCGGGCGGCGCTTGAATTTCAATCGACTGCTCGACTTGCGGCATAGCGAGACTCCTCCTGTGGCATTCGCGCTGATTATAGCGGAAACGCGCCCGATCCACGTAGATAACGTGGTGGATGTATCCATCGCGCCAGACGGTTGGCTTGACCTTTAAAGTCGGTTAAACTCACGCGAAATTCATTCCTCTTGCCTGGAGCGTTCACCTCATGGTCAAAATTTCGTTTCTCGGCGCGGGCAGCACCGTATTTGCCAAAAATCTGATGGGCGATATTCTCAGCTTTCCTGAACTGGCGGACAGCACCATCAGCCTGCATGACATCAACGAAGAGCGCCTGAAAACTTCAGAAATCGTCGCTCACAAGGTCGCGGCAGCGCTTGGCGCGCATCCGACCATCGAAGCTACGCTTGACCGCCGCCAGTCGCTCGACGGCGCGGACTACGCCATCTCGATGATTCAGGTCGCGGGCTATAAGCCGGGGACGGTAGTCGATTTCGAGATTCCCAAGAAATACGGCCTGCGTCAGACGATTGCCGACACGCTCGGTATCGGCGGGATCATGCGCGGCCTGCGCACCATTCCGGTGCTGCTCGACATGTGCCACGACATGGAAGAACTGTGCCCGGACGAAACTTTTCTGCAATAC
>DASZXN010000550.1:0-3945 GCA_035545875.1 Phototrophicaceae bacterium
TAATAAACGTTAAGTATTTGTGGAAATCTGACACTATTTGCAAAGAATTGTGATATTTATCAAGACTTAAGCCATCAAACCTCAATACTCGCCTGCTGCCTCGCGCAAAGGCCCCTATCCAAAACCAATTTTGATAGCAACGCCTCTCAACAGCGATTACAATGACTCTACGTGAGGAGATCATTCAGGCATAGAAAATTATGGCAATCACGCCACAGGACGTTTTTGAGTATCACCGCCGGGGACGCCCCGGAAAAATTGAAGTGACGCCGACCAAGCCGCTCCACACCCAGCGCGATCTGTCGCTCGCCTATACGCCGGGGGTCGCCGAGGCGGTGCTGGAAGTCGAGCGCGACCCGCTGACTGCCTACGAACTGACCGCCAAAGCCAATCTGGTCGGCGTGATCTCGAACGGATCCGCCATTCTCGGCCTCGGCAATCGCGGCGCGCTCGCTTCCAAGCCCGTGATGGAAGGCAAAGGCGTGCTGTTCAAGCGCTTCGCCGACATCGATGTGTTCGACATTGAAATCAACGCCAGCACGATTGACGAGATCGTGACGGTTGTGCGCGCGCTCGCGCCGACTTTCGGCGGCATCAATTTAGAGGACATCAAAGCGCCGGAATGCTTCGAAGTCGAGCGAAGGTTACGGGCTGAACTCGACATTCCCGTCTTTCACGACGATCAGCACGGCACGGCGATCATTTCCGGCGCGGCGCTGCTCAACGCGGTCAAGGTCAACGGCAAAAAACTGAGCGATCTCAAGGTGGTGGTCAGCGGCGCGGGCGCGGCGGCGGTCATGACCGCCGAGTTTTACGTCCGGCTCGGCGTGCCGCGCGCCAACATCACGCTGACCGATCTCTACGGCGTCGTCTATCCCGGTCGCCCCGACGACATGGACGTGTACAAAGGCGCGTTCGCGCAAGGCAAAGTCCCCGGCAAGCTGATCGACGTAATCGAGGGCGCGGACGTATTCCTCGGCCTCTCGGCGGGCGGCGTGCTTAAGCCGGAAATGGTCAAGCGCATGGCTCCTGATCCGATCATCTTCGCGCTGGCGAATCCGTCGCCGGAGATCATGCCCGAAGATGCCTTCGCTGTCCGCAAGGACATCATCATGGCGACCGGGCGCAGCGATTTTCCCAATCAGGTCAACAACGTGCTCGGCTTCCCCTTCATCTTTCGCGGCGCGCTCGACGTGTACGCCCGCCAGATCAACGAGGAAATGAAGCTCGCCGCCACGCACGCCCTCGCCGACCTCACAATGGAGGACGTGCCCGACAGCGTATTGACGGCCTACGGTCTCTCGGCGCTGCGTTTTGGCCGCGATTACCTGATTCCCAAGCCGCTCGATCCGCGCGTGCTGCTCTGGGTCGCTCCGGCGATTGCCCAAGCCGCGATGGTCAGCGGCGTCGCTCGCCGCAATCTCGATCTCGCTGCCTACCGCGAGGAACTGATCAGTCGTCAGGGCATCGGCCAGCAGACGCGCAGCCGTATCATCAGCAAGGCGAAGGCAGGCGCGACCAAGCGCGTGATCTACGCCGAGGGCGAGGAATCGAAAGTGATTCGCGCCGCCGCACTCGTCCGCGACGAAAATATCGCCGAGCCGATCCTGATCGGTCACAGCGGCCAGATCGAAGCGACGATCAAAGAGCTTGGCCTCGTCCGCTTTCACCCGCAAATTCTCGACCCCTACGCGCAGGATTTACGCGACCGCTACGTCCCGGCGCTCTATCAGCAGCGCCAGCGCAAAGGCGTCACCGAAGTGAAGGCCAAAGCGCTCCTGCGCGACCGCAACCTGCTCGGCTCGATGATGCTGCACGAGGGCGAGGCCGACGCTTTCATCAGCGGCCTGACCTACGAATATCCCGACGTAGTACGCCCGGCCTTACAGGTTTTCCACACGCGACCGGGCGTCAGCCGGGCCAGCGGCGTTTACATCGTGATCGTCAAGAAGCAGGTGTATCTGTTCACCGACGCGACGGTCAACATCGATCCCGACGCGGCGACGCTCGCGGAAATTGCGATCAGCGCGGCGGATTTCGCCCGCACGCTCGACATCGACCCGAAAGTCGCCATGCTCTCGTTCTCGAACTTCGGCAGCACGCCGCACCCGCTCTCCGAGAAAGTCAGCAGCGCGGTCACGCTCGTGCGCCAGCGCCGCCCCGACATCGCCATCGATGGCGAGATGCAGGCCGATACCGCCGTCGTCGTCGATCTGATCGAATCGCGCTACCCGTTCAGTCAGGTCAAGGACGCGAACGTGCTGGTGTTCCCTGATCTCGGCTCGGCCAACGTCGCTTATAAGCTGCTCTCGCGCTTGGGCGGCGCGGAGACGATTGGCCCGATCCTGCTCGGCATCGGCGCGCCCGTTCACGTCTTGCAGGCGGGCGATGAAGTCGAGGACATTGTTGCCATGACCGCTGTCGCCGTGATGGACGCGCAGAGCCGAGGCTGATGCTGACCTGGCGCTTGTGGCGGGCGCTGCGCAATCCGGACGAAGACAACCGCCTGTTCGAGCGCGTGCAGGATCAGCCGGTCGATGTCCCCGGCAAGGCATTTCTGCGCCCGTTCGCGCCGCTCGGTCGGCTGCTGGCGGTGATCATCCCGGCGCTGGTCGTCGTGATCGCTCCGGCGGCGCTCTTTCTGGCCGCGAATGTCCTCGGCGCGCTGGTCGCCTTCAACATCATGAGTACGATTCAGCGCGAGCGCGATCAAGGCACCTATGATCTGCTCGCGCTGACACCGATGGGCTTAGGCCGCGCCAACTGGCTGATCGCCGAAGGCTGCACGCAGCGCATCAACGCGATTGAGCGGCTGGCACAGTTCCGTACGCTGGCGATCATCACGCTGGTGCTGATCATCTTCTACATGCTGCGCTTCGGCGGGCTGACGGCACTGATTACGATTGCGGTGATCGTCGCCTTCAACCTCGACGCGATTCAGTCGCTGATTGTCGGCTGCCTGTGCGGGATGCTGGCGCAGGCGTTCAGTGAGCAGGGCGCGCCGTTCGCGGCGCTGGCGATCTTCGCGGGCGTCCAGGTGCTCGCCGCCTATCTGCCCGTGACCGCCGTCGCCATCCTTTTATTTGACCTGCTGCGCCGCGCCTTCGATAATTTTCTGCTCGCCGATACGCTGGTCGCGCTGCTGGTATTGGTGCTGCTCTTTCTGCTGCGCGAGGCGGTCATTCGCCTGATGTGGCGCGAACTCGAACGGCGGCTGTTGTAGACTTGTGTAACGTTTTGAGCGCTGTTTTCATTCGTAGGGACACGGCGTGCCGTGTCCCTACAGGGGAAATTCCGTATGCCATTGCCAATCGCTGTTGATCCCAATGCCACGCGCTACCTTCCGGGACAGTCCGCAGGCCATTACGAGAGCTTTTTCCTGCGCGCCAACCACCCGACTGAGCCGCGCGCCTTCTGGATTCGCTACACGATCTTCAGCCCGCTCGATCACCCTGAAAACGCGGTTGGCGAACTGTGGGCGATCTACTTCGACGGCAACACCGACAATCACGTCGCCGTCCGGCAGGAGTTTCCCTTTGCCGACTGCGCCTTCGACCGAACTCAGTTGGGCGTGCGCATCGGCGCGGCGAGTTTGCAGCCCGGTCAGGCATCCGGCTCGGCACAGTACGCTGATCATACAATCTCGTGGGAAATGACCTTCAGCGGCAGCGCCGATCCGCTCCTACTGCTGCCACGCAGTCTCTATACCGGTGGCTTTCCGAAAGCGAAAAGCCTCGTGCCGCTGCCGCTGGCGCTCTTTAAAGGGACGATCACGGTCGATGGCGAGCCGATCAGGATCAACAACTGGCTCGGCAGCCAAAACCACACCGGGGGATCACAGCACACCGATTTTTACGTCTGGGGGCAGGTCGCGGGCTTCGAGAGCCATGCCGACTGCTTCCTCGAAGTAGCGACCGCGAAACTCAAGGCCAAATCGATCTGGAC
>DASZXN010000551.1:0-1785 GCA_035545875.1 Phototrophicaceae bacterium
CAGTCAGCGTGGGCGATACGCTGACGTTCAAGGTCACGGGCAACCTGACGATTGCCGGAGTGACGAAAGCCGAAACCTTCGACGTGACCGCTACACTCAAGACAGCGGATCAACTGACTGGAACGGCAACTGCGACGGTTGCCCGCTCGGATTTCAACCTGACGATCCCGGACGTACCGTTCGTCGCCAACGTCGGCACGGACGCGACTATTCAGCTCAACTTCGACGCCAATGCCGTGAGCGCTTCGAGCGCCACCGCGACTGCGGAAGTGGCAGCCTCGTAAAACCCCTCTCAATCCCATCGAACCGATACGAAACCAGCCGCGCGCTAAAAAGCCGAGCGGCTGGTTGCTTGTCCTTCACGTTTAGACGGCGACGAGACTTATCCTCTTTTCACAAAATCTACTCGACTTCTGAACAAGTTTCTCATAAACTGCTCACGCTAAAAACCTGTGGCTGAATGATTACAGGAATGAGTGTCGAACGTCATAGATACCCGACTTGGGACAGGAGAAGGAAAACGCCGTGCAAAAGATTCAGCCTCGCTTGACTGTGGCACTTTTGTTTACAACGCTCGTCGTCCTCGTATACTTTGGGCTGGCGCTCGTCAGCAGCCCAATTGACTTTCTGTACCGCAATACGGCAGGTCTGAGCACGGCGCGCGACATCGCGCAAATCGTCGCGCTGCTGGCGGCGCTGCTGGTTTTCATCACCGGGCTGGTGATCGCCATTCCGACGGCGCTTCAGCCGGGCAACCTGCTGCAAAAGCTGATCAACGTGCTGCCGATTTATTTCCTCGGCTTTCTGCTGGCCGGAGTGGTCGCTGATCTGCTCAACGTCGGCGCGGTGGGCAATTTGTTTACGCTCCCGCAAGTCGGGCCGATCAACTTCATTCAGGCGTGGCTTGGCCTCGCCGCGATCCTCAGCACGCTTGGCGTGGTGATCGCGGCAGGACGCGCGCGGCTTGGGGATCGCGTGCTGCAATCCGCCGTGATGACGACGGCCAGCGCAGTGGTGCTGAGTCTGGTCGCAGCGGTCGCGGTGATCGCGGCAGCGGTGATCCTGTCAGGCGCGCAGGCGTCGTTTGGGGGGTTCCCTGGCGGTGGGAACGGCGGCGGCTTTCCCGGTGGCAACGGCGGAGCCGTTTCGACACAGGAGGTTTCAAACAACTTCGGCGGCTTTGGCGGCGCGGCCTCAACGCAGGCAGCGCCGAATGGGTTCCCCAGTAGGAACGGGCAAGGCGCGCCGCAAAGCGGTTTCCCCGGCGCGGCCTCAACGCAGGCAGCGCCCAACAACTTCGGCGGCTTTGGCGGCGCGGCTTCGACACCGGACGCATCAAGCGGACAGCGACAAAACAGCAGCTTCAGTGGACAGAATCAGGTCAACGCGCCGCTCGCTCCGAACGCGACGCAGGAAGTCGGCGCGTCTGGACAGCAGCGGCGTAATCGGCAGGACGAAGGCGGTGGTTCCTCCGATGGAGATCGGCAGGGTGGGCCGCAAGGTGACTTCCCCGGCGGGCCGGGAGGCTTTGGTGGCGGCAATATCAAGACCAATTACGAGGTTGGCGCGGGGCTGATGGCGGTTTTCGCCGTGCTCGGCCTGATCGCAGTGGTCGGCGCTTTCCGCGTGATGCCGCGCGGTGCGACGGGCAACGTGCTGCCGAAGATCAGCGTCGGGCGCGAGGTTGGGCTGGCATTTGCCAGCGCGATTGTGCTAACGATTATCTTCGGCGTAATCATCCAGTTTGTGCCGACGACGCGCGACAACCCGACGCCAGTCGAGCCA
>DASZXN010000552.1:0-13391 GCA_035545875.1 Phototrophicaceae bacterium
ATAAAGTTGTAGAGCGAAACGCCCGCGCCCATCGTCCAGAACGCTCCGGAGAAAATCGGTGCAAGCAGGGCGACCGTCAGGTTCGGCGCGAGGGCGATAATGATGCCGTTGAGCGCCGTGAACGCGATGCACAGCGCGATCATCGGGCGCGCGCCGATTTTGCGCTCGACGTATGGCCCCAAAATCGAGCCAACCGTGCCTGCCGTCAGTTCGACCAGCGCGTAAATCGCCATGTAGCCCTCGTCCGCGCCCAATCGACTGACGAGCAGAAGCGGAACCAGCGGCACGATGACGAAGAAGGCGACATGGATCGTTACGGTGACGAAAGCGATCTTCTGGAAACCGCGCTCGCGCCAGGGGTTCGCCTGTGTTTGCTTGACAACCGGCGCGGCATTGAAAGCGGCCTCACCGGTCGGAGTCAGTTCCTTGATGCTGGTGCAGTAGTAGAGGCTGATTAACGAGAGGACAAAGGAGACCAGGAACATCACCACGTAGTTGAGCGGATAGGGAGCGGTTTCCAGCCAGAAGCCGAAGATCACGGCGGCAATCGCTACACAGCCATTGGCGGCAATCTGACGCAGCGCGAGCAGGCGCGGCATCCGCGCCGGGTCAATTGCCTCACGCATCATGACCATGAAGGGCACGGCAGCAACGCCCTGCGGAATCGCCGGGATGCTGATCGAGAGGATCAACCACAAAGGCTGCCAGCGCAGCGGCAGCAGCGGCGTCAGGGCAGGGAGCAGAAAGGCGAAGCGCTGCCCCAACGCAGGCCAGTAGATCGAGCGGGCAGCGTTGGGATAGCGCCTGCTCCACCAGCCGCCGAACGAAGCGGTGATTAAAACAATCAGCGCGGGCAGCGAAGAAATCCAACCGAGATCAATCGGGGACGCGCCCGCACGAATTGCGTAGACTGCGAGAAAGCGCGAGGTCGCCGCAATGCCCGCGCTGTACCAGACCATATCGTGAACCAGATGCCGGAAATTCGACTTGGCCGCGCTATTGTGCTGAGATTGTACAGTCATATACGAACTGTGAAGGCTCGCTTTCGACGATGAATTACGCCGATCAACTCAACGCTATTACAACGAACATCCACACGCAATAAGTCCGCGTGTGGATGGTGGAATCAATGGTATGCTTGCTTCAGGGTAATTGATTACCCTATTTGTGAAGCATAGCACATTAGTCACTGGTAACAATAGTCCTTTCCCTACGATTTGGTGACGCAGAAGCGATTTAATGGCTTCTTAAAGACCAATAGACCGTTTTGGTCTGCGCAAATTGGACTCCCCTGAGTCTGTGATAGCTTGTCGCTATAATGGATGCGTCCCTCAAATAATCCAGAAGAGGTGGTTAGAATGTTGTCTAATCTCGCGATTGCCCAGCAAGCCACGCTCAAGCCGATCAGCGAAATCGCCGCTTCGATGGGCTTGAGCGCCGACGATTTCGATACCTACGGTAGCCCGTACATCGCCAAGCTGCGCCTGAGCGCGCTCGACAAGCTGAAAGATCGCCCCAACGCCAAATACGTCGTCGTCACGGCAATCACGCCGACGCCGCTTGGCGAGGGCAAATCGACTACGACCGTCGGGCTGGGTCAGGCGATGCAGCACCTCGGTAAAAAGGGGATCGTCGCGCTGCGCCAGCCATCGCAGGGGCCAACCTTCGGCATCAAGGGCGGCGCGGCGGGCGGCGGCTATTCGCAAATCGTGCCGATGGAGACGTTCAACCTGCACCTGACGGGCGACATTCACGCCGTGACCGCCGCGAACAATCAACTGGCCGCCATGATCGACAACAAGCTGATGCGCGGCAACGTCCTCAACATCGATGCCGACTCGATCACGTGGAAGCGCGTCCTCGACGTGGACGACCGCGCCCTGCGCGAGATCATTGTCGGGCTGGGCGGGAAAACCAATGGCGTGCTGCGTGAAACGGGCTTCGACATCTCGGTCGCCAGCGAAGTCATGGCGATTCTGGCGCTGACGACCTCGCTCAAGGATATGCGCGAGCGCTTCGGGCGGATCGTGATCGGCCTGACCAACGACAAAAAGCCCGTGACCGCCGAGCAAATCGGCGGCGCGGGCACGATGGCCGTGCTGATGCGGGATGCGCTGCGCCCCAATCTGCTGCAAACGCTCGAAAACACGCCCGCCTTTGTCCACGCGGGGCCGTTCGCCAATATCGCGCACGGCAACAGCAGCATCCTCGCCGATCAATTCGCCATCAAGTGCGGCGATTACGTCTTTACCGAGGCAGGTTTCGGCGCGGACATCGGCGCGGAAAAGTTCTTCAACATCAAGTGCCGCTACAGCGGAATCAAGCCGGACGCCGCCGTGCTGGTGACAACCGTGCGCGCGCTCAAGGCGCACAGCGGTCGTTATCGCGTCGTCGCCGGGAAAGCACTGCCGCCGGAGATGCTCGAACTGAACGTCGCGGACGTAGAAGCAGGCGCAGTCAACCTGATCAAGCAGATCAACAACATTCGCGCGCACGGCGTCACGCCAGTGGTGGCGATCAATCGCTTCGCGGGCGACCACCCCGAAGAAATTGACGCGATCAAGCGGATCGCGGTGGAAGCGGGAGCGCTCGGCGCGGCGGAAGCGCGCCATTTCGCAGAGGGCGGCCAGGGCGCGACAGAAGTCGCGGAGATGGTCATCAGCGCCGCCGAGCAGCCCAACAACTTCCACTTCCTTTACGATCTGGATCAGCCGATCAAGGCGAAAATTGAGACAATTGCCAAGACCATCTACGGCGCGGCAGGCGTTGAGTACGAAGCGCTGGCCGAGCGGCAGATTAAGGACTACGAGGCGAACGGCTTCGGCAACCTGCCAATCTGCATGGCAAAGACGCACCTCAGCCTGAGCCACGATCCGTCGCTCAAAGGCGCGCCGACCGGATTCACGCTGCCCGTGCGCGAAGTCCGCGCCAGCGTCGGGGCGGGCTTCATCTATCCGCTCTGCGGCGAGATGACGACGATGCCCGGCCTCGCGGAACATCCGGCAGCGGAAGGTGTTGATCTGGATGAGAATGGCAATATCGTCGGGTTGTTCTAGAGAGCGGTCAGCTTTCAGTGAAAGATAGGCAACGGGGATCGCATGTAGGGGCGAGGCGTGCCTCGCCCCTACGAACCCCAATTCGCCAAGTCCGGGCGGGTCTGAGACCCGCTCCTACCGAAAACCGTTTTCACTGGTAGCTGGCTGCTGATAGCCATTGTTCATTGCTTCTTTCGCTCTCGTGCGCTATACTACAGATTACATTACAGAAGGAGGACGCGATGTCGTTTTTTGGCAATCGTCGCCAGGCGGAAACCGCGCCGACGCCCGCGCCACCCAAGCCGCCGGTCGTCACGGCGCAGCCACCCGTCGGCTTCGAGACAGTACTCGGCGCGAACAGCACCCTCGAAGGTCATCTACGCAGCAACGCCAACGTGCGGCTGGACGGCACCTTCACCGGAACGCTGGAGATCAGTGGGAATATTCTGGTCGGCGAAACAGCCCAGATCAACGCCGACATCAACGCCAAGAATATTTCAATTGCCGGAGCAGTACGCGGCAACGTCAACGGCAAGAAAGTCCAGCTTCTGCGGACGGGACGCATCTGGGGCGATATTCGCGCCACTGCTCTGACGACCGAGGAAGGCGCGTTCATCGACGGCAAGATCACCATGATCAGCCAGCAGGAGGATGCGCCATCAGCCGAGGGCGAAGACAGCGCCGCCAGCCTCGGCGCAACCGAGGATCAGCCCGTCGATAAGCCCGCCGAGACGGAGGACGAACTGACCGAGAACATCTCGGACGGCGAAGCGGATGATCTGCCTGTCGGCGGTGACTGGACGGAAGGTCAGACCAACGCTGATTTCAAGGATGTGCCGCAGGACGATCAGCCGCGCCAATCGACGTAGGTAGGAAGCAGGCTTCGTGCTAGGCACGGAAACTAATCCGGGCATATAATGAGCCGAAGGGCGCGCTGCGCCCTTCGCTCTTGCACGGGGTCAGATTTGGGACGTCATTCATGATTAAGGTGTTGTTCGTTTGCATGGGGAATATCTGCCGCTCGCCGATGGCCGAGGCTGTCTTTCAGCACATGGTTGACCGCGCCGGGTTGAGCGGCGAAATTCAGGTCGATTCGGCGGGCACAGGCGACTGGCACGCGGGCGAACCGGCGCATCGCGGCACGCTCGACGTGCTGAAGCGCAAGAATATCCCCTATGACGGGCGCGCGCGTCAGCTCACCTACGCCGATTTGAATACCTACGACTACGTGCTGGCGATGGACAAGGAAAACCTGCGCTTTATTCAGCACTACGCGCAGGGAACCAAAGCGAGCGTCCGCCTGTTCCTGTCATTCGCCAAGCTCTACGGCATGGTCAACACGGACGAAGTGCCCGACCCCTATTACGACGGCAAGTTTGACCAGACCTACCAGTTGGTCGAGGTCGGCTGCCGCGCGCTCCTCAATTACCTCCAGACGCGCGAACTGGCCTAACGCTCGTCGTTCGGGCGGCGCGCCTCAGCCCGCTGATCGAGCAAATCGCCGAGCGATACGGTAAGTTCATCTTTCGCTTTAGTGTCACGCTCATTGAGCCGCCGTTGAAGGTAAGCGGCTTCGTCGTCGTCCAAATCCGCGACCAGGCGGTCGATCACCGTATACAGGTCGAGACCTTCAAGGCCGCGCTTGCTCTTCTCGTGCTCGCTCGACGCACGCAGCACGAAAACAGGCACAAGCGACGCGAGCATGACGGTGATGGCGACGGCGAAAGTGATCTTGACGGCGAGCGAATCGCCCGCGTTGGGAAGCCAGACCAGCACCAGCGTCAGCGCAATCAGAGCAACCAGCGACCAGAAGAAGACCCGCTGTGCGATCAGCGTCGCTTTTTGTCTATCGACCATTCTGAGCACCTTCGCAGCTACTCGGAATAAGCATTCACTCCTGTATACGCAAAAGCGCGGCGCGGCGTCTCAGGCTTCTTCGTCTTCCGCTTCGTTCTCCTCAGCCTCGAACAGCGCCTCGGTATTCAAAGGAGCAGCAGGCAGCGGTTTTTTGCGCGGCGCAGCCGTCGAGCGCGAGGATGCCGCGCGTGCTGGCGCTGGCGTGCGGGACGATGCCGCCTTCGACGCTTTCGGCTCGGCGGATTTCTTGGGCGGCTTCGATTTGGCCTTGAGCGTCTTTTCCACTTCGTCGAGCAGAATCGCGCTGTTGATGTTGTCGCCGTGCAGCGGGATATACAGATAGGCCGCGAACGGGATCAGCAGCAGACCGATCAGCGCATTGCCGCTGCTGATGATCGAGATCGCCACCAGCGCGAGCGCGACAAAGATGATGATCTGTTCCCGCCGTGACGCGCCGTGCGAGACGCTGCCGCGAATCACGGTCACGCCGTTCTCGCGCTCGACTTTGGCGGTCAGGCGGGTGCGCCGCGTGAACTTGCCGATCACCGTCGAGGTCATGTTGATCGAGAACGTACCGCCCTTCTCGACCCAGCCATCCAGCGTCGGGCGGCTGCTCGTCCCTTTGACGTGCATCCGCGCATTGATGGCCGTCAGGCATTGGGTGACGGTTTTTTCACTGTAGAGCACAAAACGCACGGAAGAAAATCCTTAAGGCTTCTCGCCGGAATAGACGGCGAAGCGATAGTTTTTGTACCAGCAGTCTACATGATCGAAGCCGGCCTCGCGCAGCGCGCGCAGTTGATCTTCGAGCGGGGCGGTCTTGTCGGCCTTCATCCGTTCAAGCGCGGCCTCAACGTCCGCGTCCGTCGAGCCTTTAGCCTTCACGCCGTCCAGCCATGCCTGCGCATATTTCCGTTCATTTTCCGGCGTCGAGCCGAGCGTCTGATCGGCGTTGATGACCTTACCGCCGCTGACCAGCACCTCGTAAACACTGTGGAACATCGGGCACAGGTGCGCAGGCTCGATGTGATGGAGCGCCAGCGCCGAGATCGCCACGTCGAACTGACCATCGAGATGCTCGCGTTCGAGATCGATTACCTCGAAACGCACGCCGAGTCGATTGGCGAAGCGCTGGCGGGCTTTGCCGAGCATCTCGGCGGAAATATCGACCAGTGTGAGCTGCACGTTGGGGAACGCTTCCGCGACCAGTGCCGAGACGAGTCCTGTCCCTGCGCCGAGATCGAGCAGGCGGAACGATGCCTCGCGCGGGTAGGGAATCAGCGCGAGCGCCGTGCCGTAAAAATCGTCAAAGCAGGGAACCAACTGCCGACGATTGCGGTCATAATCGGCAGCGGCGTGGTCAAAGACTTGCTTTACATCGACTGCCACGAAATTCTCCTTTAGAGTGTCGGGATGGTCAGCCCGCCGTCGATCACAAAGACCTGCCCGGTCGCGTAATCCGAAGCCGACGACGCCAGAAACAACGCGATCCCGGCGATGTCCTGCGGCTCGCCGATCCGCTTGAGCGGCGTGCGCGCGCGAATCGGCTCGGCAATGGCCTCGTTCTCCCAGATCACGCGGGCGAACCTGGTGCGAATCAGCCCCGGCGCAATCGCGTTGACGTAAATGCCGTCGCTCGCCAGTTCCAGCGCCAGCGTTTGCGTCAAATTGATCAGCGCGGCTTTGGTCATGCTGTAAATGCCCTGCATCGAACCGGGACGCAGGCCGTTGATCGAAGCGACGTTGATGATTTTCCCGCCACCGTTGGCGCGCATCACCGGAACGACCGCCTGCGTCAGCCAGACCGTGCCCATGATGTTGACTTCGATAGTCTTTTGCCACAGACTGTCCTCGGCTTCGAGCAGCGTGCCGAAGTACGGGTTGGTCGCGGCGTTGTTGACGAGGATGTCGATCCGTCCATAAGCGGCAACGGCGGCCTGCGCGAGCGCTTGCAGCGCGGCTTTGTCCCCATTGTGCGCCGCAATCGGCAGAACTTCGCCACCCGCCGCCTTGATCGGTGCGGCGACGGCATCGAGTCCATCCTGCTTGCGGCTGCTGATGACGACTTTTGCTCCGGCAGCAGCGTAGGCTTCCGCGATAGCCTGTCCAATCCCGCGTGACGCGCCGGTGACGATGGCGACTTTATCCCGAATGTTGAAATCCATGTGATCTCCTCGTTATCGATTATACCGCGCCGGGTCGTCAAGGTTTAAGAACAATTCTTGCACGCTTTTCGCGGCAAATCGCTGTTAGACTGGTAAAGGCAGCGATTAGCGATTCACCTGGCGAGTGTTCTTGTAGGGGCGAGGCGTGCCTCGCCCCTACGAAAATCCGATACCTTGAAATTCGCTCATCGCTAACCGCTCATTGCTAAATCAGGAGCTTCTTTCATGCTTTACGACATCACCCGCACCGTCTCAGCGACGACGGCGGTTTTTCCCGGTGATACGCCTTACAGCACTACCCTGAACTGGGACATCCGTAAAGGATCGTCGGTCAACCTGACGACGATCACGACTACGCCGCACGTCGGCACGCACGCCGACGCTTATTTTCACTACCTCGCTGATGGCGAACATCCGGCGCAAATGCCGCTTGAACCCTACATCGGACGGGCGCGCGTCGTCTCGACCGACCAGCGCAGCGGGGAACTGGTCGTCAGCAATTTTCCCGCAGGATCGCTCGACGGGATCGAACGACTGCTAATTCACACGTGGGTCAGCGATGTACCGGATGATCAGTGGGTCGAGGATTTTCCCTATCCGAGCCTGAGCCTGATGGAAGCACTCGGCAAAAGTGGCGTCAAGCTGCTTGGCCTCGACGTGTCGTCGATGGATAAAGTCGATAGCAAAGACCTGCCGAGCCATCATGCGCTCAAGCAGTACGGCATGGTCAATCTCGAAAATGTGCTGCTGCGCGGCGTGCCGGACGGCGATTACGAGTTGATCGCGCTGCCGCTCAAACTCGACGCGGCCTGTGGATCGCCCGTGCGCGCGGTTCTGCGCAGCCTCTGAGTGAGGGAGACAGGACATCATGACCAATCCAGTTTCGTGGCTCTTCTTCGCCCTGTTTGGGCTGCTGCTGTTCCTGATGTACGTTGGGATTCGGCGGCGCTGGCTCTCGCAGCTTTTGATCGCGGCGCTTGGGATCATCGGCAGCATCGTCTTGGTCACACTGACCGGGCTGGCGCAGAACAACACGATCTATCAGGCGATCTTCGCCGGAATCCTGGTCGGCGGGCTGTTCAGCGGTGGGACGCTTGCCATCGCTTCGTACTTCCAGAACGCGGAAGAGCGCCAGCGCAGCGAATCCGCGCCGCTGAACTCATATCCGCCGCCCTCGGATCAAGCGTAGCGCCCGCGTCAGTCAGGGCATTTACGCACACCAATCGCGCCGACCTGTCGAGGTCGGCGCGATTGGTTTAGGGAGCAGCCTGAGTTGAGCGCTCCGAGGCAACTCTAAGCCCGCGATGGTCGGTTTCTAGCAACTGACCCTGATGCCCAGCGCGTTAACGCAGGTGCCGGTATTACCGCCATTACCGCCATTACCGCCCGAACCCCCATTATTATTCGCGCTCCCGCCGCCAGCAGGCGTGTTGACGTTTGCGTTCAGGCTGTTATCGTTGTCGTTCACGTTGCCGTTGCTGTTGCCAGCAGGGGTGTTCGCGTTCAGGTTGACATTCAAGCCGTTGTTGTTCGCGCTTGCGGTATCATTGGTGCTGCTATCGCCGTTCGGCGCGTTGCCGTTTGCCGTGATATTCAGGCCATCGTTGTTCAGGCTCGCCGTACCACCACTGTTGGTATTGCCCGGCGTGTTGCCGTTCGCGGTGATGTTCAAGCCGCTGTCGTTCTGTCCCGTGCTACCACCGCCGTTGGTATTGCCACCTGATCCATTGCCGTTCGTGCCGCCATTGGAGCCATTGTTGTTGGTGGAATTCCCATTGTTATCCAGCGGATTCGAGCCATCAGTCACGAGGTTCTGTCCGTTGGTGTCGTCCTGAGTCACGCCGGTGTCCGAGATCGTGGCATTCATGAGCTTTGCCATATCGTCTGCCGGGCAGAGCAGTTGCGAGGGATCGCCAGAGACAACCAGCAGGCTGTAAAACTGGCTCATGTCGCTCGGCTGACCATCGTTATAGTCGGCAACGACGTTGAGATTGTAGCTGGTCGTGCCGGGAGCGAGACGCAGGCACATTCCATTCACGGCCATCTTGATTGAGGCGACCGCCTCGTTCGTCCCCTGCTTGACAATATTGATCGAGGGCGCGTTGGTGTAATCCTTGCTGACCGCCAGCACAAACATGCTCTGATCCGGCAGAGCCGAGAACTGATACTGGCGCGTGAATTGGCTATTGCTCACAAATTCCTGTATTACCTGCCCGTTCGGTAATACGGTCGCCGGAGCCTGCGCTTGAACTGACCGTATCACGAAGGTTGCGACGATGCACATCAGCGCCAATGTGAGATATTTTGCGTACTTCACAGTGACCCGCCTTTCCATAATTAATTTCGATATTTTTAATATAGAGGAGTGAATTTTCGGGATTGATTAGAGTAAGATAAGAAAATTCAGTATTAAATTCAATTTACTTACGTATTCACAATCCCTAATTTGGGTAATCTTCAAACCTTTTTTGCGTTTGGCTCCGCAAAAGTACGTATTTACAAATCACTGTCATAATTCATATCACGAATCGGTTTCCCTCAAAATATGAGTATATAATCGCATTTCGCCATTCAAATCTTTATAAAATTGATGAATTGAGAAATTGAGAAATCCGGTTCAGGCGTGACTGTTGTTTGTAGAGGAAATTTCAAAAATGGTTATGAAAATGAACTCATGAGCCACAATAACGCGGTGTATTCGTTAACTAACGGCCAGTTATGGATAACGATTTTAAGCGACGAATTTTACCGTAGGGGCACGACCTGTCACGCCCTTACAAGCGCACATTATCCGAAACTCAGGTTAACTGTGGCTGGCAGGAGTCACGATGATCAATTTATAGGTTCCGACACCCTGCGCGCGTCCTGCTTCGATAGTATACGTGCCATCAGCGGGCAGACGCACTTCGGGAAGTTGTGAATTGGTTCCGAGCGCGGGATCGGCGGCATCGTCGTTGTATTCGAGCAGGCTGCCGTCCGGCTTGAGCAGCGTCAGCAGCGGATCGAGCGTGCCGCTTTCGGTAGACATCGTGATCGTGAGGATGTCGCCTTTGTGTCCGGCGAAATCCCAGCGCTGAAGCGGGAACACGTCCTGCAAGCTGCCCTCGACCTGCGTCACGCCACCCGCATCGAGGATGATCGGCTGGTCGGCCTGCACGCCGAGCGTGTACGTTCCCTGCCCCTGATGCCAATCGACGCGCACGGTATAGGTTCCGGTTTGCGGCAGCGTCACGCCATCGATCTCCGAATCGTAGACGCCGAACAAATCCGTGCCCGGCTGATCGTCGTTGAAGGCGGTTTTGCTGCCATCCGGCGCGAGCAGGGTCAGCGCCATGTCGAGGCCGAGCGCGTTCGGATAGGGCCGCGATTGATCGACGGCGGTCAGCGTGATCGTTTGCCCGGCCTGCCCGTCGAACGTCCACGTTTGCGTCGAATCGCTTTGCGCGAGCGTCCCCTGCACGGGTACGTCGAGCGCTAACGCTGCTCCACCGACGCGATCCGTCGGGATGTTCAGCGCATAGGACGTGATGCTGTTGTCGCCAAGCGCCATGTAGAGCGTGCCGTCCGCTCCGAAGGCCAGAGCGCGCGGCGCGCTTTGCTGGGCGAACTGGCTGATCGTTTCGCCACGCCCGTTGACAACCAGCACGCCCTGATTCGGCGTGCCCACGACCAGATTACCGTCAAGATCGTTCAGGACGGCGGTGACGGTATCGGGTGTCAGCGTGTTCAACCAGAATTGCAGCCCGGTCGAGGCATTGCTATTGTCCACGAACGAAACCGCGCCGCTGACCTGCCCATCGATCAGCGAGGTCAGCCACTCGATCACCCACGCCTGCCCGGTGCTGTCCACCGTCACGAGCGGCGGGGCGTCAGCATTGAAGCTCAGGTTGATGGTGCGGCTGTGGTCGCCCTTAAGGATGCGCAGGGTATAGCCCGAATCGTTCTTGTCGGTCGCGTAGATCGTGCCATCGGGCGTGACGGCGAGGCTGAAGGGCGCGCCGCCGCCAAAACTACCGACCGGATCAAGCCATTTGCCGTCGGGCGTCATGCGGCGCACGCAGCGGCAGAGCGCGTCGCTGATGTAGACGACACCCTGCCCATCGACGGCGATTCCGGTCGGTTGGGCGGGATGATCGAACGGATAGCGCGTGCGCTCTGCGCCCGTTGCAGCGTCGAGGACACGCACGCCGTCGCCCGAATCGAGGACGTAGAGCGCATCGCCGTGCGCCGCCAGCGCGTAGATGATCTGATCGCTGGCGGGCGCGCTCCACCCGGCGACGTAGCTCGGCTGAACGGGCGGCAGTTTAGCGCTGAAAACCATACTGGCGAGAATTGTGCTGATGTCCGAGTCGAGCGCGGCGCTGTCGGCGGCATGAGTGCGTCCCGCGATCAGCAGGACGCGGTTATCGGGCAAGCGCCCCATGCGCGCGATCCCGCTTTGCCCGCGATCCGCGCTGACCGTATCGATGCGCAGGCCGCTGCGCCCGTAAAGAGTCGCCAGCGTGTATTTGAGCGGTAACTGATCAAGCGTGGCAACCAGCGCTTCGAGCGCCGGACGCATCGCGCCATCCTGTGTTGAAGCAGGCAGCACCCTGAGCATGATCGTCTCGCTGCCGCCGCTCAAGGTGAGCGCGTCGGCGCTGGCGCTGCTGTCCACGCTGGCGACCGGATCGCTCCAGCCCTGTGGGTAAATCAGCGCGAGGTTCGCGTCCGTCCAGGCATAAGCGACGTAATCCGTTGCGAAGGCAGGCGCGGCAATCAGAAAAATAAGCAGGAAAATCGGAATAAAAAATCGACTCAACTCAGAGAATATTTTCAGTATAGGGACGGGTTTAAAACCCGCCCCTACAAAAGACACGGTTAACCGTTGATCAGGCACGAATATTTTTCTCACTTGGGCGGGATCACGCCGACGACGGGCAGGCCGAGCGCCTCGACATCCTCGCGGCGGCGCAACACCGGATCGAGGTAATGCGCGAGAAACGCCAGCGCCAGCCCCGCGATCAAGCCGAGGCCAACGCGGATCAGCGCGCCGAAGCGATCCGTGATCGGCGGCGGCGCGGGCGTGACCGGCGTCTGTCCGAGGATGGTCACAGCGGCGGGCGTGCCGCCCAACTGCGGAAAATAATCGGCGCTGCGCGTGGACAAAACCTGAATCACCGCTGTGCCGATGGTTTGCAATGCAGCAGCATCAGGATAGCTCAGGTAGATTTGACCGACGCTGTGCGCGTTATCCGAAGCGATGCCGAGCGCGTCGGGGTTGAGATTAGGCATAAGGCTGGCGATTTCCAGCTTGAAGCGCTGATCCTTAACCCACGCGCTGAAGGCGTTGACGACCAGCTCCGAGGCCAGCCACGTATCCTGACCATCCCCAGTCAGGCGCGGAATGGCGGTCGGCGACTGCATCGCGCTGTAGGTGATCGTCTCGGTGAAGCCGCCCTGCGGCGCGCTGCGCAAACTGGGCACGGCCAGCGCCGCCGTGATCAGTACCGGGATGGCGATCAGCCACCACCAGCGGCGCACAATTGTCCAGATCAGCAGTAATTCCAAGAGCGCCTCGCGTAAACCGTTCGTTTTTATAGGGGCGCAGCGTGCTGCGCCCTTTCTATCGCAAAATCGGCGCTATTATAATCAGTCAGATAGAGAAAGCACACTGACATGATTACGGATTCACGGGCTGAGGCGCGCAGAGGACTGCGCCAGCGCTTTTTCGCCTGGTTTCATGCGCAGGAAGGTGAAGCGGGCGATTACGACGCGCTGGTCGCTCCCTATAAACGCAAGCTGCTCGGCGCTTTGAGCGGCGCGGTGCTGGAAATCGGCGCGGGCACGGGCGAGAATTTCGCTTTCTATCCACGCGGCATCGACTGGTACGGCGTCGAGCCGAATTTGTATATGCAGGAAAGGCTGCTCAAGCGCGCGAGCGAGAACGGCATTGAAGGCCGTCTCTATTCTGGCACGGCGGAAGAACTGCCACTGCCCGATTCGAGCGTCGATGCCGTCGTCAGCACGCTCGTCCTCTGCTCGGTCAGTGATCAGCCGCGCGTCCTGAGCGAAATCAAGCGCGTGTTGAAATCGGGCGGGTGCTTCGTCTTTATCGAGCACGTTGCCGCGCCCGATCACAGCCGTCAGTGGTGGACGCAAAAACTGATCAAGCCGCTCTGGAAATTCGCCGCCGACGGCTGCCACCCGGATCGAGACACGGGTGCGGCGGTTCGTCAGGCCGGGTTTGCCAGCGTCGAAATCGAGCCGTTCACCGCGCCGCTGCCAATTGCCAGCCCGCACATTGCCGGGACAGCGATCAAGGGATGAACAAAGCTGTCTTTCTCGACCTCAA
>DASZXN010000553.1:0-2808 GCA_035545875.1 Phototrophicaceae bacterium
CCTTTCTGAGCAGCGTCCTGCGCGACTGGCTGCGCTATCTCCACAATGGCTGTCACCTGACGCTCGTCCCTTCGAACTGGACAATGCGCGAACTTCAGCAGGTCGGTCATCGCCGGATGCGCAAATGGGGGCGCGGCGTCAACGTCGAGCGCTACAATCCCAATCGCCGTTCGCGCGAATGGCGCGAGCGTCTGCTCAATGGCCGCGATCCCGACTCGCTGCTCTGCATTTACGTCGGGCGGCTCGCCAATGAAAAGCGCATCGATCTCCTGCTCGAAACGGCGCGCACGCCCGGAATTGCCCTGACGATCATCGGCGACGGCGCGCTGCGCGAGGATTTGGAAGTCATGTTCGCGGGAACTGACACCTATTTCACGGGCTATCTCTACGGCGATGATCTCGCCGACGCTTATGCCAGCGCTGACGCTTTCATGTTCACGGGCGCAAACGAGACGTTCGGTCAGGTCGTACAGGAGGCGATGGCCTCTGGCCTGCCCGCGATCATCATCAATCAGGGCGGCATCACCGATCAGGTGACGGATGGGGTGAACGGCTTCGTCTGCCCGGATGATCCGAGCGTGTTCGCGTGGGCGGCGCGTATCCTGCGCGACAACGAGTCGCTCCGGCAGCAGATGTCAGTCAATGCGCGCCGCTTCGCCGAGCAGCATCCCTGGGAGGCGATCATGGCGCAGCTTGAAGGCTACTACGGCGAAGCCTATGCCATGAACACGCGTTTCAACCATTTATTCCAGCCCGACGCGCTCTCCTATCTGCTCAACGGGACTTGGAAAAACACGATTAAAAGCAAATTTTCCGTTCAGTGAGCAGAGAACAGGAATTTAACTTGACCCAGCAGAAAACCGTCGCCTTAATTGCTCACGACAACAAGAAAGACGAGATGATCGGCTTTGCGCGGGCGCACAAGGACGTGCTTGAACGCTATAACCTGATCGCTACAGGAACGACGGGCAGCCGCCTGATCGAGCATGTCGGCCTGAGCGTGACCTGTATGCTCTCCGGGCCGCTCGGCGGCGATGCGCAGATCGCCGCGCTGGTCGCCGAGCACAAAATCGAGGCGGTCTTCTTCTTCATCGATCCGCTCGACAAGCACCCGCATGACCCCGACATCAACACGCTGCTGCGCATCTGCAACGTGCATAACGTCCCGCTGGCGACCAATCCCTCGACAGCGGCGTTCGTGATCTCGACCAAAGCGCTCTAGTGCCCCGGCGCGATTCCGCCATGATGCGAGCAAGCGCCCTGTCGATGCGTCGCCTGTGAGGTGCTGCCGTCAGCGCACAGTATTCCACCGCTGCTACTGCCGCTCGATGGCACGCTCGTCGGCGGTGAATAACTGCTGCTGCTCCCGCCAACGCCCGCGATTCCGCCGTGATGCGAACACGCCCCGCTGGTTGTTTGCGCGTAGGAAATCGTCCCATCCGCGCACAGAATTCCGCTGCCGCTCGGAGCCGCTGTCGGTGGGATATAGATTTGTACCGGAACAGGCGTGAAGGTGGCCGTCGCGGGCAGCGTCAGCGCCAGCAGCGAGCTGTGGACGTAGCCCTGATAACTGAGCAGGCGCACCGAGAACCAGATGTTGCTGCCGGAGACGGTATCACCGACCGCGTAGCCGACGACTGTCACCGGGTTGCCGCGCATCAGCGGCGCGACGATGCTGCAATCGCGGCGCGGGCACGACCGCATATTAGCCGATCCGACCGTCACGAAATAGGTTTGCGGATTGATGGACTGAACCGCGTCGGTCGAAGTCACGGTCGGGGTGAGCGTCGGCGCTGCTGTGGTGAGCGCGAGCGTCAGCGTATCGGTGATCGTCGCAGATGGAGCTACCCACACCGTCGCGGTCGAAGTTGCCGTTGCGGAAGGGATCGGAGTCGCACTCGCGGGAAGCGGCGTCGCCGTGACAACCTCGATCACGATCCGCACCGTCGCCGTTGCTGGATCGGTCGGCGTCTGCGATGCTGTTTCCGTTGGCAGCACTGCCAGCGTCGGCAGCACCGCGATCTGCTCGCGCGGCTGTACCATCACATATGCGACTACGATGATCCCAATGGCCGTGAGCAACCCGACGACCAGCGTGATCCAGCGACGAACGCTCATAAACTCCCCCTGCGGAGAGTTTAGCACAGATGTTACTGTTTCGGTAACTGGAGTTTTACCGCTTCACGCCGCTCATCGACACGCCTTCGATGAAATAACGCTGAAGCACCACGAACAGGATCAGCATCGGCAGCGTGGCAATCAGCGATCCCATCATCAGCAGATTCCAGGGCGTATCGCGCTGACCTTGCAGCAAGGCGATGCCAATCGTCACCACGCGCGTGTTTTCGCTGTTGGCGACCACCAGCGGATAGAGGAAGTCGTTCCACGCAGCCTGCACCGTGATCACCGCGAAGGCCGCCAGCGCCGGAACCGAGAGCGGCAGCGTGATGCTCCACAGCACTTGCAGCGGGTTCGCGCCGTCGATGGTCGCGGCTTCTTCCAGTTCGAGCGGAATTTGCAGAAATGCCTGCCGCAGCAGGAACAGCGCAAACGCGCTGAACATGCCGGGGATAATCAGCGCCTGAAAGGTATTGCGCCAGCCGAGACTGCGAATCAGTAGAAATTCGGGGATCAGAATCGCCTGAAACGGGATCAGCAGCAAGCCGAGGCAGAGGATGAAGATCACGTTGCGACCGGGGAACTTAAAGCGCGCGAAGCCGTAGGCCGCCAGCGAGCAGGTCACCAACTGGCCGAGCGTGCGCGCGACCGTGACAATCGCGCTGTTGAGGAAATCGCGGTTCAGCCCCT
>DASZXN010000554.1:0-13297 GCA_035545875.1 Phototrophicaceae bacterium
GAGATAGACCAGCGGCTCAAAGCCGACGTTGCGCACCTGATGCGGCGTCGTCGCGGGAATGTGCAGGTATTGATTCGCCGCGAGTCCGCCGGAAAGCGCGTGACTTCTGACCTGCGCCGACCCTGATACGATATAAATCACGCGATCCTTGAGATCGAGCGTCGTCTCGGCGCTGGATTCACCCGGCAGCAGCGTGACCTTCTCACACAGGAAATGCTCATTCGACGGCAGTGGATCGCTGGTGTAGACGTTGGCGAAGGGCGCTTCGCCCTCGAAAGCGTCGGGCGTGAAATCCTTGTCGCGCAGGCGCTTGTACTTGTGATTGGGCGCGACGGTCACGAAGAAGCAGACCGGATCACTGCCCTTGAACCAGTAATTGTGATACTTTCCCGGCGGCATCATGATGAAATCGCCCTGCTGGTAGACCCGCTTGCTGCTGCCGACCTGAATTTCGAGGCTGCCCTGTGCCAGAAAGCCGATCTCGGTCGCTTCATCGTGAACGTGCGGCGTCGGGCCGAGCCAGTCGTTGTTGAACCAGTTCACATCCGGCGTCCAGATGAGCGGCAATCCCCGGCAGCGCTCGTTGAGCATACGCGGTTGGGTCATCCACGCTTGATAATCGATCTTCGACACGAGAGTCCTATCCCTTCAAGCCGCTGGTGACGAAACCCTGAACAATGTAGCGCTGGGTGAGCAGGAACATGATGATCATCGGCAGCACCATCAGCGTCGAGATCGACATGATGTAGTCGGTGCGCGGGATGGTCGGGAACACGCTGCGGAAAACGTTCAGGCCGAGCGCGAGCGTGTAGTTGTCCGGGTTGGTCAGGTAGATGTATGGCCCCACAAAGTCGTTCCAGATGCCGAGCACGGTCAGCAGCGTGACCGAGATCAGCGCGGGGCGCGCAAGCGGCATGTAAATCTTCCAGTAGATTGTGCCATGCCCCGCCCCGTCAATCGTCGCCGCTTCATCGAGATCACGCGGGATTTGCATGAAGAACTGACGCAGCAGGAAGATGTTGATCGCGCCGCCGCCAAACCAGGGCGGAACGACCAGCGGCAGGAAGGTATTGAGCCAGCCGATTTTGTAAAAGAAAATGTAGAGTGGGATCAGAGTCACCTGCGGCGGCAGCATGATCGAGGCCAGCACGAGCAGGAACCACAGGTTGCGCCCCGGAAATTTGAGGCGCGCGAAGCCGTAGGCGCACAGCGACGACGTGAGTACAACACCGGGCAGCGTCAGCACGACGATGATAATCGTGTTGAGAGTCCAGCGCGGGAACTGGGTGTTCTGATACGTCCACGCCTCGAAATAGTTGGTTGTGACAATCTGCGTCGGCAGGAAAGTCGGCGGGTAGTGATTGATCTCGGTGTAGGACTTGAGCGACGTGCTGACCATGATGACCAGCGGCAAAATGAAGATCGCCGCGCCGAAGATCAATAACCCATAGATGATCCCCTTGCTGATGATTTCCTGACGGCGGCGCACCGCCTTGATATTGGTCGAGGTCGGTTGAGAGTAAACGGCGGTGCTCATGAACGCTCCCCCTCATAATAGACCCAGAGCGCCGAACTGCGGAAGATCAGCAGCGTCAGGACGATGATGATAGCGAACAAGACCCAGGCCATCGAGGAAGCGTAGCCCATTTCCAGCCACTTGAAGGCTTTTTCGTAGAGGTTGTAGTTGTAGAAGTAGGTCGATTTGACCGGGCCGCCGTTGGTCATGACGAACGCCGGAACAAAGAACTGAAACGCGCCGATGATGCCCGTGACGACGTTGAAGAAGATGGTCGGCGAGAGCATGGGAATGGTGATACGGAAGAAGCGCTGAACCGCGTTCGCGCCGTCAATCTTGGCGGAGTCAATGAGTTCTTCCGGGATATTCTGCAAGCCCGCGACGTAAATGATCGTCGTGACCGCGCTTGCCCAGACACCCATAATCACCAGCGAAAAGAGCGACGATTGGGTTGAACCCAACCAGTTAATCGTGGGCAGGCCAAGTGAGGTGAGCACGCTGTCCAGCGGGCCGTAATGACTGTCATAGATGTATTTCCAGAGCAGCGATGATGCGACAAACGGGACAATAATCGGCAGATAGAAGATGGTGCGGAAAATCGTCAGGCCGCGCACTTTTTGCGAGAGCAGCACGGCGAGGCCAATGCAAACCACCTGAGAGAGCGCCACGTACATCAGTCCATAGCGGAGCGTAACGCTCAGGGAATTGATAAAGTCCTTGTCATTCGTGAACAGATCAACGAAGTTCTTCAGCCCGACAAACTGTGGGGCAGAAATGATCTGATAGTCGGTGAGGCTGTAATAAGCCGACGCGATCATCGGCCCGAACGTCCAAATCAGCAGCCCTAACACTACTGGAAGAATGAACAAGTATCCACGCAGGGTATCTCGCCAGAACGTTGGGCTGCGCTTCGTTTTCGGGCGAGACAACGCCAAAGTCGCCATTTTTATCTCCTATAAACCAAAGCTGATACTGTTCTTTTTGATCCCGCAGTCAGCACGGACGCACAGCAGGTCTAAACAGCCCCGCCGCAGAAAGCCTGCGGCGGGGTGTATTTCATCACGCACTCGTCAAGCGCTGATTAGCCTTGATCGAGGCAGGACTGGATATTCTGGTTGGCGGTGGTGAAGGCGTCCGTGACCGACGATCCACCATCGACAACGGCGTCAAAGGCGTCGTTGATTTCCGAATTGATCTTGCCAGCGTAGAGACTGCCGCAGTTCCCAGGGAAGTAGGGCGGCGTGATACCGTTCTCGCCGTTTTCGAGGAACGCGCCAATGTTATCGGGCGGGCCAGCCAGTCCCAGAATGTCCGGGTCGTTACGCAGCGACTTGAGCAGCGGCATACCGGAGTAATTCAGGGCGATGGCCTTCTGCGTCTGGGCGGAGAGCAAGCCCTTGACGAAATCCCACGCAAGCTGCGGGTCTTGGGCGTCCTTCGTGACAGTGAAGCCATAGGTTCCCATGCCCGTGACCTTGCCCTTCGGCAGCGACGGGATGACCTGAACGTCCCAGTCGAACGGCTGCGGATCGAGCGCACGCAGGCTCGCCATCGGGCCAGGGATGGTCAGGTTGAGGGCGCATTCGCCCTGCACGAAGCAGTCAGCCCCGACATCGAAGTCGCTCGGCTCACCAATGCCGTCCTTCGTCCACATATCGGTGAAGGCTTGCAGGCCCGCCAGCGATTCCGCCGAGTCGAGTCCGACGGTCTTGCCGTCATCACTCAGAACCTGACCACCGTAACCGACGATCCAGGGCACGTAGGTCGCCCACCACTTGAGTGACGAGTAAGGAACGCACCAGGCGTTGGTCGCGGCCTTGATCATCTCGCAGGACTTGATGATGTCGTCCCACGTCGAGTCTTTGGTCGGCAGCGGCGCGCCAGCCTTCTCGAACAGGGTCTTGTTGAAGTACAGAGTCACCACGTCATATGACGAGGGGATCATGTACAGACCTTTGCCATCGACCTTGCTCAGATTCAGCATGTTTTCGTACACGTCGCTGAGATCGAAGCTCGGATCGGCTTTGGCGAGCGGTTCCATATCGACGGAGATACCCGCTTTGGCGAAGGGAACGACGTAGAGGTCGGCGGTGAAGGTGACATCTGGCAGGCTGTCTGCCGCCGCTTCAGCGACTAGCGGCACGGAGATGTCGTCGCCCGTGATGACCTCGGTCTTCACGGTGACATCCGGGTGCGCGGCCTGGAACTGATCGACCATCATCTTGTTCACGCCATCAATAAAACTACCTGTGAGCGTGCCAAAGCGCAGCGTTTTACCGCTGTCCTGAGCACTGGTCACGTTGGCACCCACCGTCAGGACGATGAGCGACAAGAGAACCACAAACTTCCTTGTAAGCATTGATCTTTTCTCCTTAGTTAAAGCTATGTTCCGTAATTCAGTGCGCTCTATATTGGTTGGCCTCACCTCCCTTGAGCTTGCATCGCTATGGTTTGGGGTTTAAATCATCGGAGGAACCCTGCGCGGGCAAGGATTCTAAGCGTCCGGCACGCGCCACATTGTCGGGAGTCATTTCCTGGAAGATAATGAGGATCGATTCCCGTTTGGCGTGACCGTCCTCGACAAGCGCATCCGTGATGCGCTGGGCGATCTTTTGTTTTTGCTCGGTCGTGCGACCGGGATACCAGTGGACAAAAACCGTAGGCATTAGTTAACTTCCCAAAAATAACTAATTCTTGTAGAATTCGGAAAACGATAATCGAGATCATATATTCGAAATTCGAATTTGTCAAACAAAAGCGTGAGGGATGGATATGGTTTCCAGATCGTTTACTCCGATTGAAGAGGATCGACGTACCCTCGCGGCGCAGGTTCAGGAGCGCATCCGCGAGGCGATTCTCAAGCAGGTGCTCAAGCCGGGCGACCGCATTGACCAGAACAAGCTGGCGGCGGAACTCAAGGTCAGCATGGCTCCGGTGCGCGAGGCGCTCAAAGGACTAGAGGCTGAGGGGCTGGTCATGATCCAGCCACGACGCGGCGCATTCGTGGTCGAAGTGTCAATCAGCGATATGGATAACCTCTACTTCACGCGGCGGCTGATCGAGGGGGAAGCGATTTCACTGGCAGTCAGCAAGCTCACCGAGAACGATTTCGCCACACTTCAGAAGATGAACGAGACGATGCGGCAGGCGACCGCTGACGGCGACGTGAACACCTATATCGCCCTCAATCGCCAGTTTCACCTGCACATCTACGGCTCCGTCGATAACCAGTATCTCGTACAGGTAATTCAACTGCTGTGGGAACGCAGCGAGCTTTATCGCTACCGCTACATGTTCATGACGCGCGATTACGAGCGCATTCATCAGGAGCATGATGGTATTCTGGAAGCCTGCCGTCTGCGCGACCCGGCGCTGGCGAAAGAGCGCGCTCAGAATCACATTTATCTGACTCAGCGCGCGCTCGATGGTTCGCTCACAGGCGACTCGGATGGATCACGGCCTGACCGCTAGCTTAGGCCAGCGCCTGCTCGCAACGTTCCCCTCTCAGCCTGTGCCACCCTTGACGCTCCAGACCGAGCCAGTCGTGTAGGTATTGCGCTCGGATGTGAGAAACTCGACCACTTCGGCGACTTCTTCGGCGTCCGAGTAGCGGCCAATCGGCGTACCGGGATTCGCCAGATGCTCGGCGGAAAAGCGCGGCACAACCATCTGCGTGAGCGCGCGCCCCGGCTCAACCCCGTTGACGAACACCCCCTGCTTCGGGTAGGCATTCCCCAGCGCATTGATAAACGAATAGACCGCCCCTTTCGACGTACCATAGGGAACGAGATTGGTCGCGCCGTTGCGCGCCGCCGAGGTGATAGTCACACAGCGCCCCCAGCCCTGTTTGAGCATCTGCGGAATCACGGCCTGATGCGTGTAATAGACGCCGTAGACGTTGATTTTCATCACGCGGTCGAATTCCGCTGCCGTTTGTTCCATGAACGGCTTCTCTTTGCCGAGAATCCCGGCGCAGCAGACGAGAATATCAAGCCGACCGAACGCCGCAACGGTCTGAGCGACCAGCGCTTTGACGGCAGCCGCATCCGTTACGTCGGTTTTGACGTAAAGCGCCTTCTGGCCGAGCGCTTCGATGGCGGCCATCGTCTCGCTGCCGTCCTCCACGTCCGCGATCACGATGTCGCGCCCCTCTTCAGCGATGCGAATGGCGCTCGCGCCGCCGATCCCGCGCGCTCCCCCGGTCACCAAAGCAACCCGCCGTTCTTTTGGCGCTGCAAAACGCAATTTTGGCATATGGAAAGAACCCTTTTCTATTCGTGAACACCGCCCCATTTGTTCATCATTGTACCCAGTGCCAGCCCAAAGCCTATGTCCGCTCGGTTCGCCTGTTCCAGGGGACAGCAATCGCTTGACAAGTTGATCGGTTCTAGTTAGCATACTGACGTTACTGTAACGAGCTATAACGTTACAATAAAATGTCATCAGCAAACAGAGGTTATCATTTAAAAACGTTACGCACGAGATCAAAGGAGAAGAAAACCGCTGTAACCCGGTATCTCACCACTCAAAAGCAAATTGTTGACCTTTGTTGAAGGAGTTTAGCAATGAGTAGAAGAATTCGTTTCGCGGTACTCGCCCTGATCGTCTTCGCTGCCGCCTTCTCGTTCGGATCGGTGTCGGCGCAGGGCAAAGTGACGATCAACTGGTGGCACATCAGCACCGATCCCAAACAGGCGGCTTACTGGCAGGGTCTCGCTGACCAATACACGGCGGCGCACCCCAACGTCGAGATTAAGATCACGATCCTCGACAACGACCCCTTCAAGCAGAAACTCGTGACCGTCATGCAGGCGGGCGATCCGCCCGATTTGTTCCAGAGCTGGGGCGGCGCTGTTCTGTGGACGTATGCCGAGAACGGCCTCGTTCGCAATATCGCCCCGGAACTGAGCGCGGATAACGGTGCGTGGCAGAACTCGTTCGCCGTGCCCGCCGCGCTCGACCTCTACGGTCAGAACGGCGAGTATTATGGCGTGCCCTGGGACTGGGGCGCGGTCGGCCTGTTCTATAACAAGGCGCTGTTCAAGCAGGCAGGCATCACTGACGTGCCCACCACGTGGTCACAGTTCCTCGACGACGTGAAGACGCTCAAGGCCGCCGGTATTACCCCAATTTCGCTGGGTGAAGGCGAAGAATGGCCGGGTCATTTCTGGTGGGTCTATCTGGCAACGCGCGAAGGCGGTAAGGATGCTTTCCTCAAGGCGTACAACCGCAGCGGCTCGTTCGCTGATCCGTCGTTCGTCAAGGCAGGCGAAGACTTGCAGCAGTTGATCGACCTTCAGCCCTTCCAGGACGGTTTCCTCGGCATGAACCACAACGATTCGGAAGGCGTGTTCGGCAACGGCAAAGCCGCGATGGAGCTTCAGGGTCAGTGGGGCGAAAGCGCGCAGGCGCAGTACAGCACCGACGGCAAGGGCATCGGCGCGGATAACCTCGGCTGGTTCAACTTCCCGATGGTCGAGGGTGGCGCAGGCAACGCCAATGACGTGTTCGGCGGGGGCAACGGTATCGCCGTCGGCAAGAACGCGCCGGATGAAGCGGTTGATTTCCTCAAGTTCCTGACGACCGCGCAGAACAACGCCGCCGCCGCTTTCTTTGCGGTGCCGACAGTCAAGGGAACTGAATCGGCCATCACCGACCCGATCCTTCAGCAGATCGTGCAGGCGCGCAACAACGCGCCCTATTTCCAACTGTACTATGACCAGTTCCTGCCCCCAGCGGTAGGCAATGAAGTCAACGACGCGGTTGCCACGATTTTCGCGGGCACGGCTTCGCCGCAGGACGCGGCGCAGGCGATTGAAGATGTCGCCGCGCAGAACCTGACGGCGCAGTCCGCGACCGAAGAAGCGACCGCAGCGTCGTAACACTTAAGACAGCAGCACGGCGAAGCTGTGGAGATCAGCCCCAATCCTCAATGGCGGGTCTCCACAGCTTTCGCCCAGGCATTTAACACACGTTCAGCTAAGAGATACTATTTATGTCTGCCCGCTTCCGCGTTCTGCCCAGCGCCTACGAACAAGCCAACCGCGACAGACAGCGCCGTGAATGGGGCAAAGCCCTCATGATCGCCCTGTTCACGCTGCCGGGGATGATCATTTTCCTGCTGTTCGTCCTCATGCCGATTGCGCAGTCGGTCTATTTCAGCCTGTACAACTGGCAGGGCTTCGGCCCGTTGACCAAATATGTTGGCCTCGGCAATTACCAGCAGTTGCTCAAGCAGCCGATCTTTCAGGGCGCGCTCGAACACAGCTTCGCCATCATGGGGCTGTCGCTGATCGTCCAGCTTCCGCTGGCGCTGGCGCTGGCGCTGCTGCTCGGACGCGGCAATCTGTACGGGAAACGCTTCTTTCGCGCGATTTTGTTCATCCCCTACGTCTTCTCCGAAGTGATCACGGGAATCATCTGGCGTTACGTCCTCGCCATTGGCAACGGGCTGGCGAACATGGTACTCGGCACCGTCGTCCCCGGCTTTCAACCGATTGACTGGCTCGGCAACCGCAGCATTGTCCTCTACTCCTACTTCATCGTGCTGACGTGGAAGTATTTCGGCTTCCACATGATCCTCTACATGGCGGGGCTGCAATCGATCCCCGGCGATCTGGAAGACGCGGCGCGCGTCGATGGCGCGAACGAGTGGCAGGTCTTGCGCTACATGACTCTGCCTCTCCTCGGCAGCACGATCCGCCTGACAATTTTTCTCTCGGTGGTTGGTTCATTCCAGCAGTTCGTCCTCGTCTGGGTGCTGACGCAGGGCGGCCCGGTCAACGCCAGCGAATTGATCGCTACCTACATGTACAAATACGGGATTCAGCGTTATCTGCTCGGCTACGGCAGCGCGATTGCCGTCGTCCTGTTCGTGATCACGCTGGTCTTTTCGATTGGTTATCAGCGCATCCTCATGCGCCAGGATTTCAACGTCGAGCGCATTTAACGTGAGATATGGATAAAGCGCAGCAGGAATGGATTTTTCTCTGGTAGGGGCACGACAGGTCGTGTCCCTACGACAAAATTCTTCCCTCAAAATCGTTATCCATAACTTACATTATTTAGGACGCGAACCATCATGCAGCGAACGCAGCAGGTTCTTCAATCAACGCTCAAATATGTCGTCTTGATCATCCTCTGCCTGACGATTATGGGGCCAGTCGCCACCGCGATCCTCGGCAGTATCCGCACAACGGGCGAGTTCACGAGCGCGCCCTTCGGCCTGCCCATCAGCGGCATCCACTGGGAAAACTACATCGGGATTCTGACCAATCCCTCGTTCTGGATTTCGCTCAAGAACAGCCTCGTCATCACCATCAGCGTGACCGTGCTGAACATCGCGCTGGCGAGCATGATGGCCTTTATCTTCAGCCGCGTCGATTTTCGCGGGCGCGGGCTGGTGTTCAACATTCTGCTGCTGGGTCTGCTGTTTCCGCTGGTGGTCGCCATCCTGCCGATCTTCATTCAGGTGCGCCAACTGGGAATGATCGACTCGATGTGGGGCGTGATTCTGCCGCTGGTCGCCTTCGGCCTGCCGGGGAGCGTCGTGATCCTGCGCAGCTTCTTCACCCACGTCCCCGGCGATTTGGAAGATGCAGCTTACATCGACGGCTGCTCGACCTTCGGCTTCTTCCGTTACATCCTGCTGCCACTGGCGCGGCCTGCCCTGATCGCCGTTGCCACGCTGCAAGTGATCGCCAGTTGGAACGAGTATTTTCTGCCGCTGCTCGTGCTCAACGATCCGAATAACTGGCCGCTGCCGCTCGGCATCATGCAGTTTCAGGGACAGTACGGCACCGATTACGCGCGTATCATGGCCTACGTCACGCTGCTGATCATCCCGGCGGTGCTGTTCTACCTCGTCGCGGAAAAGTACATCGTCACGGGGCTGACGGGTGGCGAACTCAAGGGCTGAGTCAGCTTTAGCCCTCATCCTCGACCCTTCTCTCAGGAGGGGCAGGCAGGGCAAACGCATCAAAATCAGATGGAAAGTCACAAAGGGTCACAAGGAATCGTAGGGACGGCATAAATGCCGTCCGCTATGCCGGACGCGATTTATCGCGTCCCGACAAAACCCGTATCGCCTTTCATGACCCGAACATAAATCTGATGCGTTCGCCCTGGGGGGAAGGGAGAAAAGCAAGGCTTTTCTTAAAGTTCCTCTCCTTCAGGGAGAAGGATTTAGGGTGAGGGCGATCTCCGCGCGTGAATCATGGCGGTCACGTCCGCCAACAACTGCTTATCCTGTTGATCGCCCCAGATCATCGGCACGCGCCCAGCCTCCTGCCCGGCCTGACGGGTATCGCGCTCGTGGCTTAAACCGACCTCTGTCCCGTAGTACAAAATCGGCGGATTGGGCAAGCTGAACTGGCACTTCAGCGCCGCGCGCAGCGCCGCTTTGTCGCCGTCCGCGATGTGCAGAAAGCGGTTCACATCGTGGTTGTCAAGGAACGTCGGCAGGAGAAAATCCGCCGGGAAATGCGCGTGATGGCGCGCATAACTGCGCTCGAAGTCTGCCGGCGGCTGGGTTTTCCCGGCAAAGGTCAGGCGAAGCTGCTCCGTCGTGTAAAAGTCGAGGCAGCCGTCGAGCCGCCCGACGTAGGCGCGCTGCGCATCCGGCGTATCGACCACTTCGCCGAGGTAGATGCTGTCCGGTTTCTGATCTTTGCCCGCCGCGTGAAAATACGTCCAGAAATCCGGCCCCGGCCCATTCGCCACGTCAAGCCGATAGCCATCGATGTCGAACTCGCGCAGCCAGTAGCGACCGATGTCCACCATCCAGTCGCGCGCTTCGGGGTTAGCGAGATTGAGTTCGGGCATCGAGCGCACGTTGAAAAAGGTGCGATAGCCAATCGCCGAGTCGTCGAATGTGAACCACGAGCGATAACGGCTGTACGGGTCTTTGAGCGCCTCCTGAAAATACGGGTTCTCGTGGGATACGTGATTGCACGGTAGGTCAAACAGAACGCGAATCCCGCGCTGATGCGCCGCGTCGATCAGCGTGTGCATGGCGGCATCGCCGCCGAGATAATCGGCGGTCGTCATGTAATCGATCACGTCGTAGCCATGCACCGAGTAGCTCACCCACGCAGGACTGAGCCAGAGGCAGGTCGCGCCGAGGTCGGCAATGTAGCCGAGCCGGTCGCGTACACCAAGCAGTGTGCCGCCCATCGGTTGATTGAGCGCGCTCGTCTGTAGAAATTCCTTGCCGTCGCCGGGATAGAAACGATCCGTCAGGATTTGATAGATGACAGCTTCACGCGCCCACTTCGGCACAGTGAAAGTATCGACGTGATAAGCAAACGTCGCGCCAGCCGATTGACCAACCGATGGCGGAATTTCATTGACGGGATGCCCGTGAAAATAGTTCCAGGCAGCGCGTTCGGCGATGCTCTGCACGTCGGGGAAATCCGCGAACACCTCGGCCTGACCCTCGCGCCAGCCACCGATGCGATACTGAACGGTTGTGCCGTCCGGCTGGGCTGGCAAAAGCGCTTCCCAGCGCGCGAGATAACCCCAGTTGAGCGTATCCCATTCGCTCTCTCGCTGGACAAACGGCACGACCTGACAATTCGCGCCCACGCCGAACGCCCCCTGCGGCGCATCCTCGCCCGTCGTGAAGTAGCAAACGAGATGATCGAGCGTGGTATCCGTGCCGACCCAAACCGATAAAACGACTGCTTCGCCCGATTTGGGATCGGCAGGGGTTAGCGCATAGCGATGCTGTACCCCCTGCCGCTGGGCGCGCTGATGGATCAGCTTGAGTCCGTCGGTCGTGTACGTCCCGAAAATTACGTCTAAACGCGCGATGACTCCTTAGCCTTTCACCCCGCCAGCCGTCAGGCCGGATTGCAGATAGCGCTGCATGAATAGAAACAGGAGCATCGTCGGGATAGCGATCAGCATCGAGGCAGCGGCGAACTCGCTCCAGGGCACCGATTTGCTGTTCGCCAGCACGTTCAACGCAACCGGGAGTGTCTGCCGCTGGGCGGGCGCGGGCACAATCGCCGAAGCGAGCGCGAACTCGCCCCACCCGGCCAGAAAGCCAAAAAAGGCCGTGATCGCAATCGCCGGGATGCTCAGGGGCAGCAAGACCAGAAAGAAGCTCTGAAAGGTATTGCAGCCGTCGATGAGCGCCGCTTCTTCAATCTCGACGGGGATGGTGTCGAAGTAGCCTTTGAGGTTCCAGGTGCAGAACACAATCGTCCCGGCAGAATAGGCCAGAATCAGGCCGAAGGGACTGCCGTACAAGCCAAGCTTGGTCAGCAGGTTGCTGATAGCGTTGAGCGCCAGCACGCCGGGGAACGCCTGAATCGCCAGAAACAGGATCAGCAGGGCGCTGCGCCCGCGAAACTTGAAGCGGCTGATCGTGAACGCGCCGGACGTTGCCAGCAGCAGCGCGGCAATCGCGGTCAGCGCGGAGACGAGCAAGCTGTTGCCGAGCCAGTTCCAGAACGGCATATTGACGCCGCCGTTGAGAATCTTGTTATAGGCGTCGAAAGACACGCCCGTAATCGGCGCGAACATATCGCCGAGGTTCAGCGATAAGAGCTGACCATTCGGACGAATCGAGACAAGGAAGGCAAAGTAAACCGGGTAGATGGCGAAGATCACCGCCAGCACGAGAATCACGTAGGAGACGATCAGGCCGACCTGCTTGTTGCGCTTGCGTTTTGCCAGAGCAACGAGGACGGCTTCCTCCGACGGATGAACGACGACAGCAGGCGGCGCAGCGACAACCGTTTGGGAAGTCGTTTGATTGGTCGTCATGATTAGTAAGCTCCTGAAGTCACGTTCGTCCAGCGCAGGCTGAAAAGCGTTGCCACCAGCAGAATCAGGAAGATGATCACGGCGAACGCGCCGATGAAACCATAATTGCCCTGCTGGAAGGTCTGCTTGTAGGCGTAAGTCATGACCAAATCAGTCGCGCCCGGCCTGCCGACACCGTAGATCGGGCCGCCACCCGTGATCAGAAAGACCGTGTTGAACATCTGGAAGGTGCTGATCGAACTGAGGATCACGGCAGGCGCGACCGCAGGTCGCAGCATCGGGATCGTGATCTTGGTAAGCTGTACCCAGTAGTTCGCGCCGTCAACATTCGCCGCTTCGTACATGTCCGCCGGAATCGACTGGAGCGCGCCGAGGATGATGGTCATGAAGAACGGGTACGACATCCAGACGTTCACCAGCACGATGGCGAAAAAGGCCAGAATTGGGTTGCTCAGCCAGTGGATCGGGCTGTGCGGGTCTTGAATGTTGAGCGCTTGCAGCACAAGGTTGATCGTCCCGGCATCGCGGAAGAAGAACTGCCAGATCAGCGCGGTGATGAAAGTCGGAACCGCCCAGGGGATGATCAGCAGCGTGCGAAACACGCCTTTAAACTTGATGCGCGGGTCGTTGAGGATCAGCGCCAGCGCCAGCCCGACGATCAGGAAGAAGGGCATACAGCAAATCACGTAGACGGCGGAACGCAGGAGCACGACGAAGAAATCGTTCTGCGTCAGCGTGTTGAGCGCTGCGCCGCCGCTCAGGATCAGCCACAACACGACCGTCCCGCCCAACCCAACCAACCAGACCGGGCGCGTATCCGGCTTCATCAGCTTTTTGTTGGTCATGCGGGTCGCCACGATATAAGCAGCAATCAGCGGCAGCAGCGTAATGATAATTTTGACGAAGGAATTGATCGCATCCGGCGTGACCAACTGAGCGATCAATTTCTGATAGTTGCTCAGGCCAACATCCTGATAAGCGTGAGCGGCGTCACGGCCATTGTGCGAG